>NZ_JAIZRY010000006.1:0-467928 GCF_020420125.1 Burkholderia sp. AU30280
CGAGCTGAACATCGACACATTCTGTGCGAGCAGCAGTTCGGCCAAGGGACGCGTGGAGCGAGCGCACCTGACGTTGCAGGATCGATTGGTCAAGGAGATGCGATTGCGCGGGATCAATACGGTGGCCGACGCGAACGCTTATGCGCCCTCCTTCATGGCCGCCTACAACGCGCGCTTCGCGAAGCCGCCGAAGAGCGACTTCAATGCGCATCGGCCGCTGCCGGATGACGAGAATCTGAACATGGTGTTGACCTGACGTGAAACACGTCGGGTATCGAGATCGCTGACAGTGTTGCACGACCTCGCCCCACGTGTATTGCCACTTTCAATGTCAATAGATCACTCGTTGTCTCGCTTTCCAAGTACTTACAGCGCACTCACGCTCGAACGAACAGCGTCGAAGCGAGTCTCTTGATTCCCCACCCGACGTTCACCCAAGGAACCGGTTCACGTCGCCCCGCGCATTCAGCTCGACACCCCTACGTTCTACTTACGACCATTGCAAGCTTTGAAACCTTTCTCGGCAACCCTGCCAAACCTCGATCTAAACATTTTAGATTTCATCAAAAAATATTTGACGCTCCGTTTTCTTCCTTGTTATCTTTTCCCGCAATAAATGTCGACAGGAGTTTGAATTGCGCAAATAAACCAAAAACCCGACAAATAACTTCCATTTTAATTACACCATTGTGATGGCGATATCCGGCTCACAAAGCCGCAATTACTTCCGCGAGGGAAAGTTTCTCGACTCACCGCCATCCAGCTTCGCTTCAGGCTGGACCGTTTCGTCACGATGCGTCGCAAGGAAACGTCGTCAGCATCGCGATCTGCTTGACGGCACGGCAGGTTTCATCCGCCGAGCCTAGCTTGCCGAACCACACCGTTCGCACCACACGAAGTTGCATCGTCAGTCCCATGCAGCATTGCAATCGCCTGGAACAACCGTAGCAGCCCAGGGCGTCGAATGGCATCGCAATACGGTCTTTTCGGCTCAAATAACTGGCATTCCTAATCAATAGATAGCGAATCGAAGCTGTTCTATCCGCAAACCGCGGACTGTACCCAAAGCAATTGTCGGACCACCGCACGCAGGATCGCGGCGGGGCCCGACAAACAAGAGGGCCGAGCGCAGAATCGGTGCCCGCGATACGCGAGCCCGATACCCGACCGGCCTCCAATTCTGATGGTGGGTGGGGAGGAATACTAATGTCGCCTTGAATTCTGCTGATCGTTCTGGCTTGCGTCAGGTTGCATCGGCCGCCCTTCGCTACCCGCGATCCGGGCCGCGCGCCGCACCCGTTCTTCGTCGAAATCTCGGAGCTCACAATGCAGAGAACTCAATACGTCAATCGCAAACTCCTGCAACGCTTTGCGCTGACGGCAATTGCAGTTGGAGTAGCAGCCACGATGGTCCCGCTGTCCGCCCAGGCGGCAACCAACTGGGTCCAGACCCGCACCAGCGCGTTCCTCCTGTCCAATGCACCGGCCGCGGCCGCATCGCAGGCACTGGCCGCGTCCGCTGCGGCGCCCAGCTACTCGCTGAACAGCGTCGGCACGCCAGCGCTTACCGATACGAACGTGACGCCGCTCGAATTGAGCCAGCCGCTGCACGTGACCGTGGTTCTGAAGAATCGCAACGCGGACCAGCTCGACACGTTCCTTCGCGACGTCAACCAGCCGGGTAGCGCGAGCTATCACAAGTACCTCACGCCCGCCCAGTTCAAGGCGCGCTTCTCGCCGACCGACGCACAGGTCGCAACCGTGGTCGCTCACCTGAAGGCGAACGGCTTCAGCAACATCACAGTCTCTGACAACAACACACTGATCGCCGCCGACGGCAATGCCGCCAACGTGCAGCGCGGCTTCCAGGCGAGCATCAAGCGCTTCAACTATCGCGGCAAGCCGGTCTACGCGAACGATTCGGCGGCACTGATCCCGGCCTCGCTCGGCTCGATCGTCGATTCCGTGCTCGGCCTGCAGAACGCCGCCGTGCCGCATCGCCTGCTGCACCGCTTCGCGCCGGCCGCCGTCATCGAACCGAATGCGGTTTCGAAGAATGCGTCAGCGGCGTCGCAGCAAGTCGGCCACCAGCCGACCGATTTCGCAAAGATCTATGACGCGAGCGGCCTGCCCGCCGCGACCAACACCACGGTGGGCATCATCACCTGGGGCGACATGACCCAGACCATCGCCGACCTGAACACCTTCACGCAGAACGCCGGCCTGGCAACCGTCAACACGGCAGTGGTCGCGGGCGGCTCCGGCACACTGGCCGACGACGGCGATCCGGGCGAGTGGGATCTCGACAGCCAGGACATCATCGGCACGTCGGGCGGCGTCAAACAGCTGATCTTCTACTCGGCCATCAACGGCGACAGCAACGACAGCGGCCTCACCGACGCGACGCTGACCGCCGCCTACAACAAGGCGGTGACCGACAACAAGGCGACCGTCATCAACGTGTCGCTCGGCCTCGACGAAACGGCCGCCAACTCGGACGGCTCGCTCGCGGCCGACGACGCGGTATTCAAGCAGGCTGTCGCACAAGGGCAAGTCTTCTCGGTCTCGGCCGGCGATGCAGGCGTCTATCAGTGGTCTACGTCACCGCAAGGCGAGCCCGGCTATATCGGCACGTACAACGGCACGTCGGTCAAGACGACGATCAACCTGTCCAAGTACAGCGTGTCGTCGCCCGCGAGCTCGCCGTACGTCGTCGCCGTCGGCGGCACGACGCTCTCGACCACCGGCACCACGACGTGGGCCGGCGAAACCGCGTGGAATGAAGGCGTCGCCTATGCGGACCTCGACAGCAACGGCAACCCGGTCGACAACGCCGTGCGGATCTGGGCAACGGGTGGCGGCGTGAGCGCGTTCGAGACCGCGCCGAGCTGGCAGACCGCCGCGCTCGGCAGCACGGTGACGAAGCGCGTGCTGCCCGACGTGGCGTTCGACGCCGCGCAGGCGACGGGCGCGTACATCGTCATCAACGGGCAGACGAACCAGCTCGTCGGCGGTACGAGCCTCGCGTCGCCGATTTTCGTCGGCGGCTGGGCACGCGTCGAATCGGCCAACAACAACAGCCTCGGCCTGCCGACTTCGGCGTTCTACCAAGGCCTGCCGACCAATACGTCGCTGCTCCACGACGTGTCGTCGGGCAACAACGGCTACAGTAGCCACGGCTACACCGCGAAGGCCGGCTGGGACGACGACACCGGCTTCGGCAGCCTGGATTTCGCGAAGGTCAGCGCGAGCTCCGTCAAGTAACGCGGCACGACCCGATGGGGCGCGGCAAGCTCGCCGCGCCTCTCATTGCAAAGTCGGGCTCACAGGATGGCACTGCTTGCCGGGGCCAGCCTCACATTCGTCCCGCACCTCGATTTTTTGCCGCGAAATACGACCGCAGCCGGCGAGTGTTGTAGCAAGGAAGAACGTGCGATGTCGGCGTAGTCGAAGCGGACGGCTCAGCGCTCGCCCGCTTCGGTGGCGAGCGCGCGTTACTCGCGCATCCCTTCCAGATCGCGAATCAACTCGCTAGCCGAGATTTCGTCGAGCGTCGACAACGCATCAGCGTCGCGAATGCTGCCCCAGTTCGACGGCGAGCCGGCCTGCAACGCACCGAGTTCCTGATCCGGATACATGTCGACCGCCCCGACGATGATCCCCGGGTCAAGCGACAGCTCGATCACCTTGCCCGCGCCGAGCGGCTTCGTGAAATACCAGATGCAGCCGGCATCCTGCACCTGGCCGCGGCGCCAGCCCTTGTTGACGAGCCCGAGCACGCGGCCGGTCGGCACCTTGACGCCCTTCCAGCGTTCGAGCTGCCGCCCGTTGCGCTCATCGTCGGTCAGCCGGTACACGTCGCGGCCAAGCTGGGCGAACGGCTGCAGCAACTCGTAGTCGGCGAACACCTGCCCGAACGCGGCGGCGTCGGCCGGCGCGATTTCCAGCGCATGCGGCACGCCGATGCGGATCGTCGCGCCTTCCGGCAACGTGAACGCATCGTCGTCAGCCGTGGCCGCGGTGCCGTCTTCCGCCACGCGGAAGCAGGCCTTCAGCGTGCCGCCGAAGTTGCCGCCATCGTCCACTTCGTACACCCCCCAGACGAGACGCTGAACCAGGTGGCGCACCAGCGGATGCTCGGCGAGAAACGCGCGAAACACCTCGGGCGTCCAGCGGCGGCGGCCGCACATCGCCACCTCGAGCCGCGCGAGCTGCTGGCTCGCGATGGTGCGCGCATCCTTCTTCAGCAGCTTGAAGCGCTCGACCGCTTCCTTGCTCTTCACCGGATCGTCGGTCTTCTTCGGCTTCGGCAGGTCTGCCAGCCGCGCGCCGGCCACGCCGTCGGCGCCGGTCTCGCGCACATACGGCTTCAGCGTCTCGTCGAAGCCGACCCGGAACGCGCGCGGACCGAAGTCGAGCAGCATCGTGCCCTGCGCGTCGAGTCCGAGATCCGGCGCGAGACGATCTTCCAGTTCCTCCGACGACAGCCCGCGCGCTTCCGCGATCGCATCGATCTTCTCGCGCGCACGGTCCTGCAGTGCACGGAACTTGACCTTCTGCGCGATACCGTTGAGCAGCATCAGCGCGACGTCGCTGCCGATCGAGGCCAGCACGTCGAGGCCGGTCGCCGCGCGCGCGTGGGCCGATTCGCCCGGCCACGTGCGGATCAGCGGCGTCAGCTTGCGTGCGGTGTCGTCGTCGCCGAACAGGCCCAGCGCGGTCAGCGCCCAGCCCTCCTTGCCCGGCGCGCCGGCATCGAGCCATGCGTTGAAGCAGTCCCACGAGAAGTCGGCCAGCGACTCCGCCGTGCATGCATCCTTCACGACGTCGATGCCGCCGTAGATCCCTTCACCGGTCGGGAACGTCAGCATCTGGCCGAGAGCGTCGAGCGCGTCGTCCGGCAGCGCCTTGCCGTTCTTCAGCACCGGCCGGCGCCAGCCGCGCGGCTGCCAGAATTCGGGCAGCTTGCTGCGCTTGGTCGGGAAACGGTCGAGCGGGCTCTCGTCGAGCACCGCGCGCACCGCCTGCGGCACCGCGGGGTCGGCATAGCGCGCAGCGACCTCCATCAGCAATGCCTCGTGGCCGTTCGCCTGCAGCAATCGCAGCGCAGTGCCGGCGCAGTCGCGCGCTTCGCCCGGCTTGCCGAGCGACGGCGCGATCAGGCCGCTGGCCGCATGTTCGGGAAACTTCAGCAGCCACGCACGGCCGTCGTCGCGCAACGTCTTCAGCTTCGCGAACGCGCGGGCCGCGATCGGCGCGCATTCGACGGCGCCGTAGTTCAGCGCGTAACTGAAATTCTCCGTCGGCTTGCTGCGCACGGTCGCGATGAGGCCGGGCAACGCGGGCAAGCCGAAGGTCGCCATCAGCATATTGACGCCGGCCGTGCTGTAATCGCCCGCAATCGCGTTCCAGATGTCGACCGCCACCGCCGCCGGCAGCAGCGTCAGGTACTCGGCGCGCAGCGAGTACCAGAAGTACCGCTCGCGCTTGCGCTCGTCGATCATCGCGCGCCACGCAGCGACGAACGCCGGCGCGTCGCCTTGCCGGATCGCCTTCGCCGCAGCCTCGCCGAGCGGCCCATAGTACTTCTTGCTCGCGTCGAAGCCGAGGCCGGCGACCAGCGTCAACGTGTTCCTTGCCGCTTCGGCGAATCGCTTCGCCTCCCACTGGTTCGGCGTTTTCGCCTGGTTGCGCTTCGCTTCGTCCCAGCATTCGATCGCCGCCAGTTCGAGCGGCTCCAGCGTCAGCACGGCGGCCTTTTTCTGCCGCGCGGCAAGCCACGGCGGCGCCGCCAGCACGCCCGGCAGTTCGTCTGCCGATGCGACGTCGGCCGGGCCGGCCAGCAGCGCGAGCAGCTTGTCGATCACCGCCTGTGCCGGCGCGTCGAGCCACGGCCGCAGCCCGTCGACGTGCGCCGCATGCGCGCGCAGCAGGCGCGTCAGGCTCGGCGTCAGCAGCCCGGCATCCTTGCCGCCCGCGGCCACGAGCCGCGACAGCGCGACCATGCCCGCCACCGGCCAGCGATCGAGCGACAGCGAGAGGCGCGCGAGCGCGCCCTTCGAACCGCTGGCGACCTTGGCCAGCGCGGCCACCGCGTCGGGCGTGCCGATCGCGGCGAGCGCGTCGCCCGCCGCATCGTCGGCGGCGCCGCGTTCGAGTACGTCGAACGCCGCCGCGCCGCGCTCGCGCAGTGCGGTCGCGACCATCCGCGACATCCCCCAGAACGAATGGCCATAGCTGTCCGGGCGGATTTTCGCGGCGACGGCGATCGCATCGGGATCGGTCGCGGTCAGCAGCATCCAGTGCAGCGTCTCGGGCACGTCGCGCTCGGCGCCCAGCCGGCGCACCAGTGCATTCGACAAGTGCGGCGCATCGGGCAACAACAGTGCGGGAATCGGCTGGCGGGTCGGGTGCAGCGTCGGGATCGCGGCTTCGCTCCTGTCGACGCACGCCTGCCAGTCCGCCTCGCTCGCTGCGGCGAGATGCTCGCGCAGCGCCGCCTCGCTGCCGACGATCGGCCCGCGCCAACTATCGCGCACCGGGCCTTCGACATTCGTCGTGAAACGATGGACGCGGCGCTGCGCCTGACGGTCGTAGTCCGCGTGGACCTGGATTTTCAACGCATCGAACAGCACGTCGATCGCGCCCGTCAAACCGTATTGCGCGACCAGGTAGTCGACGACCGGGCGGCCGATCGTGGTTTCGCCGTGATAGTCGCCGACGCTCATCGCCAGCGCGAACAGCGCGGCATCGGCTTGCGCATCCGCCACCGGCCCGGCGATCGGCGTGCGTGCGGCCAGCCGGTCGAGCATCCGCTGGACGGCCGGGCGCAGCGCCGCATCGGTCGCGCCGATGTCGATCGAGTATCCGTCCTTGCCTTCGATCTTCAGCCACGCGGCGCGCACGTCGGGCACGCTCACCTCGACGGGAAAGCGGCGCGACGCATAGGCTTCGCGCTGCATCTGCGGCGACAGGCGCACGGGTTCGCCGTGCGCGAGCCACGGCGGCACGGCGGTGTCGGCGACCGCGGGTGCTGCGTGCGCCGGTGCGGCGGCAGTCTCGGTTGTTACCCATTCGCCGAGTGCCGCCGCAGCAGCCTGCGCATGCTCATGCACGGTGGCCGACGTTCCCCAGCCATACAGCAGCCGGCGCGACTTCAGGACGTCGAACGCCATCGCGGCGCCCTGATCGCCGACGTTGTAACGGCGCTTGATCACGGCGACCGTCAGCGTCTCGCCGGGCTGCATGTCACCGTTCGCGATCTGCGCGCGCACGGTTTCGACGACACGCTCGCACTGGGCATCGAAACTTTCGGCCGCGACGGGCGGCGCGGACGCGGGGGTGGCGGCGGACGTGGCCGTAGAAGCCGGCGTCGATGCGCCCGGCTGGGCCGACGGCGCGGACGGCGCACGCTTCGCCGTCTTCACCGCTGCGGGTTGCGTACTCGCCGCCGATTCTGCCTCTGTGGACGCTTCCGGCACAGCGGACGAGGCTGCCGACGGCGTGGCTGCCGGCGGCTTCGCGGCGGTCGCGCCGATGCTCGCGCCGGCCGCCACCGCGACTTCCGCATAGCCCTTGCCGGTCTTCTCCTTGACGAGCTTGTCGAGCGCGGCGCGCGCCTTCGCGTCGTCCGCGAACGACTTCGTCTGGCTCTGGCCCGCGGTGCCGATGCGGCCCCAGCGGATATTGAGCCCGGAGCCGTCCTGCTCCACTTCCCAGAACTTGCTGGAATTGCCTTCGATCAGTTCAAAACGACGCATCCGTTCCCTCTCACTCGGATCGACGACGCGGCACGATGCCGCGCCTGCATGCCGCGGCCGTCAGGCAGCCACGACGCCCTCTCGTTCATTCATCCCGCGATCCGTACGGCCTGCACGGCGACGCGCGGTGTCGGGCGCTGCCTGCTCGCCCGGTCGACGGTCATGCCGTCATTGCTCGACGATGCCCAGCAGCAGCAACGTCAGCGAACCCAGTTGCGTCAGCAGCGACGCCGATTGCGCCGCGCGCAGGCTGTCGGCCAGCGCGCGCAGCAGCCGGCCGGCGTTGGCGAGGCCGGCGCGCTCCAGCCGCGCGGCCTGCGCCCGCGCACGCTCGACCGCGCCGCCGCCCTGATGCCGCATGCCCTGGCGCAGCCACTCGGCCAGCAGCGCCAGCGTGTCCTCCGCGAGCGCGACCCGCGCGGGCAACGGCTCGCGCCCGCCCGCCAGCGGCAGCGGCTGCGGCGCCGCTGCTTCGGTCTGCAGCACGACGGCGCGCTGTGCGGTCAGCACGGCCAGCGGCCGCATCACGGCCGTGCCCGCATGCAGGCGCACGGTGCCCGCCAGCGCGCGCAATGCACCCCATTCGCCGGACAGCGCGCGCTCCAGCGCATCGACCGCGCCAGGCGCCACGGCGCGATGCGGCAGCGCGAGGTGCAGCACCTCGTCGACGCTCGCGTCGGCCGTCCCGGCTTCGCGCTGCGCAAGCCGCGCGTGCAGCACCTGCGCGGCCGCATCCCAGTGAACCGAGCGCACGACCATCGGCTCGAACGCGACGACGTGCAGTGACCCGGCCGCGCCGGCCGCGGCGCCGTTCGCCGCCTGTCTCGGCCGCACGAAATCGGGCAGCGCGTCACGCAGGTGCGCGACGAGCGCCGCGATGCCCGGCTGGCGGATCGGCGCGGCGAGATCGTCCCAGGATTTCGGTGACAGCGGCAGCACGCCCGTCTGCCGTACGCCGGCCGCGATGTCGACCGCGCCATTCGCGCGACGCTTCGCGGTTTTCGTGACGACCTGCCCGGCCGCGATCTGCCGCAACGGAAAACCCGCGACACGGCGGCCGGCCAGATCCGGTGCCCGGCCGCCGGCCGCGACGTCGGCGGCACGCGGCCAGTTTCGCGTCAGCACCATCACGGTCTGCGTGTCGGGATCGGCGAACAGCACGCTCGCCCCCTCTTCCGCCTCGTCGCTCCACAGCTCGACGCCGAGCGACACCAGCCGCAAATGATCGAGTTCGACCTCGCCCTTCACGCCGATGCCGAGCATCTGACGGGCCGGCACCGCGGCACCGTCGCGCTGCGTCGCGGCGGACATCGCCGCACGCACGCGCGCCCACAGTTCAGCCAGGACCCGCACGAGCCGCAGCGGCTCGAAACGGCTGCTGCGCGCATGTTGCGCGTGAACCAGTTGCCAGGCTTCGCCGAGCGCGTCGTCGACCCATTGCCAGCCGCGCTCGCGAAGGCGCCCGCGCAACGACTCCACCCGCGCGGCCAGCGCGATCGGCGGCTGACTCGAACCGTCCAGCCATAGCGCGTGCACCAGCTTGTCGAGATCGGCGATCAACGCGTGCGCCGCGTCGTCGCGCAACGGCGACCAGTGTTCGTCGCTGTCGCCTTCGTCGCCGGCCGGCGGACGCACCTCGACGATCGCTTCCGATACACCGTCGGCCGGGGCACCGGCCTGGCGAAACGCCCAGACGGCGACCACCACGTGCGCGCAGCCGCTTCCCTGCCGGCAATCGCAGCGCGCATGCGCGAGCGAGCGTCGCGAGAAGAACCGGACCGTGCACATCGGCAGTCGTGCAACCGGAGACCATTGCGCACCGGCCCACAGCTGCACGGCCACGACGGGCCGTGCAGCCGCCATGCGCGCGGCCTGTTCGAGCACCGACGGCGCGAAGCTCGCCGCCAGCGCGGCATCGTCGAAATCGGCGGGGCTCCATGCGCGATCCGCGGGCGACGCGCCGTTCGTGTCGGAATCCTGCGGGGCATCGTCCGGGCCGTCGCGCGCTTCGTCGCTCGCCACGTCATTCCGGTTGCACGCCGCTTCGTCGCGCGGATCGGCCTGCCCCGTCTTGCCGTCACCACCTGCACGCCCATCGGCGGAATCGGCCGCTTCGTTTGCCTGCATGCTCGCCTGATAGGCCAGCACCAGCATCACGCGATGCCGGCACATGCCGCTCGCCGTGCAACTGCACGCCGCATCGCGCAAGGTCCGGCCGGGCGGCAGGCGGGTCCGCACGCCGTCGTCGAACGACGCGTGCACCGTACCGTCGCCGTCGACAGCCAGCGCCGGCACCGCGCCGGCGGCGACATCCTTCTGCGCCCGCTTGACGAACCCGGCGTTGGCGAGCGCGGTCAGCGCCTCCGGCGTCAGTTCGAGCAGATCGTCACGCATCGGGGCGCTCATCCCTGCACCTTCTCGGCGAGCCAGACGGCCAGTTGCCCGGGCGTCATCGCGCCGACTTGCGCGCCGGCGTTCACGAGCCGCGCCGCCATCTCGCGGTCGTACGCGGGCTCGGCCGCCGAATCGAGCGCGGCCAGCCCGAGCACGCGCGCGCCGCTCTCGGCCAGCGCCTTCACGCGGCGCACGAGTTCGTAGCCGCTGCCGCCTTCGTAGAAATCGCTGACGAGCACGACGACCGTGCGTGCAGGATTCGCGACGCAGGATTGCGCATACGCGACGGCTTTCGCGATGTCCGTGCCGCCGCCGAGCTGGACCTTCATCAGCAGTTCGACCGGGTCGGATACGTCGGCGGTCAGGTCGACCACCGACGTATCGAAGGCCACGAGACGCGTGCGCATGCCCGGCAATTGCCACAGGCACGCAGCCATCACCGCGCTGTGGATCACCGAATTCACCATCGACCCGCTCTGGTCGACGAGCAGCACGATGTCCCACGGCTCGACCTGGCGACGCGTGCGACTGTTGAAAACCGGCGTGTCGAGATACAGCTTGCGCCGCTCGGGATGCCAGTGGCGCAGGTTCGCGGCCAGCGTGCGCGTGTAGTCGAAGTTGCGCGCGATCTTCATCCGCGAGCGCCGGCGCCGGTCGCGCGTGCCGCTGAAAGCCTGCCGCACCTCGGTCGCCAGCCGCTCCATGATGCGCCGGACCACCTCGGCAACCAGCCGCCGCGCAGCCGCCAGCACCTCGGGATTCATCAGGTGCTTCGTGTGCAGCACGGCGCGCAGCAGCGATTCGGACGGCTCGATCCGCTCCAGCACGTCGAGGTTCGTGACGACTTCGTCGATGCCGAAACGCTCGACCGCATCGCGTTCGAGCCGGTCGATCACCTCCTTCGGAAACAGCGTGTGGATCGTGTTGATCCAGTCGGGCGTGCTCAGCGCGGATGGCCCGAGGCCGGCACCGCGCTCGCCACGCTTCGCGCGGTCGTCGTCGCGACCGTACAGCCATTCGAGTGCAGCGTCGGCGGCCTGCGCATCGGCGCCCGGCGTGCCGCACGCGGCTTCGGCAGGCTCGCCGAGCAGCAGACGCCAGCGTTCGAGCGGGCCGGGAATGTTCAGCGGCATGGCAGGACTCGCGAAAACCGCGTCGCGCCATGCCGTGACGGCGCGACATCGTGGTGAAGGAACAAGCAGCCGCGCGCGTGGCGGCTCGTCGATCGGTGGGTCACGACGCCTCCGGGTCGGGCGTGAGCCCCCAGCGTCGCAGGCGGCCCAGCACCTGTGCCTCGATGCGTGCGGCGTGCGCGGCCTCCTCAGGCGATGCGTCGTTCGCGTGCCGCTCCGTCAGCACGCGTCGCGACAGGTGCGTCGCCTGGTGCAGCGCGAGCACGTGATCGGCGAGCCGCCCGCGCTCCTGCGGCGGCAACCACGCGAACGCGCCGCGCAGCCCCGGCAGCGCGAGCACGAAATCGGCGTCGTCGAGCGCGCGCACGGTCGCATCCATGCCCGCGACGAACGCTGGCGCGCTCGCCAGCGTCTCGCGCGCCAGCGCAAGCAAGCCACCGAGCGCATCGCCGAGCGCGGCCGCCGGCATCGCCTGCAACAGCGCCATCGCGTCGTCGATGCCGGCGACGGGTCGACCGTCGTCGGTGCCGGCATGCGCGGCGAGGCCGAGCAGTGCCCCGAGCGCCGCGCCGCGACTCGCGGGTGCTGCCGCCGTATCGGCCGCCTTGCGCCGCCAGACGGCCAGCGCGCGCAACGGTTCGATCGTGAGCGGCGTGTGGGCATCACCCTCCGTGCCGGCCAACACGTCGGCCACGATCCGGCGCAGCGCGACGTGCCCCTGCACATGCGCATCGAGATCCGCCGGCGCCAGCGCGGCGGCCGGCTCCAGCAACCATAGTGCGCGATCGAAACCGGCCTCGACGACGATCCGCAACACCGGCGCATCGTTCATGCCGAGCAGATCGCCGTGACGCAGCAGCGTATGCAGGTTGCCGAGCGCGGGTGCGAGCGACTCGAAGCGCTGCTCGCGCGCGACCGCATCGCGCAGCGTATCCAGCAATGTGTCGCTCAGCGCCGCCAGGCCGGCCCACGCGGCGCGGTTCAGGCCATCCGCGAGCGGCGCGATGCGACCGCCGGCCTGACCCAATTCATCCTCGAGCCGCGCGCGCGCCGCGTCGGACAGCGTCGCGCCCCACGCGCCGGCTTCGATCAGCGCCGCCTGCTGCTCGAGCGGCTCGCCGAGCTGCCAGATCTCGTCGCGTTCCCCCGACATCGCGAGCTGCGCACCCTGACGGCGCACGATGCCGGGCACGCGTAGCAGCGCCAGCCGGTGCAGCACGCGGCTGCGCGCACGCCCTTCGTCGGTCAGCAGGTCGAGCGTCAGCGTGCCGCGCAGCACGATGCCGAGCGCGGCCAGTTCGTCGCGCACCGCGGCGACGAGCGGCGGTTGCGGCGTGCCGGGCGCGAGTTCGCCCGCAACGTCGCCGGCCAGCGCATCCATCGCCTCGACCAGCACCGGGTCGGTGCCGGCCCGCAGCGGCCCGCGACAAGTCCACGGCAGCGGCGCGTCGAGCGCGTCCTTCACCAGCGCGCCGGCCAGCGCGTCGAGCCAGTCGCAACGCAGCGGCCGCGCATGGCCGCGCAAGCGTGCCAGTCCTTCGGCCCGCACGTGCACGGCGATCAGGTCGGCCGTCGATACCGGCAGCTTGCGCGCGCGCAGCCGCTGCATCACGTTCTCGAGCACCCGCCGCGCGGCCTCTTCGGCACCGTGCGCCCAGACCCACTGGTAATAGGCCGGCGAAGGCATGCCCGACGCGTAGCCCGCGAACGCGTCGAGGCGCTTGAACGTGTAAGGCACGAGATAGGACCCGTAGCGGACGCTGTGCGCGGCCTCGTCGACAGCCTTCGAATCCGCATCGGGCACGCAGGCGTCGTTCGACGGTTCGTCGAGCACGGTGCCGGCACCATCGTCGATCGAGCCCGGTTCGGGTGTCTCGGGCAACGCAGCCGGCAGCATGCGCCAGAGTCGCGCCAGCGCCGGCGCGTGATAGCCGCCGCAGACGACCAGCACGTCGTCCGCCTGCCCGCCGGCTTCGCCGACCGCCCACGCGATCCAGCGCGCCATCATCCGTTCGCGCGCCTGGTTGCCGAGCGAGCCCGGATCGTCGTCGCGCAGATGCGAGAAGTAGGTCGACAGGCGTTGCGCGAGTTCGTCCAGCGCGCCGGGCGTATCGCCGACGTCCTCGAACAGGTGGTCCCACAACGCATCGCGGCCCTGCACGGCAAGCGTGTCCGCCAGCGCGCGCTCGTAGGCGTCGGCGCGTGCCTCGTGTTCGGCGTCCGCGACATCGGCATAGCGGTTCTCCAGCCGCGAGAACGCCGCGTGCCACGCGGGCAGGTCGATGAAGCGAACCGTCGCGCCGACTTCGCGCCCCGCCTGCAAGGCCTGCCATTCCGGCGAATGCTCGGCGAACGGGGTCCACGAGCCGTAATGCGCGGCATCGCCGGACAGATAGCTGTAGATTGCGATCGGCAGGCGGTGCGGACGATACAGTTCGGCGAGCCGGCCGTTGAAATCGGCCGGCCCTTCGATCAGCACGTAGCGCGGCCGCCGCGCACGGATGCGCTCGGCCACCAGCCGAGCGCAGGCGGGGCTGTGATGCCGGATGCCGACGATGTGAGGTGTGCCGGACGTGGCGGTCTGCATGCGGCGCCCGTCAGTCGACGTCGATGCATGCAGCGGCGCCGATGGCGCCCGACCTGCCCTTGTCGCCGCGCGCAAAGTGCGCGTCGGGCGCGTCGGCCGCGACACGTCCCGGCCCCGGCAGGTCACCGTGAACAGTTTCGTTCATGTCGCGCGTCACGGCAGACGGTGGCGTGCCGCGTAGTACGCACGCCAGTGCGCACCTTCGCGCCGTGCGGCCTTCTGTTCGAAGTAGCGGCGCAGCTTCGCGCGATCGTCGGCGTTGTCCTTGACGACCGTGCCGGCGATGCAGTCGACCAGATCCTGCGGCGACCCTTCGCGCTGCTCGAGAAACCATGCGCGCACCCCGACCGCGTGCGCGACGTTCACCGCTTCGGCCGTCGACATCACCGCCGTCAGACGGTCCATCGCGCCGTCGCTGCCCGTCGCGTCGCCGGCCCCGCCGCGCAGATCGCGGAACGTGGTGACCAGCAGTTCCAGCACCGGCTGCGGCACCGCCGCCGGAATGCCGCTGCCGGCCAGCAGGCGCGCGCTGGCTTCGCGCACGAGTGCGAGTTCGCTGTCGAAATCGAGAATCGGGAACACGGTTTCGAAATCGAAGCGCCGCTTGAGCGCAGCGCTCATCTCGTTCACGCCACGGTCGCGCGTATTCGCGGTCGCGATGATGTTGAAGCCCTCGCGCGCATACAGCATCCCGTGTTCGCCGTGCAGTTCGGGCACCGCCATCACGCGGTCCGACAGCATGCCGAGCAGGCAGTCCTGCACCTCCAGCGGCGCGCGCGTGATTTCCTCGAAACGAACGATCTTGCCGTCGTGCATGCCCTGGTACAGCGGCGCGGGCACGAGCGCGCGCGGGCTCGGCCCTTCGTTGATCAGCAACGCGTAGTTCCAGCCGTACTTGATCTGGTCTTCGGTGATCGATGCGCCGCCCTGGATCGTCAGCGTCGACGTGCCGCCGATCGCGGCCGCCAGCAGCTCGGACAGCATCGATTTCGCGGTACCCGGCTCGCCGACCAGCATCAGCCCGCGGCCGGTGGCAAGCGTGACGAGCATGCGCTCGATGCTCGCGATCGGCGCGACGATCTTCGGCGCAATGCCGAGCGCACGATCGCCGGCAATGAATGCGCGGGCGGCCGTCAGGCTCAGTTGCCAGCCCGGCGGACGTGGTTGGCCGCCATCCTGCGCCTTCAGCTCGGCGAGCTGATCGGCATACAGGACTTCAGCGGGCGGACGCTGCAATGCATGCGGTTGAGACTGAGCCATGTCTGCTTCTTCTTGTCTTGTGATCGCGGTCGGGCTCGAATGCCCTCGGAGCGCGAATTATATCGCCGCGCGCGAGGTCACGATTCGGCGAATCGGCTTTTGTCATCTCGCGGCCGGGTCGCGGGAACAGGTGCCATTGCAGTATTTGCAGAGCCTGCGCATCGCCCGGAGCACGAATCACCGCACCCACAGCTCGGCGAACGACACGAACCCCAGCGGCGCGGCCTCGGCGCCGGCAACGTGCGATGCCAGCTCGACATGCTGGTGCTCGTGCGAGATCGGAATCAACCACGCCGCATCGACCAGCTCCTTGCCGATAGCCTCGAACTCCGCCATCCGCGCGCGCGGATCCGCTTGCGCCTGGACCGCATGCAGCCGGCGGTCCAGGTCGAGCGCGGCAGCCTCCGGCATCCATTGCCGGAACGTACTGTCGGCCCCAAACCATTCGAAGCATCCGAAATCCTCGTCGTCGTGCAGGATCTCGCTGCCCAGTACCAGGTCGGCCGAATCCAGCCAGTCGCGCCGGATCAACGCCGCATAGGGCAGCGTCAACACACGCAGCCTGATCCCCGCGTCGCGCAGTCTGGCCTCGATCGCACGGGCCAGGACGCGTTCGTCGTGGGTCTGCCCCGTGACCAGCGTGAGTTCGGTGTATTTCGGCACGAAGGGTTCGGCGGCTGGCGTCGCGACGCGATGCCGCCAGGCCGGTAGCAACCCGGCCGCGGGCCGCCTCGCGGGATCGTCGTGACCGAACAAGCTGGCGGGCGCGAGCCAATCAGCCAGCGCCAGCCGGTCGGCACGCTCACGGAACGCTTCGCGCGTGGCATTGCAGACCACGTAGGTACAGCCCGCCTGCACGCGCACGATGCCCTTGTTCTCCGGTGCGTGAGACGCGGAGTAGCCGAATCGGAGATCGAATCCGTCCGCCTGCTCGGTCGATGGAAGGAACCAGAGATCCAGTTCGTCAAGCAGCGCGCGTTCGCGATAGTGATCACCGAATGCCGACAACGTGATCCGGTAGTCGCTGTGGCGCGTCAGCTTGAACGGCCCCGTGCCGATCGGCATGCGCGCAAAATCGGCGTTCCTGTGACGTGGCACGATCGACGCGTTGGC
This sequence comes from Burkholderia sp. AU30280, assembly GCF_020420125.1. Classification (NCBI taxonomy): domain Bacteria; kingdom Pseudomonadati; phylum Pseudomonadota; class Betaproteobacteria; order Burkholderiales; family Burkholderiaceae; genus Burkholderia; species Burkholderia sp. AU30280. The sequence continues at coordinate 16,248 of NZ_JAIZRY010000006.1, forward strand.
GGCCGCGAGGCGCTGCGGCCAGAGATGATCGACGTCGCCGAGGCGACATACGATCCGCCTGCCCTCACCGATTTCCACGTCGAGCAGATGCCGGTACAGGCGCTGGAAATAGCTCGGCTCGTCGCGCATGCGCAGCAAGGTGTACCGCACATCTTCCGGCTCCAGAAGCCTGCCATCGTGGAAACCGACGTTCGGCCTGAGCCAGAAGTGCCAGACGCGCCCAGCCTCTGCCTGCTCCCAGTGATGCGCCAGCGCCGGCACGACGCGCTGCGTGTGCCTGTCGAATTCGGTCAGTCGCGAAAAGATCTGCCGCACCAGATGGGCCTCCAGCCGGCTGATCACCCGATAGGGATCGAGCTCGTCCACCGCCCGATAGAGGGGAATGCGCAGGCGATGGCCGTGCGAGCCGGCAGGATGGATTCCGAGAAAATCCGGAAGCCGCCTCAATAGTTGCTGGCGCTGCTCGTCCCCGAGGCTCGCAAACGCCTGCTCCAGCTCACCGTCCGCCAGCAGGCAGGAAAGGCGATCGAGCACCGCGTGCTGCGGGGCAACCAGTATCGTCAGCCTCGAGAAATGGCCACGGCCACGCGCCGCCTCCCACCGCAACCACCCTTGCGCCTCCATCTTGCGCAGCAGGCCTCGCACGTTGCGCTCGGTGCAGTTCAACGCCCGCGCCAGTGCCGGCAACCCGGGCTGGCTGCCCTGCTCGTCGAGAAACTCGCCAAGCCGATGAAACTGGTCGATCAGTCGCATAAAAGAGGAAACAAAAATTTCTGAATTTGCCGTTTTTATTGTGCTTGCCGTTATGCAGAATGTCCACGCAAATAAAACAAATCGATTCAAATTCACCCACTCAATGCGGGCATGCATCGTTTTGGTGAATTCGTGTTTTTGCAAACAATGACCTAACTGACGACGAATTTAATTCCCCGCACTTTCGATTCGATCGCCATCGTATAAATATCGCTGCTTCAACACGGCGCCGCCCCGGACGTTATCAATCATTCTGGATAGTTAATGAGCGAAATGAATTTCGGATATCAACCGTCCCACAATACGCTGGTTCACCAGGTCGAACGGCCGCATGGAGAACCACGCCGAGAGCATTTCCGTTTCGTCCGGCAGCCGCTGGCGCCATTGGCGCCCGGCGAAGTCCTGGTGAGAAACGTGCATTTCTCGGTCGACCCGTATATGCGCGAATGCATGGACGGCGACTGGGCGCTGCATGCGCCGCTGGAAGGACGGACCATCGGCCAGGTGCTGCACAGCACCGACACATCGATTCGCCCCGGCGACTGGGTATTCCATCGTCAGGGGTGGCGCACCTACGCCCAGGTGCCGGCGCAAGCGCTGCGGGTAATCCGGCCCGCTGACGGGGTGCCGCTCACCGCCTGGTTGAGCATTCTGGGCGGTACCGGATTGACCGCGTGGGTCGCGCTGACCCGCATCGTCCGCCTGCAACCCGGCGAATCCCTCTATGTATCGGCAGCCGCTGGCGGCGTCGGCACCTCGGCCGGCCAGTTCGCGCACCTGCTCGGCGCGAGCCGGATTGTCGGAAGTACCAGCAACGAGCACAAGGCGCGGCAATTGACGAGCGGCCTCGGTTATTCCGATGCGTTCGTCTATCGGCCAGGGCATGTCGGCGCGCAATTGCGCGAACGGATTCCCGAAGGGATCGACGTCTATCTGGACAACGTGGGCGGCGAGCAGCTCGAAGCGGCTATTGCCGCCCTGAAAGACCACGGGCGCGCGGCGCTGATCGGCGCGGTCGCGCAATACAGCGCGCTGCAGCCGCCTGCCGCGCCACGCAATCTGTTCGAGGTGGTGGGCAAGAGCCTGACGCTGCAGGGTTTCCTCGTGAAGGACTACACCAATCTGCAGCAGGAACTCGAAGCATTCGCCATTCCTCACCTCCAGCGCGGCGACATCGTCGCCCCGGAGACGATCACGAAGGGCTTCGACAATATCGTCGAGGCATTTCTCGCGATGCTTTCCGGCGGCAATCTCGGCAAGGCCATCGTCAGTGTCGATACCGACGATGCCGGTGCGTTCTGATTTTTGTGTCCGGGTCGACTGCGGATAATCAGCAAATCAAATAAGAACGATTACCAGCTCCAGTCGAGGCATCTTGATTCGGTCAATTAATGATTTTCCATTCCGGCGACCAAGCGCCGGCCACATCTTTCGTACTGTATACAACCAAGGGTGGGAATAATGTCTACGGTTGAAGCGAAACTCAACTACGCCGAAGTGTTCGGCGATGTACTGGATCAACTCAAATCGACGGATGCCTATCGCCATTTTCTGACCTTCTCACGCAGCGCCGGTCATTTCCCGTTGGCGAATTACCAGGGAAAGACGATCGAAGTGTGGTGCAGCAATGACTACCTGGGCATGGGGCAGCACGAAAAGGTGATTGCGTCGTTCCGGCATGCGCTGGAGCAGTTCGGGGCGGGCTCGGGCGACGCGCAACTGACACGCGCGATCCAGGACCAGTTCTACGGCAAGCGCTCGGGCAAGATTCGCGACCCGTTCGGTTACGATTGGCTGATCGGGCATACGATCGAAGCGGTCGACCCCGAAGAAATGCAGCGGCGTTATACGGCGCTGCTGTCCGGCGACCCGCAGAAAACCTGACCGGCGCACCACGCGCCGGTCGATCACCCCGACATTCGCGATGCACTATCACCCCGACGACATCCGCCAGCTCTACCGGAGCGTGCCGACGCTGCTGCTGAACCGCCCCGCGCCGGCCGAACGATTCCTGGCCGCCGCCGTCGCGACCGGCGCCGAACTCGGGCACGTGCTGCGCGCCTACCCGCAGGTCCGCTATCAGCCGCTCGACTTCCACTACCTGTGCCAGCAAAGCCTGTCCGTGCTGGACGATGCGCTGCTGGCCGACCTCACGTGCGACATGCCGGTTGGATGGCGCGGCGCGCAATGGGCCGCGCTGTTGATCGCGTTATCGGGCGACGCGCGCCATCTGCCGCGCCTCGACGAAGCCAGGCGCCATCGCGGCGTCGAGTGGACGGCCGAGCTTGCCGACGCCGCCGTCCGACCGGAAGCCGCGTCCGCCGGTTTTCGCTGCTGCCGGCTGATCGTCGACCTCCGGACCCAGCTCGCATCGCTGCCGCGCGTCGCCGTGCGTCTGCGAAAACCGTCGCCGCCGGAAATCGCCGCGGCTACGGCAGCAGCCGTCCGAGCCGCGTATCGCCGCGGCGATGTCGCGGCTGCGCTGGCGATCGCCCGCGCCTAGACAAGCAGCGACCGTCCAGCCGTTTTCATCACGGCTTACTCGACGTTGTCCGATACATCCGTCATGCGTATCATGTGCGGCCTCACGCCGTCGTCCATTGTCACCGCCTCCTTCGGATGGATCAGCGCCTCGAGCCGCGCCTTCGTCGCGACGAACGGCCCGAAACAGGACTAACAGGGCTACCAGAGCGGTATCGCGCGATCGGCCGCGAACATCGCGTGCCCGTCGCGGCCAAAGCGTGCCCGAGCACGTCGACGGCCGGCCGCCCCGCCCGCCGCCTGAACATCGCCCCCTCCGCCTCGCCGCGATTCTGCGCGATTTCGCAGAGGACCTTTCCTGTGCAACGCCTTAATCGACCCGCGCACGATCTCCAATAATGGCCGCTCGATCCGCCGGCCGCCAGGCCGGGAAAACGATAAAAACTCCTATGCATTCCTACAAGATGAACAATCACGCCAGCACTCGACTCGCGGGGACCGCCATTGCCACCTGCCTGACCGCCCTCGCGTCGGGCGACGTACACGCACAGAGCAGCGTGACGCTGTACGGCCTGGTCGACACGTCGATCACCTACGCGACCAATCAGCGCACGCACGGCGCCGGCTCGCCGGGTAGCGGCGCCGTCGCGATGACGAGCGGCGCATTGAACGCGGCACGCTGGGGGCTGCGCGGCCGCGAGGATCTGGGCGGCGGGACGGCCGCGGTCTTCACGCTCGAAAACGGCTTTTCGGGCACCACCGGCGCGCTGTCGCAGAAAGGCGTCGACATGTTCGGCCGCCAGGCATGGATCGGCCTGAGTTCGAAGACGGCCGGAGCGCTCACGTTCGGCCGCCAGTACGACCTGATCCTCGATTTCGTGACACCGCTCGGCGCGTCCGGCCCCGGCTGGGGCGGCAACCTCGCGGTGCACCCGTACGACAACGACGATTCGAACCGCAACCTGCGCATCAACCACGCGGTGAAGTACATGAGCCCGACGTACCGCGGGCTGAGGTTCGGCGCGATGTACGGGTTCTCGAACACGGCCGGCCAGTTCTCCAACAACGCGGCATGGAGCGCGGGCGTGTCGTATGAGAACGGGCCGCTGAAGCTCGGCGCCGGCTACCTGAAGATCAGCCGCGACCGCAATGCGCCGAACCCGAATGGCGCACTCAGCACGGTCGACGGCTCGGCGACGATCACCGGCGGCAACCAGCAGATCTGGTCCGCGGCCGGCCGTTATGCCTTCGGGCCGCATTCGGTCGGCGTCGCGTGGTCGCACTCGGCCACCGACGGCGTGACGGGCGTGCTCCAGGGCGGCAACATCGCGCCGCTAAAGGGTGAATCGCTCGTGTTCGACAACTTCGCGGTCGACGGGCGCTTCTCCGTCACCCGCGCATTGAGCCTCTCGGCCGCATACACGTACACGATGGGTCGCTTCGACACGCGCACCGGCCAGACGCGCCCGAAATGGAACCAGGTCGTGGCGCAAGCCGACTATGTGCTGTCGAAGCGCACCGATGCGTATCTCGAAGGCGTCTACCAGAGCGTGAGCGGCGGCAATGGCAATCCCGCGTTCAACGCGACCGTGTGGACGCTGACGCCGTCGGCTAACAGCAACCAGGTCGTCGTCGCACTGGGGCTGCGGCACAAGTTCTGACGACGCGACACGGAGCGGCGCAGCGCAACGCCGCTGCGCCGACCGCGACAGGCATGCATTCCCGCACCGCCCGATCGTCGTGGCCCGGGCCGGAAAGGCCGCGCCCGTGCGCGGCCTTGTCGCCGGGGCATCGCCCGCACCGAGCACGGCGGCAAGAATGCCGCCCGGCTGTCGCGTCGGTGCAAAAAAATGCGGAGAAACTGGTCACGCTGTGACATTTTTCCTAATCTGTTTGCAGCGACGCCGAGATTTGGCGTTCCGGTCGCAACACTCTTTCATATGGCGCACCACCGGCTTACGAACATGATTCACGTCATGGCGCCGGACCTTTCGCGCTGTTGCGGCCGGATACGGACGTGCCGATCGCACGCTCCACGCGTTCAACGCAGTCAACCGCAGGAGACGAACGATGAGCAAAACGAACCGATTTGCGGTCCTGGCAACCGTGGTACTGCTGGCCGGTTGCCACCACGCGGCCAAGACGCCCGAGAATGCCGGCATGGCGCCGACGCCCTCGAGCGAAGCCGTCGCAACGGTGACGGCCGACGAGCTCAACAATCCGAACAGCCCGCTCGCGAAGCGCAGCATCTACTTCGATTTCGACCAGTATTCCGTCAAGCCCGAATACCAGTCGCTGCTGCAGGCGCATGCAGATTACCTGCGCAGCCATCCGGCGCGGCACGTGCTGATCCAGGGCAATACCGACGAACGCGGCACGTCCGAATACAACCTCGCGCTCGGCGAACGCCGTTCGCAGGCCGTGATGAGCGCGCTCGAAACGCTCGGCGTGCAAGCCTCTCAACTCGAGGCGGTCAGCCTCGGCAAGGAAAAGCCGGTCGCGCTCGGCCACGACGAGGATTCGTGGGCGCAGAACCGCCGCGCCGATCTCGTCTATCGTTGATCGCGGGCCGCCGCGACGGCGGCCTTCGCTTCAGTATCCGCGCGAGCACCGGAAACCGGCTGAATCGCACGCGACGCCCCGCGGCACGACTTAACGCATGGCCTTCACGTCGGCCGGCGTGACGCTCGCGGGCTGGCCGCCCCACGTCGCACGCAGGTAGTTCGCGACCTGCGCGAGTTCGTCGTCGCTCAGCGTAGGCGCGAAACCGGGCATCGGCTGCAGGTTCTCGAACCCGGCAAACTTCTGCTCGCCGATGCCGTCGAGCATCGCGACCAGCAGGTTGCGCGGGTCGCCCTGGCGCACCGTCGAATTGCCGTTCATCGGCACCGCCACGTGCGGCTTGCCCTCGCCGTTGAAGCCGTGGCAGCCCGCGCAGACCGCGAGATACACCGAGCGGCCGGCCGCGAGTTGCGCGGCGTCGGCCGACACCGGCTTCACCGGCTGCGGCGCGGGCGGCGTATCGCCCAGCAGGTACACGGACAACGCGCGCAGGTCGTCCTTCGTCAGGTACTGCGTGCTCAGGTGCACGACCGGGTACATTTCGCCGAATGCCGAGCCTTGCGGTGCGATGCCGACGCCGAAGAACGTCTGCAGGTCGGCGCCCGTCCAGCCGCGCGCGGCCAGGCCGGCCGGCGTGATGTCGGGCGCGGCCACGCGGCCGAGCGCGGCGCCGGCGAACGGCTTCGCGCTGTCGAGCTGGCCCGTGAACGCGCGCGGCGTATGGCATTCCGCGCAGTGGCCGAGCGCGCCCGCCAGATAGCGGCCGCGCTGCCAGTCGGCGGACTGGCCGGCCGAGGCATCGGGCAGGCTGTCCTTCAGGAACACCTTGTCCCAGAAGACCATCCCGAAACGCAGGTTGTACGGAAACTTCAGCTCGTGCTCGCGGTTTTCCTGCGCGACCGGCCTGACGGTCTTCAGGTATGCGTACATCGCGTCGGAATCGGCGCGCGTGAGCTGACGGTACGACGTGTACGGCATCGACGGATACAGGCGCTTGCCGGGCGCCTTGCCGTCATGCAGCGCGGCGTAGAAATCGTCCGCGCTCCAGTTGCCGATCCCGTGATCCTTGTCGGGCGTGATGTTCGAGCCGTAGAACGTGCCGAACGGCGATTCGAGGGGCGCGCCGCCGGCGAACGGTGCGCCGTCCTTCGCGGTGTGGCACGCCGCGCAATCGGCGGCCTTGACGAGATAGCGGCCGCGCGCGATCGGGTCGGCGCCAGGCGCGCCGGACGCCGCGTTCGAGGCCGGTGCGTCATGGCCGCCGCACGCGGCGAGCAGCAGCGCGCAAGCCGCGGCGAGCACGGGGCGGCCCGCTGCCCGCGCGACACGATGAGCGAATGTGCGTTTCATGCGGCGTCCTTCACGAGTCCCGGCGTCGTCAGCACCACGTCCTTGACGGCTTCGTAGTAGCGGACATAGCCCGTGCAGCGGCAGAGGTGCGCGTCGAGCGCCTCGGTGATCGTGCGCTCGACGTCGGCCTTCGCAATCGGCTCGCGCTTCAGGCGTTCGATCAGCACGGTTGCCGCATTGACGAAGCCCGGCGTGCAGTAGCCGCACTGGAAGCTGAAATGCTCGAGGAACTTCTGCTGGATCGGCGACAGCTCGACCACTTCGCCCGCTTCGTTGCGCTTCGCGTGACCTTCGATCGTGCGGATCGAGCGGCCATGGAAGAAGTGCGCGCCGGTGATGCACGTGCGCATTTCCTCGCTCGTGCCGTCCGGCTTGTCGACGATCACGACACACGCGTGGCAGATGCCCTGCCCGCAGCCGAGCCGCGAACCGGTGAGGCCCGCGTATTCGTGCAGGAACTCGATCATCATCAGCCCTTCCGGCACTTGCATCGGGCCGACGGACTTGCCGTTGATATTGATCGACAGCGGCTTCGACTGGAACCGGACGAGCGGACGCTCGACAGCGGCCGGAGCCGATGCCGGCACTGCCGGAGCCGAGGCCGGTGCGGCCGAAGCCGCGCTCGGCGCCGAAGCGCCGGTCGCGGCGGCGCTGGCGCTCGCGGCCGAAGCCGCGGGTTGGGCGGTCGTCATGCGAGCACCTCCTGGATCTTTTGCGGGGTCACCGGCAGGTCGGTGAAACGATGGCCGATCGCGTGCGCGATGCCGTTCACGATCGCGCCGACGACGGGAATCATCACCACTTCGGCGACGCCCTTCGGCGGATCGGTCTCGGACAGCGGCGGCAACACGTCGCCCGTCTGCGTCCAGACGGCGACGTCGGACGCGCGCGGCAGCTGATAACGGTTGAAGTTCCACGTGCCGTTGCCGGGGCCGTCTTCATACAGCGGCAGGTATTCGTGCAGCGCGTGGCCGATACCCATCGCGAGACCGCCCTGCAACTGGCCCGACACGAGCTGCGGCGAAATCTGGTTGCCGCATTCCATGATCGAGTGGTGCGTGAGCAGCTCGACCTTGCCGGTCGCTTCGTGCACGGCCAGTTCGACCAGCGTGCCGACTGCCGTGTAGTACGTGACGGCCGCGTTGTTGCGGCTCGTCGGCGGAATGAACACGCGCTTGCGGTCCAGCACGCGGTAGCCGTTCGCGGTCGGCGCCAGCGTGCCGTGCATCGCGGTCGCGCCGGCCGGTGCGGCGGTGCCGGGCACCGGGCCGTCGTCGCCCGTCTTCGGCGCGCCGACGCGCAGCGACAGCCCGTCGATCGGCAAACGCTCGACCGCGCCGCCCACTTCGAACTCGGCGTCGGTCCACTGCCAGCGGTTGAACACGTGCACGACGGCGCCGGTCGGCAAGCCGAGCGCATGCGCCTGCTTCGCGAGCTGCTCGAACGACAGCGGCTCGAGGCCGTCGGCGGTCAGCTTGCCGTCGACCCAGCGCGCGTCCTCGATGCGGATCGTATACGGCGCCGCTTGGCCTCCGCCGAGGCCGCGCGTCCAGATCGACATCGCGGCCGGCCACAGGCCGTAGCGGAACACCGCGCGCGCGGCTTCGCGCGTGCTGTGCGTGAAGTAATACGCGGAGTTCGTCGCGCTCGACGGCGACGCATAGCTCGGCGACCAGCGCGGGTTCGCACTCAGCCGATCCTGGTCGGCCTGTGACATGAGGTACGGATCGCCGCTGGTCTCGACCGGCAGGTCCGGCCATTCGGTCAGGGCCACGCGCACGTCCGTTGCCGGGCGGCCCAGCCATTTCGCGACCGCGACGGCCTGCGACGTCGACATCCCGGTGCCGATCTCGGCCGCCGTGTGCTGCAGCGACACCTTGCCGTTCTCGTCGAATTCGACCTTCGCGAACGATGCTTCCGCCCCCGTGCCGAAATCCTTCTGCACGCAGGCGAAGCCGACGCCGTAGCGCTTGCCCGGATTCGCGGCCTCGTAGTCGGCCTTGCGTGCGGCGCGGTGCGTCCACAGCGGATGCTGCTTCGCGCGCTCGAGCACCTCGTCGACGCGCAGCGCGCCGGCGGGAATCGCGCCCTGCGTGTTCTTCATCCCCGAACGCAGCGCGTTGCGCAAGCGGAAATCGATCGGGTCGATGTTCAGTTGCGCGGCGATCTCGTCGACCGCCATCTCGGTCGCCGCCATGCTCTGCAGCGTGCCGTAGCCGCGTGCGGAGCCGGCATCGATCGCGCGCGATGCAATCGCGACCGCGGCGAGGTCGCTCTTCGGGAAGTAATAGATCGATTGCGCGGCCGTCGCGCCCACCATCGCGACCGACGGCGAGAAGTTGCAGCGCCCGCCGCCATTCGCCTCGAAGTCGCCCTTGAACGACTGCAGCAGGCCCGTGTTGCGGTCCACCGCGATCCGGTAATGCATCTTGAACGCGTGACGCTTCAGCGACGTCTGGAACTGCTCGTAGCGGTCGTTCGCGAAACGCACCGGGCGGCCGTCCGCGTACAGCGCGCAGACGAGGCCGTAGAACGGCACGTTGAAGTGATCCTTGGAGCCGTAGCCGACCGTGTAGCACGGATGCACGAACAGCTTCTTCACCGGGAAGCGGCACTTCGCGACCATCTCGGCCGCGCTCTGCGCCACTTCGAGCGGCGACTGGGTCGGCACGACGAGGTGCAGCGACTGCGTCTCGGCGTCGTACCAGCAGTTCGCGTTGTCCGGCTCGAGCGCGGCCGTATCGACCGACTGCGTGCTGTACTCGCGGTCGAACACGAGCCAGTCGGCCGGCGGATGGTCGAGCTCGCCGGCGATCTGCCCGGCCAGGAACATGCCCTGCTCGTCGAGCTTGCCGTGCTCCTTGCCGTCCGGCCATACCGGCAGGTGCTTGCGCATCATGCTCGGGAAGATCGGCGCGTCCTTCAGGCTCGAATAGACGTCGTCGTCATAGGCCGTCTTGCCGCCCACCCGAACGTAGCGGAAGGTGCCCCACGGATCGCGCTCGAGCGGGCCCGTGACCGCGCCGTAGCGGATCACGTCGTCGCGGAACTTGAGCGCGTTCTTCGCAAAGCGGAAACGCGCGAAGTCGTGGTAGATGAGGATCGCGACCGCATGGCCGAGATACGCGGGCGTCTTGCCGGCCGGCAGCAGCATGTCGTCGCCGTAGAACGCCGGGAACGCGACGCCGTCGCGCACGAGATCGTCGGCCGTGACCACGCGGTCCGGCTTCAGGTCGTCGCCGAGCAGCGACAGGTCGAAGCCTTCGTACGTGCGGTCGGCCTGCGTGACGCGCAGGATCAGCGCATGCGACTGCTGCTGCGGCCAGTGCGGCATGTCGGCTGCGCGCACGTCACGGGCGAACACTTTCGAGCCCGTGACCTTCGCGATACCGTCGATGCGGAACTGGGGGATGCCGGTGACGCTATCCCATTTGACCGGGGTGAGGAGTTTTTCTTCGAAGAGCGCCGCGAATGCGCGGCTGCCAAGGGGCGCGACATACACCGCGACGCCCGCCAGCACGCTGGCTTTCAGAAAACCCCGCCGTGACAGGCCGTGGTTTTTCATTGGGGGAACCTCCTGAGGCGGCTCGGACGGCGATCGGGTGTCGCGACGTTCGGAGCGGCGCGCATTCTGGCATTGTTTTTGATATATCGCCTATAGTATTTCTCGCATGAAATACTTATTGAATTTCTTATAACGGGATTCAGCCGGGCGGCGGCAGCCGGTCGCGGGATGCGATTCGTCTGCATCGCGCACCCGTTCGCAGCGGTTTCGATCGTATTGACCGCGCCCGACGGTGCATGACTGCCGGTCTCCTGCCGGTCGCCGCGACGCATGCGGTTCGCAACGATGCCGCCCCTGCACCGGCGAATGCGCACGACGTTCGCGGGCGTGGTCGACGACTGGCGGGCGGCGGGTTGCCCGCTGCCGCCGGCCTGCCCGGGCAACCCGCGCCGCGCGTGTTTCATGGTAATGTCGTGCGCATCCGGCCTGGCCGGGCTTCCGCCATGTGCCGTGCGGATGCCGCCAGCCATCGCGGCATCACGCGACATCGTGTCGAGGTTAAAAACCATGGCAGTCAGGACATCTCTCCTGCACTCCGTTCTCGCCACTCCTTCCTCCGGCAACCACCGTGTCACGGCGGCGTTGCGCCCGTCGATGCTGGTCACGCTGTTCGAGGATATCCGCCCGATGGCGATGTCCGGGCTCGCGAGCGGCTTCGTCGCGGCCGTCGCGCTGATCCGGCTGCAGCAACTCTGGTGTCTCGTCTGGCTGATCGTCGACATCGGCCTGCTCGCCGCTCGGCTCGCGATCGTGCACGCCTACACCGTGCGCCGCGACGCCGGCGACGATCGTGCCGAATACTGGGCGAGGCGCTATGCGCCCGTGTCGCTCGCCGCGTGCTACGTGCTCGGCCTCGGCGTGATGGGCTGCGTGGACGCCGTCGACGTCGAGCTCGGCACGCTGTCGGTGATGGTCGCGGGCGGCGTATTCGGCGGGATCGCATCGCGCAATTCGGCGCTACCGCGGCTCGCGATGACGCAGGTCACCCTCGGCGTGCTGCCGATCGGCCTCGGTGCCGTGCTGGCGGACCGGCCGGGCGCGTGGCTGCTGCTGCCGCCGCTCGCGATCTATCTCGCGGCCATGCGTACGGTCGTCCAGCGCCATTACCGCGTGCTCGTCGCACTGATCGCCGCGCGCCAGCGCAACGCCGAACTCGTCGCTCACTTCGATGCCGCCCTCACCTACATGCCGCACGGCCTGTGCATGATCGACAGCGAGACGCGCGTGATCGTCGCGAACCGCCGCACCGCGCAGCTGTTTGGCTCGCCGCGCGAGATCATGCTCGATACGCCGCTGGCCGACGTCGTCGCCGCGCTCGGCACGAACGCCATGTGCGATCCCGGCGGCGCCGGTCTCGCCGCGCAGTGCGATGTCTGGCTGACCCGCGACGAACCGGAGCCGTTCGATATCGTGCTCGCCGACGGCCGCCAGCTCGAACTGACACGCCACCGCGTGCCGGACGGCAACGCGGTGATCATCGTCGAGGACGTCACCACGCGCCGCCTGACCGAGCAGCACATCCGGCATCTCGCTCGGCACGACGCGCTGACGGGTTTGCCGAACCGCCACGAACTGCATGCCGAGCTCAAGCGGAGGCTCGCGCACCGGCCGCGCGTGCCGGGCCCCTCGCTCGCCGTCATGTATCTCGACCTCGACGGCTTCAAGGCGATCAACGACCGGTTCGGTCACCAGGCCGGCGACGACGTGCTGACGCAGGTCGCCGCGCGGCTCGGCAAGACGCTGCCGCCCGGCGAGCTGGCCGCGCGAATCGGCGGCGACGAATTCGTCGTCGCGATCGACGACACGACGATGCACGCTTGCTCGCTTCTCGCCGCCCGCATCATCCGGCAGATCTCGGCGCCGTACACGCTGTCGATCGGCGAGACGGTGAGCCTCGGGATCAGCATCGGCATCGCGCTCGACGACGGGCACGGCTCCCCCGACGAGCTGATCCGGCAGGCCGACAGCGCGCTGTACGACGCGAAGTCGGCCGGCAAGGGCATCTACCGCTTCTATTCGAGCGGCAGCAGCCGGGTCACGCCCGTCACCGCAAGCTGACCTGCCCGCGCGCGCCGGCTGCATCTCCCGCTTTCACGCGCCTCCGCATCCCCCGACGATTCAACTCCGAAACGCTTTGCGTCGCCGCACGTGGCGTCGCACGTTCGCGTGTCACGTGACGTGTTCCGTAACATCGCCGCTCGCCACTCGTCACGTTGGCCGCAGAAGGCGGCACGATCGACGCCGTCCCAGGCTTTTCCGACCTGGCACTCTTATTGCTCCCTGTCAGGAAAACAGGTTTCAGGGAGACCCAACATGAATACCGTCGAAGTCCTCAGCCGTAGCGAAACCATCGACGAACTGGATGTGCTCGACGGCGCATCGCTGATCCGCCGGCTCGTCTCCGAACGCCGCATGCCGGCCGTGCGCGAAGCCCGATGCGTCGACAATCCGCCGCTGACGCTGTACGGCGCATTTCGCCAGGGCGTCGCCGATCACGGCGCGCGCCGCGCGAATCCGTATCGCGCCGGCAGCCGTTTCTGGGCACTGTGGGAAGAAGGACGTCTCGAAGCTGAAACATCGGGCCGCTAAGCCGCCCGCACGCGCCGGCCCTGTCGCGGCAAAGGGCCGGCGCGAAACATCAGGCCCGCATGCGGCCGGCCGACCGGCGTGCCGTTCATCGTTGCAACATCGCACGGGGTTTCGCGCATCGGCTTTGCAACTCGCGGGTACGCATTGATGCGCTTGCCGGTTGACGGCGTTCGGCGTTCGGCGTTCGGCGTTGCCCCACCCGGCGCGGCGCGCAGCAGTCGTTTCCCGATAAGATGGCAGATTCCGTTCCTCGAACGATGCCGCCATGACCGCCTCTTCCTCACACCGCAATCCCATCCACTGCGAAATCGATCTCGACGCGCAAGGCAAGCACGCAGGCTACCTGCGGCTGCCGCATTCCGTGCACCGCTCGGCGTACGGCTGGCTGCCGATCCCGATCGCGTCGATCCGCAACGGCGACGGCCCGGTCGCGCTCGTGATGGCCGGTAATCACGGCGACGAGTACGAAGGCCAGATCATCGTGTCGCAACTGATGCGCGAGATCGAGCCCGAAATGGTGAGCGGGCAGTTGATCCTGCTGCCGATGGCGAATTTCCCCGCGGCGGATGCTGGCCTGCGCGTGTCGCCGCTCGACGAAGGCAACCTGAACCGCAGTTTCCCCGGCGACCCGACCGGCACGCCGACGCAGATGATCGCCCACTACATCGAGCATGCGCTGCTGTCGCGCGCGCAGTATCTGGTCGACCTGCATTCGGGCGGCAGTTCGCTGCTATACCAGGGCGGCAACATGCTCGCGATCGATCCGCTCGACGCCGACGAAGCCGCGAAGCTCAACGGGCTGCTGGTCGCGTTCGGGTTGCAGAACGCGCTGCTGCACGCGCCGAACCCTGTCCATTCGGCATCGGCCGCGCGCCGGCAGGGCGCGATCTCGATCGTGACCGAACTCGGCGGCGCGGGCATGGCCGATCCGTCGCTGATCCGGATGGGCCGCCATGGGCTGCTGCACTACCTCGGCTATATCGGGCTGCTGCGCGGCCCGCTCGTGCCCGACGCGCCGCCGACCGTCCCGCGCTTCATGCGCGTCGATGGCGATCGCCATTTCGTCTACGCATACGAGCGCGGGCTGTACGAGCCGCTCGTCGAACTCGGCGACCAGGTGAAGGCCGGGCAGCCGGCCGCGTGGGTGCATTTCCCCGATACGCCGCTGCGCGAGCCGGTGCTGCACCGGTTCAACGGCGACGGCGAAGTGGTGTGCAAGCGCGTGCCCGCGCAGGTGCGGCGCGGCGATTGCCTGTTTCAGCTCGCCGAACCGTCCGCGGCGCCGACCATCGGCCAATAGGCCAATTCCGGATTCATCTCTTTCCCGTGCTGTCTGCCATTCATGGCGGACGGCACGCGTGCGCCATTAACCAACTTGACAAATTAACCCTTTTGGTTATGATCGCAGATGGAAAAGAGCACACCTCACTGCAAGCTGTCTTGAGTCAGAACACTCATCGAGAACGGCAACGTGCGTTTGACCGCGAGTGCGGTATCGGGCGCCCGGCAACTCGGTTTTACGGAAAGGGAGGCGGTCGGTATCGTCATGTCGCTGACCGCCGACGATTTCTACAAGAGCATGACGACATATGCCGACCATACGATCTGGCAAGACGTATATAAGCCTCGTACCGTGCGTGGCGACGTGTATCTGAAGCTGACTGTGGTCGACGACGTCCTGGTCGTGTCTTTCAAGGAGCGGTGGAAATGAAATGCCCTGCCTGCGGTGCCGCCAAGCTGGTCCGCGATACACGAGACATTCCCTATACGTACAAGGGTCGATCGACGGTCGTCCGCGATATCACCGGTGATTTCTGCCCGGCCTGCGGAGAGACGGTTCTCGACCTCGACGAGGCGACCCGTCTCGGCGACGCGATAACCGAATTCAACAAGCAGGTGAACGCGACCATCGTCGACCCGAAGTACATTGCGAAGGTACGCAAGAAGCTGATGCTGGATCAGCGCGAGGCGGCCGAGATATTCGGTGGCGGTGTCAACGCGTTCTCCCGCTACGAAACCGGCAAGACGAACCCGCCGCTCGCCCTCGTGAAGCTGCTCAGGATACTGGATCGTCATCCGGATCTGCTCGCCGAAGTGCGGGCCGCGTAGGCTCGCGTCATTCACCAGTGCGCATGCGTGAAGCACGGCCTTCGACGCATGCGCTTTCCGCCCGCACCCCGCTCCCGCTGCAAGCCTTCTGACGCCTGCCGCGAAATCCTTATCGAAATTGCTTCGTTCGCCTTTGCCGGCCGCGCCGCTAACGTGTTCAAAACGGCGGCGGCCCGCCATCTGCATCGCAGCAGGAAACGCACCGGCCGCCGCCATCACGACAACCGCGCCGCGATAACGGAACAGACCGGACGGGCCGCGTGCCCGCACCCCGCCAGGAACGTCCGCATCGCGCGCCCTTCGCGATGCCCATGGCCACGACCGACCGCCTCATCGACACGACGCCGCTGGACGTCCGCGCGCAGCCGCTGATCGACGCGCTGATCGACGAATATTCGACCCGGTACCACGCATATCGCCCCGACAGCCGCGCGTCGGCACGCGACGAGCTCGCACGCTACCCGGCCGAACGGTTCGCCCCACCCGAAGGCGCCTTCGTGCTGCTGCTGCGCGACGGCGAAACGATCGGCGGCGGCGCGTTCAAGCGCTACGACGCGCAGACCGCCGAGCTCAAGCGCATCTGGACCCGCTCGGACCTGCGCCGCCAGGGCCTCGCCCGCCTCATCGTCGAGGCGCTCGAACTGCGCGCCGTGCTGCAAGGCTATCGCCGCGTCTACCTGACCACCGGTTTTCGCCAGCCCGAAGCCTGGGCGCTGTACGACCGCACCGGCTATACGCGGCTGTTCGATTCGTCGATCGCGCCCGAGGCGTATGACCACCTGCGGTTCGGCAAGGATCTCGCCGATCCGTCGCGCACGTCGACGCTGGCCGACCTGTGGGCGCCCGTGCCCGAACCGGTGCTGTCGCGCTGACCGCGGCCGCCCCTGCCTCCCTCCGATCTCCGCTTGCCACCACAGGACGCTTTCATGCAACGAGCCGTACCGCTTTCTTCCCGTGCCGCGCGCACGCTCGCCACCGCGCTGATCGGCCTGACCGTGTTCGCCGCAGCCGCGGCCGCCGCAACGTTCGACCTGAGTCCCGAACAGCGCGGCCGCCCGCGCGGCACGGCCGATGCGGCCGTCGAGCGCGCAGTGCCCGCGTCGTTCAAGTTCGCCGAGCCCGGCACGCTGACGATCGGCATCGCGCCGAGCCTGCCGCCGATCAGCTCGTATGCGACCGACGCGCGCACGGTGATCGGCTTCGACGCCGATGTCGGCCAGCTCGTGTCCGACAGCCTCGGCCGCAAGCTGAAGATCGTTGCGCTCGCGTGGGCCGACTGGCCGCTCGCGCTCGAATCGGGGAAGGTCGACGCGGTGATCTCGAACGTCACCGTCACCGAGGAGCGCAAGCAGAAGTTCGATTTCTCGTCGTACCGCCACGACCTGGTCGGCTTCTACGTGCGCAACGACAGCAAGATCCAGGCGATCCGCGAGCCGAAGGACGTCGCGGGGCTGCGCGTCGTGACCGACGCCGGCACCAACCAGGAGAAGATCCTGCTCGCCTGGGATCGCGAGAACGTCGCGCACGGGCTGAAACCCGTGCAGATCCAGTATTACGACGACCAGGCGATGCGCATCGTCGCCGTGCAGTCGGGCCGCGCCGATGCCGTGTTCAGCGTGAACTCGGTGCTCGCGTACCAGAGCGCGCAGCAAGGCAAGACGCGCCTCGTCGGCGCGATCAGCGGGGGCTGGCCGCGCACGGCCGACATCGCGATCGCGACGCGCCGCGGCAGCGGTCTCGCCGATCCGCTCACCGCCGCTCTGAACGGGCTGATCAAGAACGGCCGCTACCAGCAGGTGCTCGACCGCTGGAACCTCACGTCGGAAGCGATCGACCAGTCGCGCACGAATCCGCCGGGGCTGCCGAAGAGCTGAGCGCCGCGCGCCCCATCCATCCACGCTCACGCAGGAACGTCGCCCACCATGTCTTATTCGCTTTCGCTGCTGGACAAAAGTCCGATCGCCGACGGCGCGAACGCCGCCGACGCGCTGCGCTTCACCACGACGCTCGCGCAACGCGCCGAGCAGCTCGGCTACGCGCGCTTCTGGGTCGCCGAGCATCACGGCACGCCGGCTTTCGCAAGCTCGGCGCCGGAGATCGTCGTCGCGCACCTGCTCGCGCACACGTCGCGCATCCGCGTCGGCTCGGGCGGCGTGATGCTGCAGCACTACAGCCCGTTCAAGGTCGCCGAAACCTTCAAGGTGCTGGCCGCGCTCGCGCCGGGCCGCGTCGATCTCGGCATCGGCAAGGCGCCCGGCGGGTTGCCGCTGACCACCCGCGCGCTGCAGTGGTTCCACGACAAGGCGCGCAAGCCGGACTTCGCGGGCCAGTTGGCAGAGCTCGACGCGTTTCTCGGCTGGGGCGTCGCCGAGAATCACCCGCTCGCCGGCGCGGTCGCGATGCCGGTGCCGCCGCAGCCGCCCGAACGCATCCTGCTCGGCGGCTCGCCGGACAGCGGCGCGCTCGCCGCGCGCAACGGCTGGCGCTTCTGCTACGCGGGGCATTTCAACGGCGACGACGCGAACCTCGAACGCTCGCTGGACGCGTACCGCTGCGCGGGCGGCACGAAACCGCTGGTCGCGCTGTACGCGGTGGCCGCGCCGACGCGCGACGAGGCCGAGCAGCTGATCGGGCCGCTGAAGATCTTCAAGCTGCAGTTCGCGGGCGGCCAGAGCTTCAATCTCGCCAGCGCGCAGGCGGCTGCCGAATTCGCGCGGCAGAGCGGCGCGTCCGACTACCGGATCGACGAGCTGCGCCCGACGGTGCTGGCCGATACGCCCGAGCGCATCCACCGCGCGCTCGATGCGCTGAGCCGGCGGCTCGACGTCGATGCGTTCGTGATCGACTCGCCGGTGACCGACTACGCGGCGCGGCTCGCATCGGCCGAATGGCTCGGCGGCGCACTGTCGGCCACGCCGTTGCAGGCGGCCCTCGCGGCCGGCCGCTCCCTTTCCCCCGACCAGGACGCGTGACGCTCCCATGACGACCCGACGATCGATCCCCTTCGGCCTGATGCTGCAAGGCGCAGGCAGCCACATGAACGCATGGCGGCACCCGAGCAACCCGCCGGACGCGAGCATCAACCTCGATTTCGCGATCGGCATCGCGCGCCAGGCGGAAGCCGCCGGCATCGCGTTCGCGTTCGTCGCGGACGGCCTCTACATCAACGAGAAGTCGATCCCGCACTTCCTGAACCGCTTCGAGCCGCTGACCGTGCTGTCGGCGCTCGCGGTCGCGACGAAGAAGATCGGGCTCGCGGGCACGATCTCGACGTCGTACAGCGAGCCGTTCACGGTCGCGCGCCAGCTCGCGTCGCTCGATGCGATCAGCGGCGGGCGCGCGGGCTGGAACGTCGTGACGACGCCGCTCGAAGGCACCGCGAAGAATTTCGGCAAGGCGCATCCCGATCACGAGCTGCGCTACGAGATCGCCGACGAATACCTCGCCGTCGTGCAGGGCCTGTGGGACAGCTGGGACGACGACGCATTCGTGCGCGACCGCGCGAGCGGCCGCTTCTTCGACCGCGACAAGCTCCACACGCTCGATCACCACGGCCGCTTCTTCCAGGTTGCGGGCCCGCTCAACATCCAGCGCTCGCCGCAGGGGCAGCCGGTGATCTTCCAGGCCGGTTCGTCCGACACCGGCATCGGGCTCGCGGGCAAGTATGCGGATGCCGTGTTCACGCATTCGCCGTCGCTCGACGAAACGGCCGCGTTCACGCGGCGCGTGAAGCAGAGCGCGATCGAGCACGGCCGGCAAGGCAGCGACGTGAAGATCTTCCCCGGCATCGGGCCCATCGTCGGCCGCACGGCGGCCGAGGCCGAGGACAAATACCAGGCGATCCGCAACCTGCTGACGATCGACGAGGCGCTCGCGTACCTGGGCCGCTATTTCGATCACCACGATTTCACGCAGTACGCGCTCGATGCGCCCTTCCCGGAACTCGGCGAGCTCGGCCGCAACAGCTTCCGCTCGACCACCGACCGGATCAAGGCCGACGCGAAGCGCAAAGGCCAGTCGCTGCGCGAGACGGCGCTCGCGGTCGCCACGCCGCGCCCGAACTTCATCGGCACGGCCGAGCATGTCGCCGACGAGCTGATCCGCTGGCACGACGCGGGCGCGGGCGACGGTTTCATCCTCGGCTTCGCGGTGCAGGCGCAGGGCGTCGAGGATTTCGTCGAACTCGTGATTCCGGCGCTCGAGGCGCGCGGCCGCTACAGCCGCGACCTGCCCGGTGCAACGCTGCGCGACCACCTCGGGCTGCCGCGCAAGGCCAGTCGCCACGCGGCGCCCGATGCGTCGCGCGAAACGGCGGCCGAAGCGCACGCCTGATGCCCGCTGCCGCGCCGCCCGTGCGCGGCGCGCCCGCCCGACCGATTCGAGGATCTCCACCGACATGAGCGATACGACCCACCTCGGCGGCGCGCTGCCGCCGCTCTCTTCCCCCGGCGCGCGCGACGCCGGCACGCGTTTCCGGATCGTGCCCGCGCGCCACCGGTCGCGCACGGCCGGCTCCGTGCTCGCCGTCGCGCTGATCGCGATCGTCCTGCATTCGATCCTCGGCAACCCGCAATGGGGCTGGCCGGTGTTCGCCGAATGGTTCCTGTCGCCGCCGGTGCTGTCGGGGCTCGCGCGCACGCTGGTGCTGACGCTGCTCGGCGCGGTATTCGGCCTCGTGCTCGGCGCGTTCGTCGCACTGGCCCGGCTGTCGCGTTCGCGGCTGCTGTCGGTGAGCGCATGGACCTTCGTGTGGCTGTTCCGCTCGATTCCGCTGATCGTGCTGCTGCTGATCCTGAACAACCTCGGCTACCTGTACGAGCATGTGCGGCTCGGCGTGCCGTTCACCGACATCGTGTGGTTCGACACGCCGACGACCGACCTGATCAGTCCGTTCCTCGCCGCCGTGCTCGGCCTCACGCTGCACCACGCGGCGTTTTCCGCGGAGGTGATCCGGGGCGGCATTCTCGCGGTCGACCAGGGGCAGCTCGAAGCGGCCGCCGCGCTCGGGCTGCCGCGCGGCCGCCAGACCACGCGGATCGTTTTGCCGCAGGCAATGCGCGCGATCCTGCCGACCGCGTTCAACGACCTGATCTCGCTCGCGAAAGGCACGTCGATGGTCTACGTGCTCGCGATGCCGGAGCTGTTCTATACGGTACAGGTGATCTATCGCCGCAATCTCGAAGTGATTCCGCTGCTGATGGTCGCCACCGTCTGGTACCTGATCATCCTGACCGTGCTGTCGGCCATCCAGGTGCAGGTCGAGCGGCACTATGCGCGCGGCGCGCTGCGCAACCCGCCGCCGTCGGTACTCACGTTCGCGCTCGCACGCATCGGCGTGCTGTGGCGGCGCGTCACGTCCCGTCACGCGGCATCGGTCGCGCAGGCTGAGGGCGATCACGACGCCGCGACCGCCGTCGCACCGCGCGCCGGCGGCGAAGTGGCCGTGCATGGCGTCTCGAAGCAGTTCGGCATGCAGCGCGTGCTCGACAACGTGTCGTTCGTCGCCCCGCGGGGCAGCGTGACCGTGATCGTCGGGCCGTCGGGCTCGGGCAAGTCGACGCTGCTGCGCACGATCAACCATCTCGAACGCGTCGACGACGGCTTCATCGACATCGACGGCGAACTGATCGGCTATCGCCGCGACGGCGACGTGCTCCACGAGCTGAAGGAACGCGACGTGCTGATACGGCGCACCGCCGTCGGGATGGTGTTCCAGAACTTCAACCTGTTCCCGCACCTGACAGTGCTCGAAAACCTGGTCGAGGCGCCGGTCGTCGTGGGCGGCGTCTCGCGCGACGCCGCCGAGCGCATCGCCCGCACGCTGCTCGCGCGTGTCGGTCTCGCGGATAAAGCCGATGCGTACCCGCGCCAGTTGTCGGGCGGCCAGC
Source organism: Burkholderia sp. AU30280 (assembly GCF_020420125.1). Classification (NCBI taxonomy): domain Bacteria; kingdom Pseudomonadati; phylum Pseudomonadota; class Betaproteobacteria; order Burkholderiales; family Burkholderiaceae; genus Burkholderia; species Burkholderia sp. AU30280. The sequence goes on from NZ_JAIZRY010000006.1 coordinate 37,545, forward strand.
AACAGCGCGTCGCGATCGCGCGGGCGCTCGCGCTGCGTCCGAAGGTGCTGCTGTTCGACGAGCCGACGTCGGCGCTCGATCCCGAGCTCGTCAACGAGGTGCTCGACGTGATCAAGGAACTCGCGCGTTCCGGCACGACGCTCGTGATCGTCACGCACGAGATCGGCTTCGCGCGCGAAGTCGCGGACAACGTGCTGTTCATGGAGCGCGGGCGCATCGTCGAAGCCGGGCCGCCGGCCGCCGTGCTCGACGCGCCGTCGCATCCGCGTACGCGTGCGTTCCTGTCGAGGGTGCTGTGATGCGCGCCGCGCCCGACCCGCGAGGGTCCGCACGATGACCGACCGACGCCGGTTCATGACCGCCGCGCTGGTCGCGGCGGCGGGCTTGCCGTGGCACGCGGCGAACGCGGCCGCCGCCACGGCCGACCTCGACCCGCGCCAGGCCGGCCGCCTGCGCGCGCCACCCGACGATGCGGCGATCCGCGCGGCGGCCGGCTACCGCTGGGTGCGCGACGGCGCGTTCACGGTCGCGATTTCACCGCACGCGCCGCCCGTGTCGACCTACGCGACCGATGCGCGCACCGTGGTCGGCGCCGATCCCGACTATGCGCAGCTCGTCGCGGACACGCTCGGCCGCGCGCTCGTGCTGCTGCCGATCGCGTGGGCCGACTGGCCGCTCGGGCTCACGTCCGGCAAGTACGACGCGGTGATCTCGAACGTCGGCGTGACCGAGAAGCGCAAGGAGAAATACGATTTCACGACCTACCGGCTCGGGCTGCACGGCTTCTATGTACGCACCGGCAGCCCGATCGCGAAGATCGCCGAGCCGAAGGATATCGCCGGCCTGCGCATCATCACCGGCGCGGGGACTAGCCAGGAGCGCATCCTGCTCGAATGGAACAAGCGCAACGTGGCGCAGGGGTTGAAGCCGGCCGAGCTGCTCTATTTCGACGACGATGCGACCGCGCGCGTCGCGCTGCTGTCGGGCCGTGCCGATGCGGAGCTGAACCCGAACGCGTCGCTCGCGTACGAGGCCGCGCGCACGGGCAGGATCCGCCGCGTCGGCGTCGTCAATGCAGGCTGGCCGGCCAATGCCGACGTGGCGATCGCGACGCGGCGCGGCAGCGGGCTCGCGCCCGCGCTGACGCTGGCGACGAACGCGCTGATCGCGAGTGGCCGCTATGGGCAGGCGCTCGCGCGCTGGGGCTTGCAGAGCGAGGCGATCGCGCGCGCCGAAACCAATCCGCCGGGGTTGCCGTCGTTCTGAGCGCGTTGACAGGACGATGCCCGACACGACATCGCCCCGGCATTCCATGTCGGCCATGCCGGGGTGCGCGACACAACGCCGTTGGGTGGAGCGCCGAGCCTACGCCGTCACCGCCGCGCGCGACCGGTCAAGCTCCGCGACCTGCGCATGAATCGCCGGAATCAGGTCACGCCCGTAATCGAGCGCATCGTCCAGCGGATCGAACCCGCGAATCAGGAACGTCGACACGCCCAACCGGTAATACGCGCCGAGCGCCCGCGCAACCTGTTCCGGCGTGCCGACCAGCGCGGTCGAATTCCAGCGCGCGCCGGTCAGGTTCGCGACGCCCATCCACAGCCGCTCGTCGAGCACGTCGCCCTGCGCGGCGGCCGCCATCAGCCGTTGCGAACCCGCATTCTGCGGCGCATGGCCGGCGATCGGCTGGCCGTTCGCGAGCCGTGCCGCGCGTACGCGCGCGCGGATCGCCTCGGCCTTCTCCCATGCGGCAGCCTCGGTGTCGGCGACGATCGGCCGGAACGACACGCTGATGCGCGGCGCACGCCCGAATGGTGCGGCGGCCTCACGCACGCGTGCGATCTGCTCGCGCACCGACGCGAGCGGCTCGCCCCACGTCATGTAGACATCGGCATGCTCGCCCGCGACCGCCAGCGCGGCCGGCGACGACCCGCCGAAATAGATCGGCACGTGCGGCCGCTGCACGCCCTTCACGAGCGGCGACGCGCCGCGCAGCCGGTAGAACGCACCGTCGTGGTCGACCAGTGCGTCGGCCTGCCAGATCCGCTTCAGCACGTCGAGATATTCGCCGGTGCGGCGGTAGCGCGCATCGTGCGGCACGAAATCGCCGTCGCGCTGCAGGTCCGTATCGTCGCCGCCCGACACGACGTTCAGCGCGAGCCGGCCGCCGCTGAATACGTCGAGCGTCGCGACCTGCCGCGCGGCGGCCGACGGCACGATCACGCCCGGCCGATGCGCGAGCAGGATGCGGATGCGCTCGGTCGCGGCGGCCGCGAACGACGCGACGATGAAACCGTCCGCCGCGTTGCTGAAATGGCCGACCAGGATCTGGTCGAAGCCGGCGGCCTCGTGCGCCTGCGCGAAGCGGCGCACGTAGTCGGGCTGGACGGCGGCGCCGCCCGGTACGTCGACCTCCGCGCCGGGCGTCGCGGTGATCATGCCGATGATGTCGACTGGCATGTCGGGGAATCCTCGTGGTTCTCGATCGGAAATCGTGGCCGGAGTGGCCCGCTTACTGCGCGGCGGCCGCCTTCTGCGCAGGCGCCGCGAACGCGCCCGCATACGAGCGGTCGAGCAGCTTCGACGTGTCGTACGCGGCCGGAATCACGCCGGCCTTGTGCAGGAAGTCGGCCGTGTTCTGCGCGTCCTTCGCGGCTGTCTCGTCGACCGGGCCGACGCGCTGCTTCGCGTTGTCGAGCCAGCGGTACGCAACGTCGGGCTCGAGCTTCGCGCGCTTCGCCCACAGGTCCGCATACTCGCGCGGGTGGCTGTCGACCCACTGGCGCGCGGCCACGACGCGTCGCAGGAAATCGGTGATCTCGGCGCGCTTGGCGGAGGCGGCCTGCTCGTTCGCGGCCACGAAGCTCAGCGCCGGCATCAGCCCCTGCGCGGTCGTCACGGGCCGCGCACCCTGTCGCAACGCGAGCGTGCTGACGAACGGCTCCCACAGCGACACGGCGTCGACCGAGCCGTTCGCGAACGCGTTGGTCGCATCGATCGGCATCAGGTACGCATACTTGACCGAATCCGCGCGCAAGCCCGCGTGTTCGAGCGCGCGCAGCACGAGCTGCTGGCTCCACGCACCGCGCCACACGGCGATGGTCTTGCCTTGCAGGTCGGCCACGGTGCGCACCGGCGAGTTCTTCGGTACGAGAATCGCGACGCCGTCGAGGCTCTGCCTCGACACGGCGACGACCCTCACCGGCGCGCCGCGCGCGGCCAGCGTCAGCAGCGCGGAATCGCCGAGAAAGCCGACGTCGATCGCATTGCCGTTCAGCGATTCGGCAACGGGCGCGGCGGCCTGGAAATGCTTCCACTCGATCGTGTAAGGCAGGTCCTTCAGCACGCCGGACGCCTCCATCGACGCCTGGATGTTGAAGTAGTTCTGTTCACCGACGCGCAGCGTGACGGTGTCTTTGGCAATGCCCGGCTGCGCGGCAAGCGCCAGCAAGAGCGCCATGACGATTCGGCTCGACAACGTGATCTCCCGGAGGGTTGGCAAACGGCCGCGCGATGGCGGCGCCTCGCGATCCGCCGTGCACGGCGGCCGGCGGAATGGATGGAACCGGTGACGATACGTCGATCTTCATCATGAAACAAACGCAATATTCTTCTATGCAAAGATGCAAACATTTTATGACGTGACCGGCGTCGCCGGATCCCGCCCGTCGCGCTCACGGAAACCCGGTTCGAATGAATCCTCGACAGATATTTCGTGCACGAAATAAATCACGCACTATATTTCGTATACGAAATAACTACCCGAACGAGGACGGCCGTGACCTCCCAACCCATCGAGTTTTCCGCCGCCGACGGCTACGCGCTGCGCGGCACGCTGTGGTCGCCGGACGCCGAGCCGCGCGCGCTGGTGCTGATCCATCCGGCGACGGCCGTGCCGGAGCGGCTGTATGCGGGCTTCGCCCGCTTCCTGACCGAACGCGGCTTTGCGGCGCTCACCTACAACTATCGCGGCATCGGCGCGTCGCGGCCCGCGCGCCTGGGTGCGCTGAAGGCCCGCATGCGCGACTGGATGGAACTCGACGTGGGCGGCGCGACCGCGTGGGCGCGGCAGGCGTACGCAGGTTTGCCGCTGCTGGCGGTCGGGCATAGCGTCGGCGGGCATGCGATCGGGCTATCCGCCGCCACGCCGCACCTGCGCGCGGCCGTGCTGGTCGCCGCGCATGCGGGCAGCACGCGGCTGATCGCGCAGGCGGCCGAACGCCTGAAGGTGCGGCTGATCCTGCGCGTGCTCGGCCCGCTGATGTCCGCGCTGCTCGGCTACGTGCCCGGCAAGCGGCTCGGGCTCGGCGAGGACATGCCGGCCGGCGTGTTCCGCGAATGGAGCCGCTGGACGACGCTGCCGCACTATTTCTTCGACGATCCGACGCTCGGCGCGGCCGAGCGTTACGCGAAACAGCAGTTGCCGATCCTCGTGCTCGGCTTCGACGACGACCCGTGGGCGAACCCGGCCGCGATCGGGCTGCTGGTAAGCTATCTGACCCGCGCGACGGTCGAACGCCGCCAGATCGATCCGCACGTGGCGGGCAGCGGCCCGGTCGGGCACATGGGCTTCTTCCGCAGCCGCCCCGGCACCGTGCTGTGGCCCGGCGTGGCCGACTGGCTCGCGCAGGCACTGGACACGCCGCGCGCCGCGGGCCGTCCCTCCCTTTCCATTGCAGCCGGGAACCCAGCTTGAGCGAAGACCGACGACTGTTTTTCCTGTTGAACATCGGCCAGCGGCGCGTGCAGCGCTGGATCGACCGCAAGGCGGAGACCGAGACGCGCGCGAGCGCCGCGCAGGCCGGCGCGCTGTTCTGCCTCGCGAAACAGGATGGCGCGCTGATCGGCGAAGTCGGCGCCGCGCTGCAGCTTGCGCCGTCCGCGATGACGGGGCTCGCCGACCGGATGGCGAAAGCCGGCCTGATCACGCGTCATGCCGATTCGGACGACGGCCGTGCGACGCGCCTGTACCTGACCGACGAAGGCCGCGCGGCACTCAAGCGTGCACGCGTGCTGCTGCGCGAACTCAACGGCAAGCTGTGCGACGGGTTTTCCGACGACGAACTCGATGTCGTCGCGCGCTGGCTGCATGCGCTGCAGGAGCGGTTTCCGGCGGAACGATGAGCAGCGCGGCGACGTCGCTCCATCGACGTCACGCGCTGCGTGCAGCGCATCAATGCATGTCGGTCAGCACGACGCGCCCGTCGACCTTGCCTGCGCGCAGTTTCGCGAACACGTCGTTGATGTTGCCGAGCCGGTCGCGATGGATGTGCGCGCGCACCAGGCCGTCGGCCGCGAAATCGAGCGATTCCTGCAGGTCGCGCCGCGTACCGACGATCGACCCGCGCACGGTGATGCCGTTCAGCACGGTCGAGAAGATCGGCAACGGGAAATCGCCGGGTGGCAAGCCGTTGAGCGCCACCGTGCCGCCGCGCCGAACCATCCCGAGCGCCTGTGCGAACGCGCTGCGGGACACGGCCGTGACGAGCACGCCGTGCGCACCGCCGATCTCCTTCTGGATGACCTTGGCCGGATCGTCGATCGACGCGTCGATCGTCAGTTGTGCGCCGAGCTGCCGCGCCAGCGCGAGCTTGTCGGGTGAAATGTCGATGGCCGCGACGTGCAGGCCCATCGCGCGCGCGTACTGCACGGCCACGTGCCCGAGGCCGCCGATACCGGAAATCGCGAGCCACTGGCCCGGGCGCGTATCGGTGACGCGAATGCCCTTGTAGACGGTGACGCCCGCGCACAGGATCGGCGCGATCTCGTCGAACGCAACCTGCGCGGGCAAATGCCCGACGTAGTCGGGATCGGCCAGCACGTATTCCGCGTAGCTGCCGTTCACCGAATAGCCGGTGTTCTGCTGGTCATGGCACAGCGTTTCCCAGCCCGTGTAGCAGTACTCGCAATGGCCGCAGGCCGTATAGAGCCAGGGCACGCCCACGCGATCCCCTTCGCGCACATGCGTGACGCCCGCGCCGACCGCCGCGACGATGCCCACGCCTTCATGGCCCGGAATGAACGGCAACGACGGCTTGACCGGCCAGTCGCCGTCGGCCGCGTGCAAATCGGTATGGCACACGCCCGATGCCTGGATGTTGACGAGGATCTGGCCGCGCCCCGGCGTCGGCACGGGCACCTCCTCGATGCGTAGCGGTTCGCCGAATGCGTGCACGACGGCCGCTTTCATGGTTTGGGTCATGGATCGCTCCTGCCTGGTCGGTAGGCGATCCAGTATCCGGATTCGGACTCGAAGGACGTTGATACGTATCAACGCGCGGGACGATGCACGGCGATGGCCGCGGCTTCAAGGCGTCGCACCGGGGCGCGACGCCGGATCGCACCCCGTCAGGCCCGCGCACCGAACGCGGGCGGCGACCTCAGCGTGGTCAACGGACAAGCGTTCCGCTCAGGTTCACAACCTGGACGTCCGGACAGAACCCCGCGCGGGCGCGCCCCGCCGCTCCCGCTGCCATTTCACTCATCCGACAGAAATCCGACAAAACCCTGTCATCTTGCTTGGAATTTGAAATGATATAACATATCATTTCACGTGCTCGCCCGCCTGACGCCGTTCTCCTGCGGGTGGCCGAGCCTCGCCGAGCCATGTTCCAACGGGTCACAGCGCGTCGCAGACGCAACAATATATCGTATCCAGCGGTGACCCGCATCGCTCGTTATCCGATCCGATTCCAACCGATTCACCGACCATGCGTGACCTCCCTCGTCTACCGCTTCGCCCGCTCTCGTCCCTTTCGCTGATGCTGTTCGCCGCCGTCGCGCACGCGCAGACCGATACGCCCGCCGGGTCCGGCACGCCACCGGCCACCGCGCTCGCCCCGATCTTCGTGACCGCGAACCCGCTCGGCGACAACGAACTGATCGCGCCGACCGTCCAGCTTTCCGGCGATGCGCTGACACGCCGCCAGGCCGATTCGCTCGGCGAGACGCTCAACGGGCTGCCCGGCGTATCGACCACCACCTACGGGCCGATGGTCGGCCGCCCGATCATCCGCGGGATGGACGGCGACCGGATCCGGCTGCTGCAGAACGGCGTCGCGGCCTACGACGCGTCGTCGCTGTCGTACGACCATGCGGTGCCGCAGGATCCGCTGTCGATCGAACGCGTCGAGATCGTGCGCGGCCCGGCCGCGCTGCTGTACGGCGGCAACGCGGTGGGCGGCGTCGTCAACACGATCGACAACCGGATTCCGCGCGAAGCGATCGAGGGCGTGACGGGTGCGCTCGACGCGCGCTACGGCGGCGCAAACTCGGTGCGCGCGGGCGCCGCGCAAGTCGAAGGCGGCAATGGCCGCTTCGCGTTCCACGTCGATGCGTTCGACCGCGAAACGAGCAAGCTGCGGATTCCCGGCTACGCGCGCAGCAGCGCACAGCGCGCGATCGACGGCCCCGACACGCCGCAGCCGTATGGCAACGTTCCGAACAGCGACGGCCGCGTGCACGGCGGCTCGGCCGGTGCGTCGTATACGTGGGCGGACGGCTTCGCGGGCCTGTCGTACAGCGGCTACGAATCGAACTACGGCTCCGTCGCGGAAAGCGACGTGCGACTGCGGATGCGCCAGGAGCGCCTTGCACTCGCGTCCGAGTTGCGCAACCTGAGCGGGCCGTTCACGAAGCTGAAATTCGACTTCGCGTACACCGACTACCGTCACAAGGAAGTCGACAATGGCGAGACCGCGACCACCTTCCGCAATCGCGGCTACGAGGCGCGCATCGAGGCAACGCATCGCAAGATCGGCCCGCTCGAAGGCGCGATCGGCGTGCAGTTCGGCCAGAACACGTTCTCCGCACTGGGCGACGAGATGCTCGTGCCGTCCACGCGCACGAACAGCGTCGCGCTGTTCGGCCTCGAGGAATGGCAGGTCGTCCCGGCGCTCAAGCTGAGCCTCGGCGGCCGCTTCGAGCACGTGAAGGTCGATCCCGATCCGGCCGGCGTCGAGAAATTCGCGGGAGCGCAGCCGCGCGAGTTCAACGCGGGCAGCCTGTCGGCCGGCGCGCTGTTCTCGCTGACGCCCGTGTGGTCGGTGGCAGCCAACGTCGCGTACACCGAACGCGCGCCGACCTTCTACGAACTCTATTCGAACGGCCCGCACGATGCGACCGGCCAGTTCCTGATCGGCAACCCGAACGCGTCGAAGGAAAAGGCCGTGTCGACCGACCTGTCGCTGCGCTACGCGAGCGGCCCGAATCGCGGCAGCGTCGGCGTGTTCTACAACCGCTTCTCGAACTACCTGACCGAGTACAACACGGGCCGCGTGGTGAACGACGACGGCGAACCGGTCGCGCCCGGTACCGACGGCTCGCTCAACGAGGCGATCTACCGTGGCGTGCGCGCCGAGTTCTACGGCATCGAGCTGGACGGCAAGTGGCGCGCCTTCGCGCGGCGCGGCCATACGGTCGACCTGGAACTGACGGCCGACTACACGCACGCTCGCAACGTCGACACGGGCCAGCCGCTGCCGCGCATCGCGCCGCTGCGCGCGACGCTCGCGGCCGACTACGGCTACGGCCCGTTCGGCGCGCGCGCGCAAGTCACGCATGCGTGGTCGCAGCATCGCGTGCCCGAGAACGACTTTTCGACGGACGGCTACACGTCGCTCGGCGTGATGCTCACCTACAAGTTCCGCGTCGGCCCGACGCACTGGCTCGCCTACCTGCGCGGCGACAACCTGACGAACCAGGAAATCCGCTATTCGACCTCGGTCGTACGCGGCTTCGCACCGGAAGGCGGCCGCAGCGTGATGGCCGGGTTGCGCACCACGTTCTGACCCTCTCACGGCCCGCGGCGCCCGCCGCGGGCCACTTTCCGGCACCCCTGCCCGCCGCGAAATTCCGTTTATCCGCCATTACCGGCAATCGCGCGGCACTCGCCGACGACGCGAACCGGTTCCCTACCCGATTCAGTCGAAACCACATTCCGGCATTCATCGATAAATCGAAACAAATTCATCATACTATTATTAGCAAAACGACAGCTTTTGTTTCACCAAAGAAAACCGGTTTCAAATTCCACGTATAAACCTTTTAATCACGGGCACTCCACCGATTCTTGATCAAAATCAAAAGCGCCCGCCTGACAACGGTTCCAGCGATAAAAAAACTAATATCAGGGTTTTCGAAGGGTAAAGAATCATCCGATATACCCGTTAATGCCGGCACGAGCCCGTATCTGGTCGAACAATAATTTCAATTCGCCAACCACACGCACAGAGGCACACTGTGAAAATCGCCAGAATGAGCATCAAAACAAAACTCCTTGGCGGCTTCGGCCTGCTCGCCGCGGTCGTCGTGATCGTGTCGGGCATGGCACTCAAGGCGCTATCCGATACGAACGCCGAGTTTTCCCGCTACATGAACGGCATCAATGCGCGGGCGACCCTTTCCGCGCAAATCCGCACCGCCGTCGACCGGCGCGCGATCGCCGCGCGCAACCTCGTACTGGTGACCAAACCGTCCGACCTCGAGCTCGAACTGGCCGAGGTGAACCAGTCGCACAAGGACGTGCAGGACCATCTCGCGAAGCTCAAGGACATGATGGCGAACGCGACCGACACCTCCGACCGCGCGCGCGAACTGGTGGCCGACATCGCGCGCATCGAAGGCAGCTACGGGCCCGTCGCACTGCGTATCGTCGGGCTCGCGCAGGCCGGCAAGAAAGACGAGGCGATCGCCGACATCGACGACAACTGCCGGCCACTGCTCGCGCAACTGGTGCGCGCAACCGATGCCTACGCGACCTATACGCATGAACGCGAACTCGCGATCGCGCAGCAATTCGCGGATCGCTATGCGATGGAGCGCAACCTGCTGGCCGGGATCTGCCTGATCGCCGTCGCGGTTGCGGTATGCGGCGGCCTGTGGCTGACGCGCAAGATCACGGTGCCGATCGGCTCGGCCGTGGACGTCGCACGCACGGTCGCGAACGGCGATCTCGGCAGCCGCATCGACGTGAGCGGCAACGACGAGACGCGCGATCTGCTCGAAGCGTTGCGAACGATGAACGAACGATTGATCGGCATCGTCGGCCGCGTGCGCGATTCGTCAAACAGCATCGCGCATGCGGTCGGCGAGATCGCATCGGGCAACCTCGACCTGAGCCAGCGCACCGAGGAACAGGCCGCATCGCTGCAGGAAACCGCCGCGACGATGGAGGAATTCACGTCGACGGTGCGATTGAACGCGGAGAACGCGCAACAGGCCAGCTCGCTCGCCGCGAACGCATCGGACGTCGCGCAGCGCGGCAGTTCGGTGGTCGGCCGCGTGGTCGAGACGATGACGGAGATCGGCCACAGCTCGTCGAAGATCGCCGACATCACCGGCATCATCGAAGGCATTGCGTTCCAGACCAACATCCTCGCGCTGAACGCGGCCGTCGAAGCCGCGCGCGCCGGCGAACAGGGGCGCGGTTTCGCGGTCGTCGCGAGCGAGGTGCGCAGCCTCGCGCAACGTTCGTCCACGGCGGCGAAGGAGATCAAGGAACTGATCTCCGCGTCGGTGCAGACGATCCGCGACGGTTCCGAACTCGCGGGCGAAGCCGGCAAGACGATGTCCGACGTCACGCAGGCCGTTGCGCGCGTGACGGACATCATGGGCGAGATCGCGGCCGCGTCGGCCGAGCAGAGCCGCGGCATCGACCAGGTGAACCTGACGATCACGCAGATGGACGAGACGACGCAGCAGAACGCGGCGCTCGTCGAGCAGGCCGCAGCCGCATCGAAGTCGCTCGAGGCGCAAGGCCGCGAGCTGTCCGAAACGGTTGCGGCGTTCCGGATGCCGTCCGGCACGCACGTGACGTCGCCGGGCGCGTACGCGCAAGCGCCCGCCGCGCATCACTGGCAACCGGCCACCGCGTAATCGATACCGCAACGAGGCGACGATGCGCACGCCGTGCCGCCGCACTGCCTGCGTCACGCTTGTGCGCGCCGCGCGATGCGCGGCCGCACGCGGCATGCGGGGCTGCTGCGCATCGTCATCGTCTGGCGCAGCGGGTTCACGTGCACGACGTCGCGCTTCGCCGATCCGCGTCCCGCGCTCGCGGCACGCATACGTTTAGCTCGGTGGAACCGCAGCGTCGACGATCGTTTCCATCGACCGGCGCGGCGTCGTACGCGCGACCTGACCTGCACGTCGCCACGCACGATCGCGCGTAATGCGCCCTGTTGCGCCTCGCATGGCGCACGCTGCGCGTGCAGCGTTGCGCAAGTTTCGATCCCGCCCGTGTATCGTGCGTTGCCACACCGGCGACATGGAGATCGCGCTGCATTCGCCCGCACATCGCTCGCCGAGGCAGACTTTTAAAACGCACGAATGACGAGTATGCTAAAAAAAGCACTCCCCGGTCGGACGGCGAATCGCGTACCCTGGCTCCCGTCCGATCGCATTGCGGCCCCCTCGTTGCGCACATCGCGCGTCGATGGCGGCGTCTGTTTCTCGCGCCACGGCCGCACGAACCTTTCCCCCAACAATCGTCAGGAGAGCTAGTGAGCCGACTCGTCGTCGTATCCAATCGCATTGCAGATCCTCGTAAAGCCGCGGCCGGCGGGCTCGCCGTCGCCGTGAAAGACAGCCTGCAGGAATCCGGCGGCGTCTGGTTCGGCTGGAGCGGGAGGCTACGCGGCGGCGACGATCAGCCTACGCATGGCGACGAGGTGCAGATCCAGAACGTCGGCGGCATCCAGCTCGCGACGATCGATCTCGACCCGCAGGATTACGACGCGTACTACCTCGGTTATTCGAACAACGTGCTGTGGCCGGTGTTTCACTACCGGCTCGATCTCGCGCAGTTCGACCGCCGCTTCGCCGACGGCTACCGGCGCGTCAACCAGCTGTTCGCGCGCAAGCTGCGCACGCTGCTGCGGCCCGACGACACCATCTGGGTCCACGACTACCAGCTGATTCCGCTCGCCGCCGAATTGCGCGCGATGGGCTGCACGAATCCGATCGGTTTCTTCCTGCACATCCCGATGCCGCCGCCGCCGATCATGGCCGCGATCCCGGAACACGAATGGCTGATGCGCTCGCTGTTCGCGTACGATCTCGTCGGCTTCCAGACCGAGTCGGATCTGCTCCACTTCGAGCATTACGTCGAAGCGGAAGCCGGCGCCGCACGGCTGCCGGACGGCCGCCTGCGCGCGTTCGGCCGCACGCTGTCGGCCGGCGCGTTCCCGATCGGCATCAATGTCGACGAGTTCGAATCGCTCGCGCGCGATCGCGACGGGCTCGACATGTTCGCGCGGATGCGCGACGAGTATTCGCGCCGCCAGTTGCTGGTCGGCGTCGACCGGCTCGACTACACGAAGGGGCTGCCGCAGCGCGTGCATGCGTTCCGCCAGTTGCTCGAGCAGTATCCGGAGAACCGCAACCGCGCGACGCTGATCCAGATCGCCGCGCCGAGCCGCGAGGATCTCGGCGCGTACGACGACCTGCGGCGCGAGATGGACAGCCTGTGCGGCGCGATCAACGGCGACTACGGCGAACTCGAGTGGATGCCGATGCGCTACATTCACCGCACCGTCGCGCGCAAGCGCCTGCCCGGCCTCTATCGCGCAAGCCGCGTCGCACTCGTCACGCCGCTGCGCGACGGGATGAACCTCGTCGCGAAGGAATTTCTCGCCGCGCAGGACGCAGCCGACCCGGGCGTGCTCGTGCTGTCGCGTTTCGCCGGCGCGGCCGAGCAGTTGAAGTCGGCGCTGCTCGTCAATCCGTACGACACGCAAGGCACCGCGCAGGCGATCCAGCGCGCGCTCGCGATGCCGCTCGAGGAACGCCGCCAGCGTCACGCGGCGTTGATGGCGCTCGTGCGCAAGACCGACGTGCACTGGTGGCGCACGCGCTTTCTCGACGCGCTCGCCGAAGCGGCCGAAGTCGCGGCCGCAACCCCATCCTGACGCGCGCTCACGCGTCCGTCGCCACGTATTCGAGCGCCGCGCCGTTCACGTCGCACAGGTCGACCGAAACCGGAATGCCTTCGCGCAGGCTCGCCGTCAGTACGCAGTACGCATCGAACTGATCGAGCACGCGCGTCGCTGCCGCGAGATCGGCCCACGTCTTGCCGATCGACAGTCGTACCGACATCGCGCCCACCCGCACCCTGCCTGCTTCGTTCTGCACCATGTCGACGTCGATATGCGCGGCAATCGGCTGCGGATCGACACGCTGCTTTTCCAGCGCGAACAGCAGGCTCGCCGCGAGGCAGGTCGCGACGGCCGCGGCCAATAACCGGATCGGGTTCGGCCCGCGTCCGTCGCCGAGCGGCGGCGGCTCGTCGGTCAGCACCGGCGCCAGCGTCGTGCCGGCAAAAGCCACTTCGAAACAGAAACGCGCCTGCTGCGCGACATCGACCGATACGTGCGCCTCGCTCATGGCGACTCCGTGGAGATCAACGGGGAAAGGAATGCCGGCGCGCAGTCGCTGCGACGCGCGCCGCGCGCGGGTTCGCGGCACCTTCAGCGATCGGGTTCGCGTGGCGGCCCGTACGCGACGAAATCGCGCTCGACCGCGGACGCATGCTCCGTTTCGATCGCGCCGCCGCGTGCGCCGGCTTCGTCGTCCGGCGCTGCCGTCGTTGCGGACGGTGGATCGACGCGCCCGTCGATCAGCGCCTGCAGCGCGTCGCGTTCGAGCACCTCGCATTGCAGCAGCCGGCGTGCGATGCGTTCGAGTGCATCGCGGCGTTCGCCGAGCGTCGTCGCAACCCGCGCATGCGCATCGGTCAGCAGCGTGCGCACCTCGTCGTCGATCATGCGCGCGGTGTGCTCGCTGCAGCGCATGTCGCCCGCATGCCATGCGCCTGGTATGCCCTGGCGCGCTTCGCCATCGTCGAACGTCGCGAGCCCGATCTTCTCGCTCATCCCGTACTGCATGACCATGTGACGCGCCATCGCGGTCGCGCGTTCGAGATCGTTCTGCGCGCCCGTCGACACGTCGCCGAACACGAGTTCTTCGGCAACGCGGCCGCCGAGCAGGGCGTCGATCCGGTCGAGCAGCTCGCTTCGGCGCAACACGTAGCGATCCTCGGTCGGCACCTGCTGCGTATAGCCAAGCGCCGCGACGCCGCGCGGAATGATCGACACTTTCTTCACCGGATCGCAATGCGTGCGGCTTTCCGCGACGAGCGCGTGACCGGCCTCGTGATACGCGATGGTCAGCTTCTCCTGTGCGTTCATCACGCGGCTCTTGCGCTCGAGGCCCGTCAGCGCGCGGTCGATCGCCTCGTCGAAGTCGGCCATGCCGATCGCCGGCTTGCCGAGTTCGGCCGCATGCAGCGCGGCCTCGTTGACGACGTTCGCGAGATCCGCGCCGACGAAGCCCGGCGTGCGCGACGCGAGTTCGCCGAGATCGACGTCGGCCGCGAGCTTCACGCGCTTCACGTGCACGCCGAGGATCTGCCGCCGGCCGTTCACGTCGGGCCGGTCGATCGCGATGTGGCGATCGAAGCGCCCGGGCCGCAGCAGCGCCGGATCGAGGATCTCGGGCCGGTTGGTCGCGGCCATGATGATCACGCCGGAGCCGGCCTGGAAGCCGTCCATCTCGACGAGCAACTGATTGAGCGTCTGCTCGCGTTCGTCGTTGCCCGACATCGGCCCCACGCCGCGCACCTTGCCGAGCGCATCGAGCTCGTCGACGAACACGATGCACGGCGCCTTCTGCTGCGCCTGCTCGAACAGGTCGCGCACGCGGGCCGCGCCGACCCCGACGAACATCTCGACGAACGCCGAGCCGCTGATCGAGAAAAACGGCACGGCCGCCTCGCCGGCCACCGCACGCGCGAGCAGCGTCTTGCCGGTGCCCGGCGCGCCGACCACCAGCACGCCCTTCGGGATCTTGCCGCCGAGCCGCTGGTAACGGTCGGGGTTGCGCAGGAATGCGACGAGTTGCTGCAGCTCGGCCTTCGCTTCGTCGATGCCCGCGATATCGTCGAACGTGATGCCGGTTTCCTGCTGCACGTACACCCGCGCGCGGCTCTTGCCCATCCCGGTGAAATCCTGCAGCCCGCCGCGCTTGCGCAGCATCATGTTCCAGATGAACACGAACAGCACGAGCGGCAGCAGCCACGACGCAAGCGACGCGATCCAGCTCGTGTCCGGTGCGCCGTGATAGCGGATGCCGGCGGCGGTCAGCGTGTCGGTCAGGTGCTCGTCGGTCACGCGGTTGGTCGTGAAGCGCCACGGCGCGCCAGCCTGCTGCACGGCCGCGACTTCGGACGCCGGCAGCATCGTGCCAGCCTGCGGCATCTTCAGCGTGCCCGTGATCGATGCCGGGCCGACTTCGAGATCGTCGACGAGCCGTGCGGCGACGAGCCGGTGGAAATCGCTGTACGCGATCGACGCCGACGACGGATGCAGCATCAGCAACTGCGCGGCGAACAGCACGAAGAAGCCCGCCGCGATCAGCAATCCCGGGTAGTCGAATTTCCTGTCCATGGCATCGGGCCGGACGTGCGCGCTACGCTAGGCGGCGCGGCACGGCGGACGGCGGACACGCGCGCAGCCGGCGCGCGGCATCGGCGGCCATGCGGAAGCGGCATTCATGCGGGCCATCGTCGCCTCGCTTCATCGCCTCGTTCGTCGCATCAATGGCGCCGCGACGACGCCTTGGGCCGGCGCCGCCGGGCAATCCTCGCCCGGGCGGCACGCTGCGACGCGCCGCCCCTGAATCAAGTCTAGCTCGCGCGCAGGCGTCGCGCATCGCCCGCGGCGCGGCTCGAATCGTCCGACCAACACCTTTCATCTGCCCCCGTTGCCGCGTTATAGTCGCGCTCATGACATTTTTGTGACAAATGCATCGCACCTGCCCATCCGCAACGCGGGCTGTTGCCTTCCATCCCGCGGCGCGGCAGCCTGTGCGACGCCGCCGCGCATCACGCCCCCGTCCACCCGCCCATTCGAGGAACCCACGACGTGAACGACACCCCCGATCGCCCCGACGACCTTCCCGCCGATCCCGACCGCCGCCGCCTGCTCGGCGGCCTCGCCGCGCTCGGCGCGGGTGTCGCGCTCAGCGGCTGCGAAACCACGGCAGGCAGCGCGCCGCGCTCCGCCGCCGACCTGCGCATCGACGAAGCGTTGCGCCAGCGCGTGCGCCACATCGTCGTGATCTATGCGGAAAATCGCAGCTTCGCGAACCTGTACGGCGATTTCCCGGGCGTGCGCCATCCGCTGAGCGAGGTGCGCCCCGAGCACGCGCAGCAGCTCGATCGCGACGGCAAGACGCCGCTGCCCGTGCTGCCGAAGATCTGGGGCGGGCTCGTGCCGCAGGCGCAGGAAGTGGACGGCAAGCGCTACGCGATCGCCGAGCGCGACATCGACAAGCTGCCGAACGCGCCGTTCCTGATTTCGGACGCACAGGGCAAGGCGCTGCCGAACGGCGTGATCACGCGCGACCTGTGGCACCGCTTCTACCAGAACCAGATGCAGATCGCGGGCGGCCGCAACAACCAGTTCGCCGCGTGGGCCGATTCGGGCGGCCTGGTGATGGGCCACTACCGCAATTCGGCCGACACGCTGCGGCTGTGGAATCTCGCACGGCAATACACGCTGTGCGACAACTTCTTCATGGCCGCTTTCGGCGGGTCGTGGCTGAACCACATGTACCTGATTTCCGCGCAGCCGCCGCTGTATCCGGACGCGCACAAGCATCCGCACGCAGCCAAGCTGCTGTCGAAAGTCGAAGGCGACGATCCGGCCGGCACGCGCCTGAAGCTCGCCGACGATTCGCCGGCGTCCGCGCTCGACGGCCCGCCCAAGTTCGCGGGCGACGGCCCGCTGACGCCCGACGGCTATGGCGTGAACACGATGGCGCCGCCGTACCAGCCGAGCTATGTGCCGCCGGCCGACCCGGGCAATGCCGCGTATGCGGATCCGGCCGATCATCGCGTGATGCCGCCGCAGGGCCATGCGACGATCGGTGACCGCCTGTCGGAAAAGAACGTCGATTGGGCGTGGTACAGCGGCGCGTGGCAGTACGCGCTCGAACATCGCGACACCGGCAACGTGCCCGATTTCCAGTACCACCACCAGCCGTTCAACTATTTCGCGAACTACGCGCCCGGCACCGACGCGCGCAGCAAGCACCTGCGCGACGCCGGGCTCGGCGACGAGCCGTCGACCAACCACTTCATCGCCGACATCGACGCAGGCCGCCTGCCGGCCGTCACGTTCTACAAGCCGCAGGGCAACCTGAACATGCATGCAGGCTACGCGGACATCGAATCCGGCGACCGTCACATCGCGACCGTGATCGACCATATCCGGCGCGGGCCGCAATGGGACAACACCGTGATCGTGATGACGCACGACGAGAACGGCGGCTGGTGGGATCACGTCGCGCCGCCGGTCGGCGACCGCTGGGGGCCGGGCTCGCGGATTCCGGCGCTCGTGATCTCGCCGTTCGCGAAGAAGGGTTTCGTCGATCACACGCTGTACGACACGAACTCGATCCTGCGCTTCATCAGCCGCGTGCACGGGCTCGCGCCGCTCGACGGGGTGGTCGCGCGCAACCAGGCGTTCGCCGCGCGCGGCGCGACGCCGCCGGGTGATCTGACGAATGCGCTCGATCTCGGCTGATGGCAGGCCGGCCGGATTGCTCGGCCGGCAATCCGCAGGACGTGCCGTCGCTCGACCAGGAGCATCCGCTGCTGCCCGACCTCGCGATCTACACGGGGCGCGGCAACGTCATGTCGTACGAGCCCGATCCGGCCGACAGCGCGCTGCTGTGCTACCGGCGCGGCGACATGCAGCGCGCGATGGACGAAGTCGTCGCTCATTGCCGCGCGCAATGAGCGAACGGCGCGCGTGCGCGGCGGATGCAAAAACGTCCCGCCGCCGGCGATGCATGCCGGCGGCGGGACGTTGACGAACGCATCGGCATCTGTCGTCGCGACCATGTCTATGCCTTCGGCTCCATCATGGGCGTCGGTCACGCTGTGCGTCGGCAGGGTTCCACCGGTGCCGGCCGATGCAGATGAGCGAGGCCTCGCAGTCGGTTTCAATACATTTACTTGCCCAGCGCGTTGAACCATCCCGGACCGATCGGCGCATAACCCGCGGTGCCCGCCGCCGCGGCGCGTGCATTGACACCGAAATCCGGCCACGCGGGATAGTACTGGCTCGACTTCGCCTGAGGCGTGCCGGCTATCTTCGCTGCACCGGGGGTACCCGACGAACCGGTCGTCAAGCCGAGCGTGACGATGCCGAAATACGGCTCGTAGATGTTCGTGCTGTTCGGCAACGACAATGCCATGTCCGAATAGCAGTACACATACACCGGACCGTATGCGCCCTTCGGTTGCTGCGCGATCCATGCCATCAGCGCCCGGTATTCGCGCGCCTGGTTCACCTGCGTCAGAAATGGCGCATTCTGCATGGTCCGGAAATTGGCATTCGTATATTGCGTCGATGAGCCGCCCAGTTGACCGGTAAAGTTGGTCGCACCGTCCGTACCGGTTGTGGGCGCACCGAACTCGGTGAGCGCGATGGCCTTTGCGCCGTCGCCCGCCGCATTCATCTGATCGCGCAGGCTCGTGCCGGTGTAGCTCGAGAACGTATCGCCGCTGCTCGACGGCCACGCATACGACGGCGACGTGAAGGTATGCCACATCATGCTGAACGCATTCGAGTATTGCGGATACGTGGTGTTGAGCGTCGTGCTCGGGCATTGGTCAGGCGCCGATTGCCAGTCGTCGGAATAGCAGTACGGGTGATGCGCAAGTGCATCGAAGTATCCCTTCGCACCGCTCGCGTACATCACGGCCAGCCAGTCGCGCGGATCCCACTGCGTCGGCGCGGGATAACTCGGATCGGTCGAATTGACGAGCCCCGCCACACCATTCGACGGCAGCGCGCCGCTCGTGTTGTTCGGATAAGTCGTGCAGGCCGCGCTGCCGCCCGCATACACGTAGGCGCCCGGATTCGCCTGCTTGATCGCCGGGTAGGCGCTCTTCAGGATCTGCGTATACAGCACCGGATCGTGGGGCATGAAATCGGTGCCGCAGTTCGGCTCGTTCCAGATTTCCCACGCATCGACCTCGCCGCCGTAACTGTCGCTGCCGTAATGCCTGGCCGCTGCCCGCGCAAAATTGGTATAGAACGTCGGATCCGGTGCGCACAGCCAGGATGGAACCCCGTTCGCTTGCTGATAGCTGCTCGAACACTTCGAACTGGCAGCCCACGGCGGCGTCAGTAAAACCAGGCCCAGCACGCGCAGGCCATTGTTGCGGGCCGCCCGGATGACCGTATCCGTCACGCCCCAACTCAATCCGCTGCTGGCCCCTGGGTTGGGATCGTTGACATCGATCGTCGTTTGCAACGGTTGAATGCGCGCCCAGTTGATATCGATCCGGACCCAGCGCGCATTCGTCGCCGCGAGGCCGGCCATATAGTTGTTGATGGCTTGCGTGGGGTCGCTGGCGTTGCGGTTGATGATGTCGTTGATTTCGCTGCCCAGGTTGATGCCGGGCACGGGTGTGTTGGTCTGGCCGATTGCGGGTTGCCCCGCCAGCAGCGCCGCAATGAACGCGGCACACCCCAAGCCGGCCCGAGCGGACGACTGCGCACCGGCAGCAGCACGTGACAGCCATTTCATTATTCTGGAAATCATCGAGGCACCCTCTCAGTTTGTATCAAGGTGCCGGCAACCTCGCAGCCGAACTCACGGGCAGGAATACGTTGCCCGATACGATAGCCGCCCCTGCCCGCGCGTCCACGGCCTGGTATCGCTTGCGGTTCGACAAGACTGGCCGGCTACTCTACGAGCACAACCCGTTTCGATTTTCCCGAACCTGTCAGCGCACAACCGTGCGCTATCGAACTCATCCATCTGACGGATGTTGCCGATGCCGCGACGCTCGTCGCGGCAGGCCACTGAAGCGCACATCGTGCGACGCCGAAATGCAAAAACGTCCCGCCGCCGGCGATGCATGCCGGCGGCGGGACGTCAGGGTACGACGTCGATGCGAACCGTCAGGCGCCGATGCGCTGCTCGATCTTCTTCATCGTGTCGGTCATTTCGGCCGGCAGGCGTAGCTTCAGCATATCGAACAGCGCCGCATGAAGCTTCAGCTCCTCGCGCCATTCGTCGGCGTTCATCGACGTCACCGCCTCGAACTGCTCGCGCGTGAAATCGAGGCCGTCCCAGTGCAGGTCCTCATACGCCGGCGACACGCCGAACGCATGCTCGCCGCCGCCACCCGTGCCTTCGAGGCGGTCGAGCATCCACTTCAGCACGCGCATGTTCTCGCCGAAGCCCGGCCACACGAACTTGCCGTTCGCATCCTTGCGGAACCAGTTCACGCAGTAGATCTTCGGCAGTTTCGCGCCCGCGCCTTCGAGCTGCTTGCCGAGTTTGAGCCAGTGCGCGAAATAATCGCTGACGTTGTAGCCGCAGAACGGCAGCATCGCGAACGGATCGCGACGCACGATGCCCTGTTGACCGACCGCCGCGGCGGTCGTCTCCGAGCCCATCGTCGCGGCCATGTACACGCCTTCGACCCAGTCGCGCGCCTCGGTCACCAGCGGCACGGTCGTCGAACGGCGGCCGCCGAAGATGAACGCGTCGATCGGCACGCCGGCCGGGTTCTCCCAGTCAGCGTCGATCGACGGGCACTGCGCGGCCGGCGCCGTGAAGCGCGAATTCGGATGCGCCGCCTTGCGGCCCGTTTCCTTGCCGATTTCCGGCGTCCACGGGTTGCCCTGCCAGTCGGTCAGCTTCGCGGGCGGCGTGTCGGTCAGCCCTTCCCACCACACGTCGCCGTCTTCCGTCAGCGCGACGTTCGTGAAGATCACGTTTTCGGTGAGTGTCGAAATCGCGTTCGGGTTGGTCTTCACGCCGGTGCCCGGTGCGACGCCGAAGAAACCGGCTTCCGGGTTGATCGCATACAGCCGGCCGTCGCGGCCCGGCTTCAGCCACGCGATGTCGTCGCCGATCGTCGTGACCGTCCAGCCGTTGAAGCCCCGCGGCGGAATCAGCATCGCGAAGTTGGTCTTGCCGCACGCGGACGGGAACGCGGCCGCGACGTGATATTTCTTGCCCGCCGGCGACGTCACGCCGAGGATCAGCATGTGTTCGGCAAGCCAGCCCTGGTCGCGGCCCATCGTCGACGCGATACGCAGCGCGAAACACTTCTTGCCGAGCAGCGCGTTGCCGCCGTAGCCCGAGCCGAAGCTCCAGATCTCGCGCGTTTCGGGGAAATGCACGATGTACTTGACCGGGTTGCACGGCCACGGCACGTCCTGCTGGCCGGCTTCGAGCGGATGGCCGACGCTGTGCACGCACGGCACGAACTCGCCGTCCTCGCCCAGCACGTCGTACACCTCACGGCCCATGCGCGTCATGATCCGCATGTTCACGACGACGTACGGGCTGTCGGACAGTTCGACACCGATGTGCGCGATCGGCGAGCCGAGCGGGCCCATCGAAAACGGCACGACGTACAACGTGCGGCCACGCATCGAGCCGCGGAACAGGCCGCTGAGCGTCTCGCGCATTTCGGCGGGTTCGATCCAGTTGTTGGTCGGGCCGACGTCGTCGCGCGATGCCGCGCAGATGAACGTGCGATCCTCGACGCGCGCGACGTCGGACGGATCGGATTGCGCGAGATACGAGTTCGGGCGCTTCGCCGGGTTCAGGCGCGTGAGCGTGCCCTGGTCGACCATCGCCTGGCACAGCGCGTCGTTTTCTTCCTGCGAACCGTCACACCACACGACGCGCTCGGGCTCGGTCAGCGCCGCGATGCGCGACACCCAGTCGATCAGCTTGCGATGTTTGACGAAAGCCGGCGGAGCGACGAGCGGGCCGTGCGTGGCTGCGGCCAAAGAGTTTTGCGACATGAGGATGTCTCCAGATTATTGGGCGGGGATGGGGGTTGCGGGGCGAGCCCGCGAGATGGGGGATGCGATTGGAGCGCAGGGTGCGGCGGCGCGCAGGACGGGACGCGCGAGCGGAGCGCGCGTCGATACCGCGATGCATGCGAGAGAAGGTGATGTCTCTTTAGTAATTGCGAACGCGAGTTTCGCCATACAAGCAACCTGCCGTACAACGTCATGACGGCCAGCATACCATCGCCGTTATTCGGCAGACGTTGCGTTGCAACAAGAAACAACTCTGCCGGCGAGCGGGCACGCCGGTTGCCTGTGCGTTCTTTTTTGCAGCGCCATTGCGCGCGCTTTGGGGACGAAACGGCCAGGACGGCCGCCCGCCAACGGTTTCGCGGGAGCGGCAAATCTGGCGCGCCGCTCCCGCGCGAGGCCAACGCGAACATGGGCCGTGCGAATTCACGTTTTCGCTACTCAGGCAAACCCTGAATTAGGTTGCGTACACAAACATCTGACGTGAAGGCTCGGCAGGCACCCCTGCTCAAAACGGCGCGCCGGGCAATCCGGGGTAATACGCGCCTGCCGCCATCCCGCCGTCGACGGCCAGCTCGGCGCCGTTGCAGTACGACGCTTCGTCGCTCGCGAGGAACAGCGTCGCACGCGCGATTTCGTCGGGCAGGCCGACGCGCTGCAGCGGCACGTTCGCATAGTGCTTGTTGATGTCCTCGAGCGGCGCGCCGGTCGGGTTCGACATCGCGGTGTTCACGCCGCCCGGATGAATCGAATTCACGCGCACGCCCTGATGGCCGAGTTCGAGCGCCGCGACCTTCGTCAGCCCGCGCACACCCCACTTGCTCGACACGTACGCGGCCAGTGCGTTCACGCCGCGCAGCCCGTCCACCGACGAGATGTTGACGATCGACCCGCTCTTCCGCGCGATCATGCGCGGCGCGATGGTTCGGATTCCGACGAACGTCCCGACGAGGTTGATCGACACCGCGCGCTCGAAATCGCGTTTCGACAGTTCGGTGATGCCGCCGAACGTCAGCACGGCTGCATTGTTGACCAGTACGTCGATACGGCCGAACTGCGCCATCGTCGCTTCGGTCACGCGCACCCAGCTCGCTTCGTCGGCGACGTCGAGCCGCATGAAGCGCGCCGCGTCGCCGAGCTCGCGCGCGAGCGCTTCGCCTTCCGCGTCGAGCACGTCGCCGATCACGACGCGCGCGCCCTCTTCGACGAACAGCCTGCACGTCGCCGCGCCCATGCCACGCGCACCGCCCGTGACGATCGCTACCTTTCCTTCCAGTCGACCCATGTCGTCCTCCGTTCGAATCCGGTTTGCCGGCTGCGACCTACGCGCATGCGTGAGCGTGCTTGCCGGATCATGATTGGCACGCGGCCAGCGCCGCGCGCTTGTCGGCCTCAGCCGTCAGCCCCAGTAAGCCTGCCCGCCGTCGAGCGGCAGCGTCGCGCCCGTCAGGTATGCGGCGTCGCGGCTCGCCAGGAACACGATCGCGCGCCCGATGTCCTGCTCGCAGTCGCCGACGCGGCCGAGCGGAATCGTGCGGAAGAACGCGGCGGCTTCCTGCGGATTGGCGTCGATCCAGCCTTTCAGGCCCGGCGACAACGCATGCGGCGCGACCGCGTTCACGCGGATGCCGTCCACGCCCCATTCGCACGCCGCCGCGCGCGTCAGCGCACGAATCGCCTCCTTGGTCGCGGCGTACGCGCCGTAGCCGGACGCATCCCAGCGCACCGCGGCCGACGAAGCGAAATTGACGATCACACCGTCGCCCTTCAGATACGGATGGCACGCGCGCATCATTCGCAGCGTCGCGATCGGCCCCGATTCGAGCCCCGCCAGGAAATCCGCGTCGGTCACGTCGAGCAGGCGGCCGAGCGGCACGACCTGCGCGTTGTTGATCAGGATCTGCACGCCGCCCAACCGCGCGACGACGCTGTCGACGCACTGCTCGATCTGCGTGGCATCCATCACGTCGCACACGAACGGCTCGGCCACGCCGCCGCGCGAGCGGATCGTCTCGCAGGTCGCGAGCAGCTTGTCGCGGGTACGACCGACCACCGCGACCCGCGCGCCTTCCGCCGCGAGCGCCTGCGCGACGCCCTGGCCGACGCCCTGCCCCGCGCCCGTCACGAGCGCGACCTTGCCTTTCAGGATGTCCATGCGCGCGCCTCAGGCGACGATCGCCGGATGCGCCTGCACGGGCCCGCCGAGCAGTTCGCGGTACGACGGCGGCTGCTTGCCGTCGAGATCGGCGATGCCGTACCGCAGCGCGGCTTCCGCGCCGACGAGCACCTGCCCCGACAGCGCCATGCGCTGCGGGTCGCCGTGAATCGCGTGAATCACGCGGCCCGTGAACTCGGGGCTTTCCGCGACGAGCGAAAATTCCTTGTACAGATCCGGGTGTGCTTCCCACACGCGCGTCGTGCGCTCGGTGCGCAGCGGACCCATCCAGATCGACACGGCCGCGACGTCGAACGGCTTCAGGTCGACGGCCATGTCCTTCGCGAACTTGTCGACGCCGGACTTCTGGGCGCCGTAAGCCGCGCCGTGCATGTAGCAGCTCGCACCGAACGACGACGTGAACGCGATCAGCCCGCTGCGGCGTTGCGCCATCAGCCGCGCCGCGTGCCAGCTCGCGACATAGGCCGAGCGCAGCCCGACATCGAGGATGTTGACGAGGTCGAGCGACTTCTCCCAGAACGGGCCCGGCAGGATCAGCTGATCGTGCAGGCAAGTCGCGTTGTTGACGAGAATGTCGAGCCGGCCGCTGTCGCGTTCGACATGCTCGAACAGCGCCTTCACTTGCGCATCGTCCGCGTGGTCGCAGGCCACCGCGATCCCGCGACCGCCGAGCGCATCGATCTCGCGTGCGGTCTCGTGAATCGTGCCGGGCAGCGGCGCGTCGCCTTCGTTCTGCGAGCGGCCCGTTACATAGACGGTCATACCGGCCGCGCCAAGCGCACGCGCGATGCCCTTGCCCGCGCCGCGCGATGCGCCCGTCACGACGGCAACCGGCGCATCGTGATTCCGTGTCATGTTCGATGTCTCCTGTGGAATGTGCGCCACGTGCGTGGCGCTGGCGCGCGTCAGGCGGCCGGCGGCTGCGCGCCGGCGAACAGCACGCCGGGCGCATCGCCTTCGTAACGCGCCGACAGCGTCGACGTGACGACGCAGCGCGTGCCCGCGATCCGCCATTCGCCGTCGACCTTCCGGTATGCGTCGTCGTAGTACGCGCCGAGCTGCGTGAGCGTGCGCGCGTTCGTGTCGATCATCTGGTAGTGCAGGCCCCACGTGCCGCGTGCATGCGTCGCGTCGAGCACGTCGATCTCGGGATTGACGCCGTGGTGCATCTCGACGATGTGCGGATGGCAGCCGAGTTGCGCGAACACGTCGACGAGCGCGTCGCGCGTGTCGAACGTGCCGATCCGGCCGTAGTCGATATGCACGGGGCCCGGCGCGAAGCAATCGCGCATCCCTTGCTGATCCTTGCGGTCGCAGCACGCGAAGTAGCGCGCCTTCAGCCGGCGGATCGCGTCGGCGTCCTCGAGCCGGCGCACGCGCGCTTCCAGCGATTCGATGAGGGTCATCCTGTCTCCTTGTTCGGTGCCGCGCGGTTCGAACGCCGCGTCGATGCCACGTTACCGCCGCGCGATGCACCGGCCATCACCCGTTCGGATGAAATCCGTGATTCGTTTCGGCAGCGCCGTTCAGGTGCGACAACGGCGTTCGTCCGAACAGACGATGTGATGCAAGCGGCTTCGTTCCTACCATCGAACGACACCACCACGAGACCCGGCGATGGACGACACGACCCGCACGCTCCATGAGTACGAGCAGATCCGACAGTTGAAGTACCGGTATTTCCGCGCGGTCGACACGCACGACTGGGCGCTGCTCGCCGATTGCCTGACCGAAGACTGCGAGGCGCGGCTGTACGGCGGCCGCTATGCGTACGACGGCCGCGACGCGTTCGTGTCGAGCCTGCGCGCGCTGATCGGCAAGCCGACCTTCCTGACGATGCATCACGGCCACCATCCGGAGCTCACGCTGGTGTCGGCCGATCACGCGTGCGGCGTGTGGTTTCTCGAGGATCATGCGATCAATCTGGAGGATGACTACCTGCTTCACGGCACCGCGTTTTACGACGACCAGTACGTGAAACGCGATGACGGTTGGCGCATTCACGCGACGCGCCACGAGCGCCTGTTCGAAACCGTCACGTCGCCGATCCCGCCGTCGTTCACGCTGACCGCGAACCGGTTTGCGCCGGGTGCGGATGGTGTGCATGGCGCGGTCGCCACCGCTTCCTGAACCCCGGCGGCACCGCCGCCGATCCCGTCAATCCCCGTGGAGCCGAAGCAATGGAGAAAGTCATTTACGTGTTGTGGCGCGACGCGCAGGCCGCGCCCGATCAGTGGAGCCGCGCGGTGCGCACGCAACTCGCCGACACGCTGCTGTCGCTCGGCGCGCACGGCGTGCAGGTGAACGTCGCCGATGCGGATGTCGCGCCGGCCGCCGGCCTGAAGCAGACCAACACGCACCCGGGCATCGACGGGATCGTCGCGGTGTGGGTCGATAGCGCGAACGCGATGTTCCGCCAGCCGTTCGACGATGCGGTGCGCGCGGTGGTCCCGCACATGGCCGCGTATCTCGTCACCGAGTCGCAGCCGATTCCGAATACGCGCTTTCCGGCGCGGCCCGGCGAGCGCACGACGGGCTTTTCTCAGCTCGCGTTCCTGAAGCGGCCGCCGCGGCTGACGCACGAAGCGTGGCTCGACGTGTGGCACGGGCATCACACGCGCGTCGCGATCGATACGCAGGACAATTTCCTGTACGTGCAGAACGTCGTCGTGCGCGCGCTCACGCATGCGGCGCCCGGCTACGACGCGATCGTCGAGGAATGCTTTCCGGCCGCGGCGATGACCGATCCGCATGCGTTCTTCGACGCGGTCGGCGATGACGGGAAATTCCAGCGGAATGTGGCGGAGATGATGGACAGCTGCGGACGCTTCATCGATTTCGACAAGATCGACGTGGTACCGACGAGTCAGTATGTGGTGAAGGCGGTTCGAGGGTAGGTTCGGGCGACCGCGTGGTGCGGTCGGCTCACGCGAACTTGCCGAAATCCACGTCTTCCTTGACGAACTTTCCTGTCGACAGAAGTGCGCGTTCGATGTCCGCGACGATCGAAACATTGTCGCGCGTCGCGGTCACGAACAGCCCCCAGAGATCTTCGTCTATTTCGTACGCGCCCCGTGCATAGGTCCAATAGCTGAAAAATTGGTCGTGAGACAAGGTGACTGCGGGTTCGTCGAGGCCGTGCGGATGCGGAACCCTGACGGCATGCAGGGCATCCCGCAGGATCGCCGCGACATCCGGAAAATCGGCAGCGCGATGGTCATCCAGGATCTCGACCAGAAGATCGCTGCCGTGGAAGACCGGCCGGATACGGAACCGAATCAGGTTTGTCATGCTCGTTCTCCTGCTTTCATCCACGGCCGAACGAGCGCCCATGGCCCGCCGCCGCCCGAAGTTGACTCATGTATCCACCCACCGTTACGGACAATGGACGTTCGACGTCATCCGGCCGTATCAGGCCGCCTCGCCGGACAAACCGGATTCGCACGAACCCTGGCGCCGACTCACGGTCGATCCGGTCACAAACTTTGAAACCGCAGCCACCACGCCATCCGCGAGCGGCAGATCCGGGTTCGAGTACGCAGCGAGGTTTTCGTGCAGATCCGCGGTGCGGACCGTCTTGAGGGCGTGATTGGCGTCGGCGATCAGCGCCATTCCGGCTCGTGGATTGGCACGCTGCAGAAGCTCCGCGTCCTCTATGGCAACCTGGATATCCCGCGTGCCCTGCACGATGAGCACCGGCTTCGTGTAATCCGCCAGCACGGCCGCCGGATCGACGCTCAGTTCGCTCATCAGGAAACGCTGGACTTGCGGCCTGAACAACGGCATGAGTGCTGGATCGATGCGGGTCGCGTCTACGCGTTTCCCGGCTTCCAGGGATGCGAGGATCGATAGCGCATTTTCCAGAACCGGCGCATTGGCCGGGTTCGATTGCAGTTGTTGCCGCAGTACTTGCACGAGCGGGCGCCCCGCCGTGGAAACCAGGATCAGGCCGGCGATGTCGGCCGATTGCCGAGCAGCCAGCATTGCCACCAGCCCGCCCTCGCTATGCCCCAACACCCATACGCGGGGCGCCCCCGTCCGCGCCCGGATGGCCGCTACCCACGCATGGACGTCGGCCGCGTAGTCGTCGAGCGTGACGTCATCGGCATCCGGAACCGCCGACGCGCTGCCGTACATGCCGCGCTTGTCGATTCGAACCGACGCGATGCCTGCATCGCGCAATCCCTCCGCGAGCAACCGGTAGGTCAACGCCTGGATCCAGTTCGGCGCGTTGCCGTTCCTGTCGGTCGGGCCCGAACCCGGCACGATCAGCACCACCGGGGCGTCGCCGGTATCCGGCGACAAGAGCGTGCCTCTCAGCGGGCCGACGGGGCCCGGCGCTTCGATTTCCGTCTGCATGGTTTGTAAGGGGTCTCGCTGTGAAAAACCATAGCCAACGGCTGCAAATGTGCATGAGACCGTCGATACCGGGCCCACACGCAGCCGGCTTTCAGTGCCAGTCGCCGGCGAATCGACGCGGCTGATACGTCTTCTCGTTCCAGGTAAACCGCGCAGCCTTGCCCGACGCGGCCTTGCCCTTCGGACGCACGACGAGGTCGTAATGCCCGTTGGTCATGTGAGGGCTGAACGACAGCGCGTAATGAACCTGCTGCGTGTTTTCCGCATCGCACGCATCCTGCGCTGCGTCGCCCTGATCGTTGCCTTTCCCGGCCTTCGCCGCGACGCATTCCGCCGCCCCGTCCTTGTCATAGGTCGACCAGTCGGTCACCGCGGTGAAGATGGGCGTCACGCGAGCATCGGCATAACGATACAGGCTCAGTATCTCGTTCGTATCGCTATGCGCGGTCGATGTGTAGTTATTGCTGAACCGAACGCCAAACGCGGTTTCCTGCGCGCTGATTCGGTAGGGGATCACGTCCATGGTCAGGAACGCGTTCCACAACATCGGTGACGTATCGACGCGCTCGCTTCGATCGCTCGCGAGCAGGTGGAACCCTTGCCCGTCGCGGGTCAGGACACCTGTCCACAGCGCCGCGTCGACGTCGTCGGTCGAGCGCTGGACCAATGCAGCCACGACCCACAGCGGCCCTGCAGCTGCCGGCCCATGCGCCCATGGCGACAGCGCGACGCCCTTGATGCTGTCGGCCGGCGCGGGATCGTTGCCCATCAGCGTACGCAACGCAGCTTGCTGGTCCAGGTCGCTCACATCGCCCGCGGCAAATGCGCAATTGGCAACAAATGCCAGTATGAGCGCCAGCATCGCCTGTCCGTAAAAGTGACGTTTCTTCCTGTTTCTGTCGCCTGGATATCGCTGCCCCGAGAATGAATCGTCTCGGCGCTTTTCCTGCATGTCGGTCAACATTGTTCGTGTATTCCTCGTCGATCCATCTTCCAACCGGTTTCAAGCAAGCTTCGTCCGGGCCTCGGATTTGGCCGACCGCCATTGTCGACGACTTGCGCAGCAACGTCGACTGACCGTCGCTCCCCGCCCCGCTCTTTACCGCGCCATGACAAAACGTCTATACTTGGACATTCCATCGACCGACTCGCCGAAGCCCCCGCCCCGGCGCGCCGCGATCCCCCGGCCCCACCTGCCCGGAGCGACATGAGCGACTACTCCGTTTTCGACACGCTTTGCAATCTGCTGAACACGTCCGGCGCGCGGTTCCGTGTGCTGGAGCATCCGGCCGAAGGGAAATCCGACGCGATCGCCGCGCTGCGCGGCACACGCCCCGAACAGGGCGCGAAGGCGATGCTGTGTGCATTCAAGGATGGCGGCGACGCCACCGCGCTCGCGGTCATTCCGGGCCACCTGAAGATCGATTTCCGCAAGGTCGCCGATGCGCTCGGCCGCCGCAAGGCAACACTCGCGTCGCCCGACCTCGCGGCCGCCGTCACGCGCTGCGTGATGGGCGCCGTGCCGCCGTTCGTGTTCGCCCCCGGCGTGACGCTCGTCGTCGATCCCGCCCTGGTCGAACGCAACACCGAGATCGCTTTCAACGCCGGCCGCCTCGACCGCTCCGTCGTGCTCGACGCGGCCGACTATGTGCGGATCGCGCAGCCGCTGCTCGCCGACATCACGCGGCCGGAAGCCGCGGACGGCGAATAACTCGGCGGTTGCCCCTTTCCCGAAGCCGTCGCATCGATCCGAAACCTGACCGCGAAACCATCATGACCCCCACCCGGAAACGCGCGCCGTCCGAGCAGGCATCGCTGATCGAACAGGTGCAGCGCATTGCCGAAGGGCTCGGCGCGATGTTCGCGCCGTTCACCGAGGTCGTGGTTCACGACCTGCGCACGCCGAAGCACGCGATCCTCGCGATCCACAACAACCTGTCGGGGCGCGCAGTCGGCGATCCCGCGACCGAGCTCGGCCTCGCCCGCATCGCGGACGAAGATTTCCCGCCAGTGCTCGCGAACTACCCGAACCGCTTCGCCGACGGCCGCACCGCGAAAAGCACGTCGATCGGCATCAAGGATTCGACCGGCCGCTATGTGGCCGCGCTGTGCCTGAATGCCGACGTCACGCTGTTCCGCGGTTTCCAGGGCATGCTGAACCAGTTCTGCAGCACCGACGGCGAAGCGGTTGCGGAAACGCTGGACCCCGCCGGCGCGGATGCGATCCGGCAACGCATCGACGCATTCGCGATGCGCCTCGCGACGACGCCGCGCGAACTGAAGACCGACCAGCGCCGCGAGCTGATGCAGACACTGAAGGCCGACGGTTTCCTCGAGGTGCGCCGCGCGATGGAGATCGTGTCGCAGCATCTCGGCGTCTCGCGCGCGACCGTCTACAACGATGCGAAATGACCCACGCGCGATACCCGCGCGGCTTTCCTGCTGACCGATTCTTACGACCACCGGGCATCCCATGAACTCTCCGACTCTCCCCACCTACGACGACGTTGCCGCCGCCGCGGCCCGACTCGAGGGCCATGCGCACCGCACGCCGGTGATGACGTCGCGGACGATCGACGAAGCGCTCGGCGCGCAAGTGTTCTTCAAGTGCGAGAACCTGCAGCGCATGGGCGCATTCAAGTTCCGCGGCGCGTTCAACGCGCTGTCGCGTTTCGACGCGGAGCAGCGCCGCAACGGCGTCGTCGCCTTTTCGTCCGGCAACCATGCGCAGGCGATCGCGCTGTCCGCGCGCATGCTCGGCATTCCCGCGACGATCGTGATGCCGCAGGATGCGCCGGCCGCGAAGATGGCCGCGACGCGCGGCTACGGCGGCAACGTCGTGACCTACGACCGCTACACCGAGGATCGCGAACAGATCGGGCGCGATCTCGCCGCGCAGCACGGACTCACGCTGATTCCGCCCTACGACCACCCGGACGTGATCGCCGGCCAGGGCACGGCGGCCAAGGAACTGTTCGACGAAGTCGGCCCGCTCGATGCGGTATTCGTGCCGCTCGGCGGCGGCGGGCTGCTGTCGGGCACCGCGCTCGCCACGCGCGCGCTGTCGCCGCACGCGGCACTGTACGGCGTCGAGCCGGAAGCCGGCAACGACGGCCAGCAATCGTTCCGGTCCGGCGCGATCGTGCATATCGACACGCCGCACACGATCGCCGACGGCGCGCAGACGCAGCACCTCGGCAGCCTGACGTTCCCGATCATCCGGCGCGACGTCGACGACATCCTGACCGCGACGGATGCGGAACTGGTCGACTGCATGCGCTTCCTCGCCACTCGTATGAAGATTGTGGTCGAGCCGACCGGCTGCCTGTCGTTCGCCGCGGTGCGACGGATGAAGGACGCGCTGCAGGGCAAGCGCGTGGGCGTGGTGATCAGCGGCGGCAACGTCGATCTCGAGAACTTCTGCGCATTGGTGTCGGCGCCGGCATGAGCGGCGCGGCGCGCATGAACATTCCGTCATGCGCGCCGCATCACGCCTTCACGGCGCGTTAAGTTTCGCGCCCTAGACTGATTAGGTTGTCCCGTAGTCAGTCGTGAAGGAGCCACCATGAAATCGCACGCGATCGTCGCCGCCGCCCTGGCGGCTGCTTCCCTTTCGGCGTTCGCTCAACCGGGCGTGACGTCATCCGGTTTCCCCGCCGCGTCGCCGCACGACGCCGTTGCGCAGGCGACGCACCGTTCGCCCGCCACGTTGCCGCACGCCGGCTTCGTGCTCGCGAAAATCGATCAGAACAATACGCCGCCCGATCGCGGCGGCGACCCGAGCGGCCGCACGCATTCCGGCACGCACATGTGACGGCGGGCGCCGGGCGCGGCTGCCGCGCCCGGCCCTCAGAACGACGGCAGCGACGGATCGCGTGAAGCGAGAATGGCGTCGGTGCGCCGCTGCAGCGCGCCGTCGATCGTCTCCGGTTGCGGAATCAGCCAGTAGCGCCCTTCACGAATACCGTCGAACACGCGCTCGGCGAACGCGTCGGGCGTGAGCCCGTGCGCGTTCAGCATCGCGCGCATCGTATCGACGAAGCCGCGCACTTCGGGCCGGTCGTGCGCCGCGCCGAACGGGTCGTTGAAGATGCCCGACTGCACGGGGCCCGGCGCGAGCAACGACACGCCGACCGGCGCACCCAACATCTTCAGTTCTCCGTACAGCGATTCCGTCAGCGCGACCACCGCGAATTTCGTCGCCGAGTAAGGCGACATCAGCGGGCTCGGCAGGAACCCGCCGACCGACGCGGTATTCACGACCCGCGCCGGCACGTTGCGCTCGAGCATCCGCGGCACGAAACTGCGGATCCCGTTCAGCACGCCGTGCACGTTGATCGCGAAGCTGCGCTCGAAGCGTTCCGGCGTGATTTCCCAGGTGAAACCGGTCGCCATCACGCCCGCGTTGTTGAACAGCAGGTCGACACCGCCGAACCGCTGCCAGGCGGCCTGCGCCAACGCGTCGACGGCTTCCGGCCGGCTGACGTCGGTCGGCACGCACAAGACGTCCGTGTCGAGCGTCGCGGCGAATGCGTCGAGCTTCGCCGGGTCGAGATCGGCCAGCACGACGCGCATGCCGAGCCCGGCCGCGTGGCGCGCGAGCCCGCTGCCGATGCCGCTGGCCGCGCCGGTGATCACGGCGGTGCCGCCGTCGAAACGAATCGAGTTCGTCATGTCAATCAAAGTCCTGTCGGGTCGAGGTGGGGATGCGCATACGCGGGAATCGCCGGCTGCGGCACCGTGCGGCCGTCGAGGGAACGCACCGCGCGTTGCTGCGCGCCGTCACGAAGACGGTCGCGCCCTCGGATGCGAGTCGCTGCGCGATCGCACGGCCAATGCCACGGCTTGCACCCGTCACGAGCGCGCGCTTGCCGGCCAGTACGCCGGTTTGGGTGTCGGTCATCGTTGTCTCCAGTGATGAGCGCACGGGCCGCTCAGCCGGCGATATCCGCAACATGAAGGACCCGCTTGGTTTTTGCCTCGCCCGTTTGAACGAGATCGAGTGCGCGGGCCGCCTGTTCGAGCGGAATATGCTCGAAACGCGGCACGCGCAGCGCGCGCTTTTCGAGCAGCCCGGCGATCCGGCCGAGCGCGCCGCCGCTCGGCATCCGGCCATAGATCATCGCGGCGCGCAAGCCGCGCCGGGCGCGCCAGCATGCACCGCGAGCCGCATCGCGAACGTGCCGACCGCGCCCGCGCCGCCGTGCACCAGCACGGTCTAGCCCGCGCGCAGCCCGCCATCGTCGAACAGGCCGGCCCATGCGGCGAGCGCAGGCTTGAGCACCGTGGCGGCTTCTGCCACGCTCACCGCATCGGGCATGCGCACAACCGAGTCGCGGCGCACGACCACGTATTCCGCTCCCGCTCAGTCGAGCCCCAGCGGATTCGAAATGCGCAGCTTCCAGCCGCCGCCCGCGCTTCGCGCCATCACCTGCGTCGCCGTGCCGGTTTCGGTCCGCGTCATGCCGTCCGGACGCGCGATCGTGAGCGTCCAGTCGAGCAGCACCAGCGCGACATCCCCGCTGACGAGCGTGCGGCGCACCCGATTGACGATCCGCGGACGCATGGCCAGCAGCGCGGCGAATTGCGACCGCAATGCCTCACGATCGCCGGCGACGATCTCGCCGTTCGTCATCCGCATCGTCGCGCCCTCGCTGAACAGCGCGACGACCGCGTCGGCGTCGCCGGCATTGAACGCCGTGTCGAATGCAGGCGGCACCTGCTCCGGCGTACGCGCTGTGTGGCCCAGCCCGTCGACGAAACGGCGGATCAACCCCGCGACCGCGGACGGCGCTTCCAGCGGCGACAGGTGGCCGACACCCTCCAGGATCTCGAGACGGGCTCGCGGAATTCTCGGCAGCAGCTCGGCCTGCAATGTGTCGACGCGATCCACCTGATCGTGCTCGCCGGCGATTACGAGTACCGGCACGTCGATCGCCGCGACCTCGGCCGTGATGTCTTCCCGCATCGCGATGTTCGGCCACGCGAATTTCGCTTGCGGCGCCCCGCGCAGGCTGTCCTCGATCACCTGCTCGCGGCGGGCCGGTTCGAGCGGGCTGCCGGCAAGCACATGATCGACCAGCTGGCCAATCGACTCGCGCGTATCGTATGCACCAGCCATGCCCGCGCGCTGCGCGTCGGGAAGTTGCATGGGCGACGGCGGCGACGGCGCGACCAGCACGACGCCTTCGAGCCCGCGCGGCCGGCGCGACGCCAGCAACTGCGCGGTCTTGCCGCCCATCGAATGGCCGACGAGCACGTAGCGCTTCAGTCCGAGCGCGGCGATCACGCCCTGCGCGTCGTCGGCCAGGTCGGCGATCGTGTAGCCGGCTTCAGGCGCCTCCGAATGCCCCCAGCCGCGATGATCGGTCGCGACGGTCCGGTATGCGTCGGACAGTTCGTCCGCGACGAATCGCCAGGTGCGGGACGAGCCGCCCCAGTAATGCAGAAAAACCAGTGCCACTTCGCCGTGCCCCTGTTCGCTGACGCGAATCCGGATGCCGTTTGCGTGAATGTCGGTTGCCATGATTGCTCCGTCAAAACCTGATGAAGAAAGGTGGAACGCGGCCTTCGCCCGGTCGGGCCCGGCCCGCGTTCGACCGTGACGTCATCGTAGAGTCGGGCACCGGATTTGATAATTGGCGATTCGCGACGTGCAGTCGATAATCAGGCTATCGAATCGAGGAGAGGGTTCATGGACCGCTTCACCTGCATCGGCGTGTTCGTGGCGGCCGTCGACGAGGGCAGCCTCGCGGCGGCGGCGCGGCGTTACGGGCTGTCCCCGGCGATGGCCGGCAAGTACGTGAGCGCGCTCGAAGCCGAGCTGAACGCGCGGCTGCTGCAACGCACGACACGCCGCCTCAGCCTGACGGAGGTCGGCCATACCTACTACGACCGCTGCAAGCGGATACTCGAGGCGTTCGACGAGGCGAATCGCGAGGCGAGCGATTCGCAAGGCGTCGCGCGCGGCGTGTTGCGCGTCGCCGCGCCCGTGACGTTCGGCGCGATGCACCTGGGGGACGTGGTCGCGCGCTACCTGGACGCGCATCCGGGTGTCGACGTCGAGGTGCTGCTCGACGATCGCTATGCCGACCTGCTGAGCATCGGCGCGGATCTCGCGATCCGGATCGGGCGCTTGCCCGATTCGGGGCTCGTCGCCCGACGCATCGCGCCGTGCCGCATGACGGTGTGCGCGTCGCCCGCGTATCTCGCGCGCCACGGCACGCCACGCACGCCCGACGACCTGCGGCGCACGCACCGGCTCGCGTTCAGCGAAGCCGTGTCGGCCGGTGACTGGACGCTCGTCGATGCGGACAACCGTGCGCATGCGATCGACGGCGCCTGCCGGCTGTCCGCCAACAACATGCAGATGCTGCTGGCGGCCGCGCTGGCCGGCGCGGGCGTCGCCTACGGGCCGACCTTCGTGTTCGGCGGCCATCTGGCGCGCGGCGAACTCGTCGCGCTGCTGCCCGACTATCACGCGACGGCGCTGACGATTCAGGCCGTGTACCCGAGTGCACGCCACGTGTCGCTCAAGATGCGCCGGTTCGTCGACTATCTGGTCGACGCGTTCGGCGAGTCGCCGCCGTGGGACGGCCCGTGGCCCGCGCAACCGGCGCCTCCGATCGCGTAACCCCGCCGCCATTCATCAGACTTGAGCGCATTTCAATGCACGTTCCGGCACCAACTTGAAAGAAATTGGAAAGGAACTGTTGCCATTCGCGCGCATTCCGGGCGGCACGCACATGAACGATTGACGCGCCGCCGACGTGCCCATTACCCTTGCGCGCTGATGGTTCCCGGGAACGGGATCAAAAGGGAACGCAGGAGAGGCCGCGCCTCGAATCTGCGGCTGCCCCCGCAACTGTGAGCGGCGAATCCGTGCCACCGCATGCCACTGGGAAACCGGGAAGGCTGGCACGAATCAGGACCCGCGAGCCAGGAGACCTGCCATCGACCCGAGGTCCAAGCAACCGCACCGGGCGGGGTGTCCCGATGCGCCAGCACCGCCTTTCGCGGTGCCCGTTGCATGGACGGCCCGACCTCAGGATCCGCCCGATGTCCACCGTTACCGCATCCGCTTCCGCTCCGGAAGCGTCGCACCGGCACGCCGCCGGCATGCACGGCCCGCCTGCTCGCGCGCGCCGTTCCCGCTCGATCGCGTCAGCCGGCATGCGCCGCGCCGACGCCCGCGACAAGGGCCTGCCCGGCCCGGTCGCGCGATAACCCGATCACCGATAACAAAACCGGTGCTGCCCGCCGCCCGCTCACGATCGACGCATGCGCAGCCCGGCAACAGCGACAGCCAGATGAAGATTCGACACCTCCTTGCCACGTCCGCCGCGACCGCGCTCCTCTCGCCCCTCGCCCACGCAGCCGGCGACGCCGCGGTTTCGCAACCGGCCCCGGCCGCCGAAAGCGCCGACCTGCCGACGATCAACGTGACCGACACGCGTCGGCTACCCGAGTCGTTCGACCAGCGCTATGCGACGACCCAGGTGCTCACGCGCACCGATCTCGACCGGCTGTCGCCGAGCGATCCGAGCATCACGCAGGCGCTTGCAACGCTGCCCGGCGTGACGGTCTCGCAGAACGGCGGGCCCGGTTCATCCGCGTCGGTCAGCATCCGCGGCTCGTCGGCCAGCCAGGTCGCCGTGTTCATCGACGGCATCCGGATCGGCTCGTCGACCACCGGCATCGCGCCGTGGGCGGATCTGCCGACCGAAGCGTTCGAACGCGTGGAAGTGATCTCGGGGCCGGCCGCCGCTTCGTTCGGCGCCAATGCCATGGGCGGCGTCGTGCAGCTCTTCACCCGCCGCGCGGCCAACCAGCCGAACCAGACCACCGTGTCGTTCGGCGGCGGGTCGAACAAGACGTTCGACACGCAGCTGCGCACGTCGGGCACGGTGCCGTCGACCGGGCCGCTCGCCGCGCTCGGCGGGCTCACGTACTCGCTCGGCCTGCACTCGTACAACACGGCCGGCATCGACTCGACGCGGCCTTTCGCGTACGGGCATGAGGACGGCCGCAACCCGTACCACGCGCAGGATCTCGATGCGCGCCTCGGCTACGCGCGCGACAACTGGTCGATCTCGACGTTCGCGCTGTATCACCGGTCCGATCTGTCGTTCGATAATCTCGGCGGTGGCAACCGCCAGCTCGATCATCAGTTGACGACCGGTGTCGCGTTCCATCTCGACATCACGCCGGACACGCAGTTCGACCAGTCGTTCGGGTATTCGAACGATCGCGAGTTCATCTACGCAAACGATCCGACGATCCCGACCGACCAGATCAATTCGCAGCGCATCAGCACGTCGACGTCGCTGACGCATCAGGAGCGCGGGTTCCATCTGTTCGGACTGCCGCTGTCGGGCGAAACCAAGCTCGCGTACGACTTCACGCGTGAGCAGGCATTCCTGCCGATCGACATTCCGAACGGCGTGCCGACGCGCAACGATTCGGCGTTCTCGCTGCATCAGTCGGCGACGCTCGGCAGCGTGACGATGTTCCTCGCGGGGCGTCATGAAATCATCGCCGGGCAGTCGGTGAATACGGGCAACGCGGCGCTGTCGTGGGCGATCACGCCGGTGTACACGGCGCGCGTGTCGTACGGCAATGCGTTCCGGCTGCCGACGTTCAACGACCTGTACTACCCCGGCTACGGCAATCCGAATCTCAGCCCCGAGCGCAGCAATTCGGTCGAGGCCGCGATCGACGCGAACACGTCGTACGGCACGTTCACGGCCGCGATCTACGACACGCGCGTCAGCAACCTGATCGCGTACAACCCGGCGACGTTCTCGCCGATCAACATCGGCCGCGCGCATATCCGCGGGATCGACCTGTCGTACAAGGGGACGATCGGCCGCTCGACGCCGGTAAGCCTCGCGGTCGGGATCCTGAATCCGCAGGACGAGACCAACGATTCGTGGCTCAACCGCCGGCCGCGCCAGACGGTCAGCCTCAACATCGATCACACGTGGGATGAACTACACCTGCATGCGTTGAGCACCGGGGCATCGCTGCTTTATGGCGGCACGACGTTCGACGACCCGGCGAACTCGACCTATCTGCCTTCGTATCTGACGGTCGGGCTGCGCGCGTCGTACCGGATCAATTCGCACCTGACCGTGTCGGCGACGGTGTCGAATCTGTTCGATCGGCAGTATATGACCGCGTACGGGTACAACACGCTTGGGCGGACGGCGTTCGGGAAGGTGAGCTACACGTTCTGACACGTTGACGGGGAGGCCTTGGCGCGGTGTGCGGCAAGGCCTGGGGGCAATGCGGCATGCGGGGCTTGGGTCATCGGGCGGTGGAACGGGTGATTTCGACCCGTTGCTGCCGGTCGCCGTCGCGTGACCCACGCGGCGCGTTCCGATGTAGAGCGGCCATTCCCGGGACGAATATGGGTAGCAATGGCGACAAACTGGAGCGGTTGATGTGCCGCGAGAGCTCTATTTTAGTGGCCAACCCGATATATGCGGCCGCTATGCACGCCCTCCACGCTGCGCCGATAGGCAATTGCCACACGTGTCGCCGGCACGCCTTCGTAACCGGGAAAGAAGGGACCAAACCGTTCCACGGATTCGATCAGCATGGTTGGGCTGACGGCATTGATTCGGATACCCCGGCGAAAATCGCACGCAGCTGCACGCACGAACCCTTCGATCCCGGCATTCGACGCTGCGGCGTGAGAACCCTGCGCAATCGGATCATCGACGGCAATGCCAGACGTCAGCGTGATTGAGCCGCCATCGCTCAGGTAATGCTGACCAACCAGCGCGACGCGCACCTGACCGAGCAACTTGTCCTGCAGGCCTTTATGGAAATCGGACGCCGTCATTTTTTCGATCGGCGCCAGTATGACATTACCTGCGGCGACAACGATGGCATCGACGCACCCGATCTGCTCGAACAGCAAACCAACGCTGTCGTCACGGGTGATGTCGACCTGATGGTCTCCATGGGTGCGGCCAACACGAATGATTTCGTGCTTGCTATCACGCGCAAGCTCATCTGCCGCGGCACGACCGACGTCCCCGCCGGCACCGATTACGACGATCTTCATCGAACACTCCTTTTCGCGTTCAGGTTGGAACGTCGCCATTCTTCACCGAACCAACGATCCGATAAATGTGCTCTAATTTCCGACACTACTAATCTACAGTTCGCAATATGGACAGACTGCGTGCCATGGAAACCTTTGTTGCCGTCGTCGAAGGCGGCAACTTCACCGAGGCAGCGCGGCGGCTGGAAATCTCGGCGGTCATGGTCGGCAAGTATGTGCGCGAACTGGAGGAGCGTCTCGCTGCGCGCCTGCTCGAGCGCACTACCCGGCGCCAGAGTCTGACTGACGCCGGTCGCGTGTTCTACGAAGACGCCAAGCGTGCACTCGAACACATGCGCATCGCCGAAACGTCGGTTGAACGGCTACGCGCGTCACCCTCCGGTACGTTGCGAATCAGCGCGCCGATCACCTTTGGCGCCTGTGTCATTGCGCCGCTAGCCGCGACTTTCCGGCAGATGTATCCGCTCGTGCGTGTCGAGCTGGAATTGAGCAATCGCAACGTCGACCTGATCGACGAGGGTTTTGATCTAGCGATCCGCATTGGCGAATTGGGTGATGCCGACCTCGTCGCAAGGCCGTTGACCCGGTATCGCATGGTGATCTGTGCATCGCCGGGCTATCTCGCTCAGTACGGGCGTCCGGAGACGCCACAGGATCTGAGCGCGCATCACTGCCTGTCTCACACGGTGTGGAACAGCCGAAACGGCTGGAAGCTCGGGGACGATGACAGCACGCACTTTACGGCTGAATCGGTGTTCACTTGCAATGACGGCAACGGCCTGCGGATGGCCGCAATCGCAGGCGCGGGATTGCTGCTGCAACCGGAAGTCCTGGTGAGCCACGATCTGGCAAGCGGCGCGTTGGTACAAGTGCTACAAGGTTACTCGCCGAAGCCACACCCCGTTCATATCGTGTATCGACACGACCGGCGCCCGCTGCCCAAGCTCACCCGCTTTGTAGCGCATTTGCTCGAGCATGTGACGGAGCGTGAGGCGTCGTAGTGTGCTTTTCGGCTTGGTGATATGCGCGAAGAATAGCGCCTTCGTTTCGGCTGAGGCACCTCGGGACACAACGCAAACGCTCGCTTTCAAAGACACAACAGGCGCTCACGCAAAGGACACAAGATGCGAGGTGGCCCCGCCGACCGAATGACGGCTTGCGGAGTGGCGCAGTCATGTGAATGTCCGACCAACGCATCCGACGAGGGCCGCTCCTGGCCGAACGCGGCCGGCCACCGCCCTACAAAGTGCGACCGGCGCAGATCGACCCGAAGTGGACAGTCGAGGTTACCGGAAACGGACATTGGGGAGGAATATTGATGGTCTCTGAGACTCCCATGCCACAATGGCAACACCTCGTACTACCCGCGACGATGTATGACTCTCATTCAACCAACTGCAAACGCGACCCTATTCAGTTCATTCATAGCGGCTTTTCCGAAGGCGTTGCGCTCGGATGTGAGTGTCGTCGCGGATTTGATTGGACGTGGCAACGCAACCGATGATGGATTGCAGGTCGTTGTTCGAGGCGAATCGCTCTGCATACCATATCGGATTTACGACGATCCCGACGAAACCTTGTTCTCATGTCTGAATAAAATTCAAGCCACCGTATACGCGTGCTTGCTAACGAGACATCATGATGGCCATGTACGCCAGCGCTTGATCGAACGGGTAATAGCGTCTCCTGAACCTTGGGTTGCACCATTCGTTGTGCAGCTGTGCGGCGAATATGTCATTGAGATTCTCGATACCGTCGAAGCGCACTTGCCCTCCATGGATCAATGTATCTACGGGGCGTTTTTCCGAGAGAATTCGCTCTTTTTCCAAAGAACTCGCGATCGAATGATTAGCTACTGGGATTGCTACTATCGTTGGCTATACAAGCGGGAAGCTGACTATGTTGGATTCCGATTATTCAATCGATTCTGCGAATGGAGTGCTGCAGAGTAAGCTGTTCCTCCTCTACTAATCGCAACGATTTTCGCCACGCGGGCGAATGTCTCTTGCTGGCTGCGGATTCAACCCGTCTATGCAACACACTTGAGGCTGCATAGCAGCAAGGAGTGTTGTCATGAAACAGAGACGGCGGATCTACTATACAGACACCCAGAAGGCGTTAATGTGGGAGCGTTGGCGCACGATCCGCGCTCGCAATACCAACGCCTGCGCCGCCTTACATCGCATCGTCAGGGCCGTGAGTTGATCGCGCTCCGATTCGCTCACCTTCGGTCGTCCGCCCATCGCCGCCTCGTCGTGTTCGTGCATTCACCAAACACTACTACAGGTGGCAATTTATTCAACGAATTTCTAACTCACAACACTAGCGCTACGCTAATCATGACTCACTTGCTTAAGCCACGCGTTTAATTCACGCGTACGATCACGTGTTCTGTCGATTTCGCAAGTCAGTAGATCAAGATTGCGATCTTCACCCGCCTCGTTTATCAGATACCAAGCGGTACACTCGTTTCCCAGAAAACGAACCCATTGCCGCTGAGCCTCGACAAATTTCACCTTGAGTACCGGATAGTTGACGTACTCGTCACGTGGCCGAGACATCGACTTCAAAACCTTTTGGTAAGTGCGGTTCAATTCGTCGTCTGCTTGCTGAAATTCATCTTGACTACGCTGCAGCAAGCACTCGCGCGCCACGCTATCCGGTGCGCAGCTCTGCGCTTGCGCAGCGGTGAACCACGACAATGTCAGTGCCATGGCGACGCCGAACACTACGCGACGGGCGCTGGACGCCGATGTGCCAATATGCATTCTTGCTCCTGTTCCGGCTTTTCTCATCCGCATGGCGATCGGAGTAATTCTGGTGCCGATCGCTGTCGATAGCGCCGACTGAAACACATACCATTGACTTGTTTTTAACAAGCGCGACCAACTTCGGAAAAGCTGATTGTCAACGAACTATACGACCATGTCGAGTGACTGAAAATGGCAGCCGATACGAGCCAATCGCAGCGCACCTCGGATCGAAACAATCTTGATGACGGTTCCACATCTGATTCCAAACATTCGCCGGGCGCTGCCGGACGCATCCGCTTCGACCAACACCACACATCCCGCGACGGCATGGCGTCACCTTTCCGCTCTCGGGAGGATTATGATGACTCGTTCGGCAGCCAAGGGTTCGCCTGCCGGCGCCTCCCCGATGCCCATCCCGTAACGCGACGCGGCAATCCTCCAAGCCGCGACTGGGGCGAACCATGGATCAACGCGAAGACTTCATCGTGCGCACCATGTCGGCCGACGAGGTCGCCATGGCGGTCGAATGGGCGGCTGCGGAAGGCTGGAACCCCGGCCTGCACGATCCGTCGTGTTTCAGGGAAGCGGATCCGGCCGGCTTTTTCGTCGGCGTCTGGCGCGGCGAGCCAGTCGCGTGCCTTTCCGCCGTCGCCTACGACGAACGCTTCGGCTTCATCGGTCTCTACATCGTCAAACCTGGGTTTCGCGGCAAGGGCTTCGGCATGCGAATCTGGCGGCACGGCATGCATTACCTTGGAGACCGCAACATCGGGCTCGACGGGGTCGTCGCCCAGCAGGCGAACTACCGGAAGTCCGGGTTCCGGCTCGCGTACCGCAACATCCGCTACCAGGGGCGCGTGGACGGCATCGGGTGCGCGCATGTGGCGGCAGCGGCCGACGTGCCGTTCGAGCCATTGCTCGCTTACGATCGCCAGTGTTTTCCCGCAGTGCGCGAGCGTTTCGTTTCCGCGTGGATCGCGCAACCGGATGCGTTTGCGCTCGCGACAGTCGACGCCGGCCGTATCGCCGGTTACGGTGTCGTGCGCCGTTGCAAGACCGGCTGCAAGATCGGCCCGCTCTTCGCCGATGACGCCGGCGTCGCCACCGGGATATTTCGTGCGCTGGCGGCGCGCATGCCCGGCGAGGTCATCGTGCTCGACGTACCGGAAACGAACCCCGCGGCCGTCGCGCTGGCGGAACGGCACGGCATGACGAGCGTCTTCGAAACCGCCCGGATGTACACGAAAGACGCGCCGGCGATCGCAATCGATCGCGTCTTCGGGGTGACGTCGTTCGAGCTGGGGT
Source organism: Burkholderia sp. AU30280 (assembly GCF_020420125.1). NCBI lineage: Bacteria > Pseudomonadati > Pseudomonadota > Betaproteobacteria > Burkholderiales > Burkholderiaceae > Burkholderia > Burkholderia sp. AU30280. The sequence continues at coordinate 81,075 of NZ_JAIZRY010000006.1, forward strand.
GATCGTCACGAGCAAGGCGACTGAACGCGCATCGAGCGGGATCGCGGTGCCGTTTTCGCCGTTGTAAACTGCGGCAAACAACCACGAAAATTCACGACATGTCATTGCATACCTACCTGCTGTTTCTGCCGGCCTGCTTTGCGCTCAATATGGCCTTCGGACCGAACAACGTCCTTTCGCTGTCCAACGGGGCACGCAACGGTGTGCTGCATTCGGTGACCGCATCGTTCGGGCGTCTCGCGGCGTTTGCCATCATGATCGCGATAACCGGGTTCGGCCTCGGCGCATTGTTGCTCGCTTCCGAAACCCTGTTTTCGGTATTGAAGTTCGGCGGTGCAGCCTACCTCGTCTGGCTAGGTATCAAGTTGCTGCGTTCGAAGCCTGCCGAACAGCCTGTCGTCGAGACGGAGCCGGCGGTGGCCCGGAAGGACCGGGCGGACTTGCTGGTGAAGCACTGCAAACAGGAATTCTATGTGGCGGCCGGCAATCCGAAGGCCATTCTGATTTTTACGGCATTCTTTCCCCAGTTCGTCGACCGAACGCACTACGCCCTCAGCTTCACCGCCCTCGGCGCGACGTTCCTGATGCTGGAACTCGTGGCCATCGTGACCTACGCCGTGATCGGCGCACGGTTGCGCTCGCTGGCGACGAACCCCAAGGGCTTCACGTGGCTGAACCGGGCCAGTGGTTCGCTGATGATCGGGTTCGGCGTGTTGCTGGCAATGCTGCGTCGGCCTGCCGCGTAATCTCTCCCCCCGGGGATGGCCGCGTGCTGTCCTCGATGTCGGGACGCTCGATGACCTGATTCGACGCATCCGGTCACAACGCGACACGCGCGACGACGTATCGACCTAAACGACGCCACGCACGCCCGCGACGACCTGAATCACGCCGAATACCGCGATGACCGCGGCCGACACGCGCGACAGCCCGTGCATGAACGCAAACGACATCTTCGTGCGCAGCGCGGCGGTCGTACCGCTCAGGCACAGCCACCACGTCGCGGAACCGATGAACACGCCGGCGACCATCGACGCCACGGCCGGCCACATCGCCCCCTCCCGCGCCCCGGACAGCGGGCCGAGCGCCGCGAAGATCCCGACGAACGACAGGATCGTCATCGGGTTCGACAGCGTCAGGCCGAACGTCGTCACGAAATCGCGCAGCACGGTCGTGCGCGGCAGGTTGCGTTGCGCGGTCGACGCGGCCGGCACCTGGCGCGCGATAGTCCACGCGAGCCACACGAGAAACGCGCCGCCGCCGATTTTCAGGCCGACGGTCAGCATCGGGAATGCCGTGACGATGCCCGCGATGCCGAGCGCACCAAGCAGGCCGTAGATCGCATCGGCGCACGCGGCGCCGACGCCGGTCGCGAATCCCGCCTGAAAACCGCGGCTCAGGCTGCGCTGGATGCACAGCATGCCGATCGGCCCGACCGGCACCGCGATCGACAGCCCCATCACGACTGATTTGATGAACAGCATCGCCTGCTCCTTGCGAGATGCAACGGGTGGAACAGGCATCGTAGGGAAAGTCCCGTCATCGCTGAATGCGGTTTTTAAGGAAAAATGGCCACTCCACCTTAAAAAATCCCGCCGCGATGGACGATCTGGACTGGAAGGTACTGACGCTGTTGCAGGCCAACGGCCGCATCAGCTACACGGAGCTGGCGCGCCAGGTGCACCTGTCGGTGCCGGCGGTGACGGAGCGCGTGAAGCGGCTTGAAGCGGCCGGGGTCGTCGAGGGCTATACGGCCCGGATCAATCCGGCCGCGGCCGGCTATCCGGTCAGCGCGCTGATCGGCATCACGGTGCCGCAGCCGGCGAAAGCGAAATTCCTCCGGTTGCTGGAGACCATTCCCGAAGTGGTCGAATGCCATCACGTGACGGGCGCGGACTCGTACATGATGCGGCTCGCCGCGATCAGCATGACCCATCTCGAACAACTGATTGAACGCATCAACCTGTACGGCGAAACACGCACGTCGATCGTGATGTCGACGCCGCTGCCCGCACGCGGGCTGGCGCGGCCGCCGTCGCAACGCGACGTCGTTCGCGATTGACGCATCGAGCAGCCGCGTCCGATCCGGTTCCCGCAGGGGATCATCCAGCAATCCTGGCCGGCGGTAACCGGAGGCCGAGGTTGCTTGGCCGGTTGCCGCCGTGACGATCGGAATCGATCGCCTACTTGCCGGCCAAGCCGCCAAGCAGGCCGCCCACCAGCCCCGTCACGGGCGCGAGCGGATTGGAGAGACCACCCAGCGGCGAGCCGCCGCCCGTGCCGGTCGCGGAACCGTCGTGGACGGTCGCCGGCATGCCGCCGACCACGCTCGTCACCAGGCCAGCGACCGGCACCGCGCCGTTCGCACCGCTCGGGTTCACGAGGCCGCCCACATTGGTCACGGTGTTGCCGACCGCACGAACGAGTCCGCCGACGCCACCGACCAGCGGCTGGGGCGACGTGGACGTCACCTTCCATCCCGCCGACGTGATCGCGCCGCCGATCTGCCCGAGCAGGCCGGCGACCGGCTGCCCGAGGCCGGTTGCCGTGCCGACCTGCTGCGTGACCTGGCCGACGGTCGTGACGAGCGGCGTGATCGCCGTGCTGATCGCCTGCGTCGTCTGCTGGACCGGGCCCGACGAAAGCGCCGAGCCGAGCATGGTGCCGCCCGTCTTGATGCCGCCTGCCACTGTATCGAGCAGGCCGCCGACCGGCGTCGTGAGCGGCGCCAACGGCGACAGCGGGCCGGTGCCGAGCGCCTTCACCGTTTCGCCGAGGCCGGTGACCGGGTTGCTGACCGAGCCGACGATGGAGCCCAGCCCGGCAACCGTCGTGCCGACGGGGTTCGCCGTGAAGCCGATCTGGCCGATGCCGTTGCTCACGGCGTTCGACGTGTCGCGGATGATCGTGCCGGCGCCCGTGACCGTATCGCCGAGGCCGGTGGTCACGCCCTTGCCCACGGGCGGGCTCACGCCGCTGATCGTGACGCCCGCGTCAATGACGGCCGCGCCGACGGAACTGATGATGCCGTTGGTGCCTGGGGTGCCGCTGGTCCCACTCGTACCGCCGGTTCCACTGGTTCCACTGGTTCCACTGGTTCCACTTGTGCCACTTGTGCCACTTGTGCCACTGGTTCCACTTGTGCCACTGGTTCCACTCGTGCCGCTGGTGCCACTCGTCCCGCTGGTCCCACTCGTGCCACTCGTGCCACTCGTGCCACTGGTCCCACTCGTCCCGCTGGTCCCACTCGTACCGCTGGTCCCACTCGTACCGCTGGTTCCGCTCGTACCGCTGGTTCCGCTCGTGCCACTGGTCCCACTCGTACCGCTGGTTCCACTCGTACCGCTGGTTCCACTCGTACCGCTGGTCCCACTCGTACCGCTGGTTCCGCTCGTGCCACTGGTTCCACTCGTACCGCTGGTTCCGCTCGTGCCACTGGTCCCGCTCGTGCCACTGGTTCCACTCGTGCCGCTGGTTCCACTCGTGCCGCTCGTACTTGTCGTTCCGACGTTGTTACCGCCCGGCGTCGGCGATGTGACGTCGCTGCCGCCGCACGCAGCCAATGCGCAAGCCGCGGCAATGGCTGCGACCGCAGCATTCGCCTTGATGAAATGATTTTGCATGGAAGCCCCCGTTCGCTTTTTTTCAGCTCGATCATCTCGACAAGCATCTATCGTGCCAATGCGATCGGCATCGTCGACGGCTTCACACATACGCCGGACTACCGCGTTCCAACGAACATCCGGGCGGCGACGCGAGACATCCGCACTCGCCCCCACTCCTGCGATCAACCCCGCGTCTCGGGTAACACGTACGTAACGCGGGCCCTGCGTTACGTAGCATCGTGTGACGAAAGACGCGGTCCCGCCCCTATCGCCATCGCTTCGTGCGATGCACGGGGAAATCGAAACCGCCACGACAGCCCGAGTTGACGCTTGAAAACCGTGTGTCAAGAACGCACGCAAGGCGTTTCGACACGCTCGCACGGGGCCGCGCCGGCGAGCGCCGGCTCACCCACTCCCGCCCGAATCTCACACGAACAGCGATGCGACGATCGCACACCACACCGCACTCACGCCGCACAAAAACACGCGCCGCGCGACGAACATCCGCGCCTCGTCATCGGGTGCTTTCATCGGCGACGTCGCGAGAAACGGCACGCTGGCGAGGCACGCGAAGCCGGCCAGCGCGGGCAGGATCACGACGTAGTCGCCGAACCGCCACGGCAGCGGCTCGTGCAAACCCCAGTAGCCGAGAAACAGCATGCCCATCGAAAACATCGTCGCGGCGGCCGAACTGAGCGCGACCACCGATCCCGTCGGAAATTGCATGGGAGCCTCCCCTCGCGCGGCGTGCGCGACGCCGGATCATTATCCGGGCACGGAAGGAATCAGCACAACGACCGCCGATGGCGGCGGATGGAAATCGAGGCCCGTAGCAGCGTCTGTGCCGACGGTGCATCGACGATCGAAAGAATCCCGATCCTGTTGACCGGTTGCGCCCGCGGCACGGGGATCCGGGTGCAACACGGACGATTGCGGCGGCGCCGCGCGGACGATCGTTGTCACGGATTGACAGCAATCGCTTTCGCGCGCAAGACACGCCAGCCTTCAACCCGGCTTCTTCGCGGCCTGCACGACGGAAATCCAGCCCACCACCGCCGCCGCGACCCAGCAGCAGGCGATCATCAGGTCGAGATCCATCCAGCCTTCGAAGTTCGCGCTGTTTTCGAAACTGCAGCGCTGATGGCCCCTGACCCACACGCAGCCACCGATGAATTGCTGGATGTGCATATAGACGCTGTAGACGGCAAAAGCCGACGCAATGACTGTGAGCCGCAAACGGATGGTCTTTTTCATGACATGCGGATGCCGGTGGGAAAGCCTGTGACGATCTTACGGCAACGGCAACCTGCCCGGCAATCCGTCACATCCTGGGTCGCCCGGATGCCCGCCGCTCACCCGTCGATCCGCCTGATCCTCCTCAGGCAGTCCGCCGCCAGTTGCTGATAGATCCGCGTGCCGTTCGCCTTCGCGTCGATCTCCGCATCACTCAGCCGCCGCACGACGCGCCCCGGCATGCCCGCGAGCAACACGCCGCCTGGCACGTCGTAACCGGCCTTCACGAACGCGCACGCGGCGACGATCGTCGTGGCGCCGATCGTCGCACCGTCCATCACGACCGCATTCATCCCGATCATCGTGTCGGGCGCGAGCGTCGCACCATGCACGATCGCACCGTGGCCGAGGTGGCTGTTGACGCCGAGCCGGCAGGTCTCGCCGATCCCGACGTGCAGCACGCAGCCGTCCTGCACGTTGCTGCCGTCTTCGACGACGATCGCGCCGAAGTCGCCGCGCAGGCTCGCATGCGGGCCGATGTAGCAGCGCGCGCCGATCGTCACGTCGCCGATCACGACCGCGCTCGGATCGACATACGCGGTTGGGTCGATGCGCGGGCGCATCCCGTTGAATTCGAACAGCGGCATCGGTCAGAGCGCCGCGGCCGCTTCCGGCACGAGCGTGAACAGGTCGCCGACCACACCGTAGTCGGCCACGCTGAAGATCGGTGCTTCCGGATCCTTGTTGATCGCAACGATCACCTTCGAATCCTTCATGCCGGCCAGGTGCTGGATCGCACCCGAGATACCGACCGCGATGTACGGCTGCGGCGCGACGATCTTGCCGGCCTGGCCGACCTGATAGTCGTTCGGCACGTAGCCGGCGTCGACTGCCGCGCGCGAGGCGCCCATTGCCGCGTTCGGCTTGCCGGCCAGCGGCTCCGGCACCTTCGCGTAGTTCTCGCCGCTACCGAGGCCACGGCTACCCGACACGACGATGCTCGCGGTCGTGAGTTCCGAACGGTCCAGCTTCGTCACGTCACGACTCACGAACTGCGTCGCGTTCGCGATGTCGACGCCCGTCCGGTCGGATTTCACGCCGACCTTCACGTTCGCGTCGACCACGCGTTTTACTGCCACGAGCGCTTTCAACCGCCTGTCTCCTGTTCCGTTGCGTGCGCCGCGTCAGCGCGCGGTAAACCCGCCGTCGATCACGAGCTCCGCGCCCGTCACGTAACGGCCCGCCGGCGACACGAGATACAGGATCCCGGCCGCGATGTCGCGCGGGCTGCCGATCTTCGCCATCGGCACGTTGGTCTGCATGTACTCGAAGGCACGATCGGGGTCCTGCCCCATCTGGCGAAACGCTTCCTCAAGCATCGGCGTGCGGATATAGCCGGGATGCACGGAGTTCGCACGGATGTTCTTCGCCGCGTAGAGCATCGCGTCGACCTTCGCCATCATCCGTACCGCAGCCTTCGACGCGTGATACGCGGGCACGTCGGGCCCGCCGACGATCCCGTACATCGACGACAGGTTCACGATCGAGCCGCCGCCGGCCGCGTCGATATGCGGAATCGCGGCACGCGTGCACAGGAACACGCCGTTCACGTTCACGTCCTGCACGCGCTGCCATTGCGCGAGGGTGAGCTCGTGCGTCGGCACGTTGTGGCCTTCGATGCCCGCGTTATTCACGAGCACGTCGAGGCGCCCGAAGCGCGCGACGATCTCGCCGAACACGCGCGCCACGTCGGCCTCGTGCGTCACGTCGAGCGACCAGCATGCGGCCTGGCCGCCCTGCGCGCGGATGTCCTCGACCAGCGCTTGCGCCGGTTGCGACAGCACGTCGAGAATCGCGACGCTCGCGCCGGCGGCAGCCAGCGTGCGCGCGGTCTCCGCGCCGATGCCGCGCGCGCCGCCGGTGATCGCGGCCACCTTGCCGCGCAGGTCGAACAGGTCTTCGATGAGCTTCATGTCGTCTCCATGTAGGTGTTCAGGCGGGCCGCCCGCACCCAGGCCGGCCGTCAGAGGCATCCGGCGTTATCGCGTATTGCGCGTCGCAAGAAAATCGAGGCATTCCCGATTGAAATAGCCGGCGTGTTCCACCATCACCCAGTGGCCGCAGCGGTTCATCAGCACGAAGCGCGCATCGCGGCAGCGTTCGAGGAACTTCAGCGCGCCGCCGACCGGATTGAAGCGATCGTCCGTGCCCCAGAAGCCGAGCACCGGCGTGCGCAGGTCGCCGAGCGCGTCGGTCAGGTTCGGCACGCTCATCGTCGACAGCACTTCGGTCGGCTGCTCGACGCACACCGTCATCCGCTCCGCGACGAGCGCGTCGGTGACGATCGCCGGGTCGTGCACGAGCAGTGTCAGCAGTTCGCGCATCGTGTCGTCATTCATCTGGCGATGGGTGAACAGCTGCACCATCCGCTGGATGCCTTCCATCCGGAAATAGGCGTCGCGATCCTCGACGCCGCCCGGCGCCATCATGATCAGCCCGTCGACTTCGTCCGGGTAGTCGAGCGCGTACTTCAGCGCGATCGCGCCGCCGAGCGAATTGCCGAGCAGCACGGCCGGACCGATCCCGAGCGCGTCCAGCTGCGCATGCAGCGCGCCGACGAAGAAATCGAGCGTATAGGCAACGTCGGACGGCTTCGACGACTGCCCGTAACCAGGCAGATCGACGACGATCGCGCGATAGCCGGCCGCCGCGAAGGCGGGCACGTTGTGCTTGAAGTTGCTGAAACCGCTGGCGCCCGGGCCGCTGCCGTGGATGAACACCACGGGCCGGCCTTCGCCCGCCTCGTAGTGGTGCAGGCGCAGGCCGCCCGGCACGTCGGTGAAGATGCCGGCCGGCGGCGTCGTGGGGATCGTCATCGCGGGTTGTCTCCTTCGTCGTTCGATGGATGTCTGCCACGATGATTGCGCGGCCGGCGCCGGCCGGCATCATCCTTTCAGACTACGAAGCCGCGCGCGCTTCTTCCTATCATCGGCCCACCGAAACGGAGGCGACGATGAACGGATTCGACTACAGCGGCAAGACGGTGCTCGTGACGGGCGGCACCAAAGGCATCGGGCGGCGCATCGCCGAGCGCTTTCTCGCGGCGGGGGCGCGCGTGTTCGTCTGCGGACGCAGCGCGCCCGACACACCGCCGTCGGCCGGCGGCCGCACGGCGGCATTCGTCGCGGCCGACCTGCGCGACCTCGAACAGGTCGACGCGATGCTCGCGACGATCCGCGATGCGGCGGGCGGTCTCGATGTGCTCGTCAACAACGCGGGCGGTTCGCCGTTCGCGCTCGCGGCCGATGCCTCGCCGCGCTTCACCGAATCGATCGTGCGGTTGAACCTGATCGCGCCGCTGCAGCTCGCGCAGCGCGTAAACGCGATCATGCAGCCGCAGCCCGACGGCGGCGTGATGCTGTTCATCGCGAGCGTCAGCGCGTCGCGGCCATCGCCCGGCACGGCAGCATACGGCGCCGCGAAAGCGGGCCTCGTCAACGCGGTCACGTCGCTCGCGGTCGAGTGGGCGCCGCGCGTGCGCGTGGGCGCGATCAGCCCGAGCCTCGTGCAGACGGAATCGGCCACCGAAGGCCACTACGGCGACGACGATGCGCTCGACGCCATCCGCGCGACGATTCCCGCCGGACGGCTCGCGACACCCGACGACGTCGCGTCCGCATGCCTGTTCCTCGCGTCGCCCGAAGCGTCGTACACGTCGGGCGCGAATCTGCGGCTCGACGGCGGCGGCGAGCGGCCCGCGTTCCTGTCGGCCGCGCAGGCGGCCGCGCGCTGATACACGCATGACAAACGGTGCGGCGCTTTTCAACAGCCTGCTAGGGAAGTCATCTAGTTCATTTTGACGATTCCCTGCTACCGCGATCTCCCTACTCTGCCTCTCACGACAACACAAAGTCGACCGACGTCGATACCCCCCAGAGGAGACACCATGCATCAACGGATTTCGCGCCGTACCGACAAGCGGGCAACCGCCACGCTGTCGACGCTGGCCGCCGCGCTGCTGGCGTGCACCGCTCCCGGCGCACACGCAGGCAGCACGATCGAGCTGGGCGCCGACACGACGCTGGACTACACGTTCACGCTCAGTTACGGCCTCGGCATGCGTACGCGTGCGCCGAGCGGCAATCTCCTCACGCCGGCGAACATCAACGGCGACGACGGCGACCGCAACTTCGCGAAGAACAAGCTGATCGAGAACCAGGTCAGCCTGCTCGGCGAAGTGAACCTGAAGCACGACGACTGGGGCGTGTTCGTGCGCGCGGATACGTTTTACGACCAGGCGTATCGCCATCCTAACTACAACGACGCGCCGGGCACCGTGAACCAGTCGGGCCAGTACAACACCTTCACGAGCGACGCGCGCTACTGGTCGGGCGGCCACACCACGCTGCTCGCCGCGTATGCGTACAACACGTTCAGGATCGGTTCGACGAGCCTGAACGTGAAAGTGGGCGACCAGGTCGTCGCGTGGGGCGAGAGCCTGTTCTTCCCGAACATCGCGGGCGCACAGGGGCCGTCCGACGCGACCAAGTCGTACATGGCCGGCGCCGAAGTGAAGGACATCCTGTTGCCGGTGCCGCAGATCTCGACGCAGTGGCAGATCACGCCGAACTTCAGCCTGCTCGGCTACTACCAGCTCTCGTTCCAGCAGAACCGGCTGACCGCGCCCGGCACGTACTGGAGCTATTCCGACGTCACGGGCCCCGGTGCGCAGTTCATCATCGGCCCGGGCGGGATGATCATTCCGCGCGGCCCCGACGACAAGCCGAGCGCCCGCAACCAGTGGGGGATCGGCGCGCGCTTGCGCGTACTCGGCGACACCGAGCTCGGCCTGTACCACCTGCACTACAACGACATGAACCCGAGCGTCGTCACGACGTACTTCCCGACGCTCCAGTACCAGCAGACCTACTTCAGCAACATCAAGCTGACCGGCGCGAGCTTCTCGACACAGGTCGGCCCGGTGAACGTCGCGGGCGAAGTGTCGTACCGCCAGGGCGCGGCGGTGCTCGTCAACACGCCGACGGGCCCGCAGTCGACCCGTGCGAACGTGCTGCAGACCAACCTGTCCGGCATCTACTCGATCGGGCCGAGCTTCCTCGCGAATTCGCAGTCGCTGATCGGCGAACTCACGTACGTGCACGCCGGCGGCATTTCGGAACTCGACGGCTCGACCACGCTCGCGAATTCGCGCAATGCGCTCGCGATGGAGATCGCATGGACGCTCAGCTACAAGAACGTGTTCAACGGCTGGGATCTCGACGTGCCGCTGACCTACACGCACGACCTGACGGGCACGTCGCCGCTCGCCGGTGCGCTCGGCTCGCTGACGGGCCAGGGCGACCACCGCGTGACGGCGGGCGTCACTTTCACGCGCCTGAGCAACCTGCAGCTGTCGCTCGTCTACGCAAAGTTCCTCGGATCGCCGAACCCGGTCACGCGCCCGCTCGCGGATCGCGACTACGTGCTGGCCACGGCGACCTACCACTTCTGAGCGGCCCGGCCGCTCGTCATTCAGCAATATGAGGATCGATATGAAACGCATTCATCTCCCCCTCCTGCGCGCGTCGGTGATGGCCGCGTGCGCGGTCGTCGCGACGGCGTCGTTCCCGAAGGTCACGCCGGACGACCTGAAGGCGCTCGACGGCCCGCTGACGCCGATGGGCGCGGTGCGCGCCGCGAGCAAGGACAGCGGCGTGCCGGAGTGGTCAGGCAAGTGGCTCGGCACGCCGCCGGACGTGCAGTACAAGCGCGGCAGCCGCTACCCCGATCCGTTCGCGAACGACAAGCCGATCGCGACGATCACCGCGGAAAACATGGCGCAGTACGCCGAGCACCTGACCGACGGCCAGAAGGCGATGTTCAAGCGCTACCCGGCCACGTTCAAGATCAACGTCTACCCGAGCCATCGCGATTTCCGTTACGCGGATTCCGTCTACAAGGACATCCGCACCTACGCGCCGGATTCGACGATGACGTCCGACGCGAACGGCCTCACGAACGCGCCACCCACGGTGCCGTACCCGATCCCGAAGACCGCTGCCGAGCTGCTGTGGAACCAGCGCTTCTCGTCGGCGATCGGCGCCGAGCAGGCGACCTACGACCAGGCGGTCGTGTACTCGGACGGCAACATCGCGTGGGGCAAGGTGCGCTACGACATCTACTCGCCGCGCAATTCCGGCAAGTTCGACGTGAAGAGCGACCTGAACAACCGCACGTACTACCGCAACGCGACGGAGCTGCCGCTGTCCGATCGCGGCTCGCTGATCGTCGGCTTCACGAACTGGGACAAGGCCGGCGCGGACAACTCGTCGCGCACGTGGATGTACAACCCCGGCACGCGCCGCGTGCGCCAGGCGCCCGAGTACGGCTACGACCAGCCGCAAGGCCCGGGCGGCTTCCGCACCGTCGACGATGACCGCCTGTACAACGGTCCCGGCGACCGCTATGACTGGAAGATCGTCGGCAAGCGCGAGATCTACGTGCCGTACGACAACTACAAGGCGATGGACAGCTCGGTGAAGTACGCCGACCTGCTGACCAAGGGCCACGAGAACCCGTCATACATCCGCTACGAGCTGCATCGCGTGTGGGTGCTGCAGGCGACGCTGAAGAGCAACTACCGTCACCAGTATGCGAAGCGCGTGCTCTACATCGACGAGGATTCGTGGATGACGCTGCTCGCCGACAACTACGACGCACGCGGCCAGCTGTGGCGCACCAACGTCGCGACGACGCTGTACGCGTATGACGCGAAGGTGTTCTACCCCGGCGTCGTGTTCTACCACGACCTGATCTCCGGCGCGTACATGGCCGACCGCCTGACGAACGAAGGCCCGATGCCGAAGCTCGACAACAGCCCGCAGTTCAACGAGGCGTACTTCTCGCCGGACGCGATCCGCAGTTCGGGTAACTAAGCAACGTGTCGGCGCGGCATGCCCGCGACCCACGCGCCGGCGCACGGTGCCGCCCGCGACGGCGGCCTGTTCCATTCGAGATTCGAGGGCCCTTTCATGTCTTCCCGCCTGCATACGTCGCTCGGCGACGAGCTGTACGCCGCGTGGCACGCGCGTGCGCCGGTCGCTCCGCTGTCGAGCCGCCCGCGCCGCCTGTCGCTCGACGATGCCTACCGCATCCAGCAGCGCTTCATCGAACGCCGTGTCGAACACGGTGAGACCGTGGTCGGCAAGAAGATCGGCGTGACGAGCCAGGCCGTGCAGGACATGCTGAACGTGCGCCAGCCCGATTTCGGCATCCTGCTGTCCGGCATGCACTACGCGGCCGGTGAAGCGATCGTCGCCGATTCGCTGATCGCGCCGCGCGCCGAGGGCGAGATCGCGTTCATCCTCGCACGCGACCTGCGCGGCCCCGGCATCGACCGCACCGACGTGATCGCCGCGACGGCCGCCGTCGCGCCCTGCTTCGAGATCGTCGATTCGCGCATCCGCGACTGGGCGATCCGCATCGAGGACACCGTCGCCGACAACGCGTCGTGCGGCGTGTACGTGCTCGGCGACGCGCGTGTCGATCCGCGCACGCTCGATCTCGCGGCGTGCGAAATGACGATCGACAAAAACGGCGAGCGCGTCGCGCAAGGGCGCGGAGACGCCGCACTCGGCCACCCTGCCGATGCGGTCGCGTGGCTTGCGAACACGCTCGCCGCTTACGACGTGCCGCTGCTCGCCGGCGAGATCGTGCTGTCCGGCTCGCTCGCGAAACTGATTCCGGTCACGGCCGGCGACGCACTGTCGATGCAGATCTCGGGCATCGGCGGCTGCGACGTCCGCTTTATCTAAAGGAACCCTCCTGATGAAGAAAATCCAATGCGCACTGATCGGGCCCGGCAACATCGGCACCGACCTGCTCTACAAGCTGCGCCGCTCGCCGGTGCTCGAACCCGTGTGGATGGTCGGCGTCGATCCTGCATCCGACGGTCTCGCGCGGGCGCGCGAATTCGGCCTGAAGACCACCGACCAGGGCGTCGACGGACTGCTGCCGCACGTGGCCGCCGACGACATCCGCATCGCATTCGACGCGACGTCGGCCTATGTGCACCGCGACAACTCCGACAAGCTCACCGCGCTCGGCGTGAAAATGATCGACCTGACGCCCGCCGCGATCGGGCCGTACTGCGTGCCGCCGGTCAACCTCGACGCGCATCTCGACAGCGCGCAGGCGAACGTGAACATGGTGACCTGCGGCGGCCAGGCGACGATCCCGATGGTGTACGCGGTATCGCGCGTGCAGCCGGTCGCGTACGGCGAGATCGTCGCGACCGTGTCGTCGCGCTCGGTCGGTCCCGGCACGCGCAAGAACATCGACGAATTCACGCGCACGACGTCCGGCGCGATCGAACAGGTCGGCGGCGCACGCAAGGGCAAGGCGATCATCGTGATCAACCCGGCCGAGCCGCCGCTGATCATGCGCGACACGATCCACTGCCTGACCGACGGGCCACCCGACGTCGACGCGATCACGGCATCCGTGCATGCGATGGTCAAGGAGGTGCAGCGCTACGTGCCCGGCTACGCGTTGAAGAACGGCCCCGTGTTCGACGGCAATCGCGTGTCGGTGTTCATGGAAGTCGAGGGGCTCGGCGATTACCTGCCGAAGTACGCGGGCAACCTCGACATCATGACCGCCGCCGCGGCCGCCACGGCCGAGCGTTTCGCCGAACAGATGCTGGCCGCGACGGCCGCCACCGCTTGAGTCGAGGAGCCACGCGATGTCACTTGCAGGCAAGCAGATCACCGTCCACGACATGTCGCTGCGCGACGGCATGCACCCGAAGCGCCACCAGATCACGCTCGACCAGATGCGCGACATCGCGCGCGGGCTCGACGCGGCCGGCGTGCCGCTGATCGAGGTCACGCACGGCGACGGGCTCGGCGGCGCATCGGTCAACTACGGGTTTCCCGCGCATACCGACGAGGCGTACCTGAGCGCCGTGATTCCGGAGCTGAAGCAGGCGAAGGTGTCGGCGCTGCTGCTGCCGGGCATCGGCACCGTCGAGCACCTGCGCATGGCGCACGCGCTCGGCGTCGGCACGATCCGCGTCGCGACGCACTGCACCGAGGCCGACGTGTCGGAGCAGCACATCGGCCTCGCGCGCACGCTCGGGCTCGATACGGTCGGATTCCTGATGATGGCGCACATGTCGTCGCCCGGGCAGCTCGTCGTGCAGGCGAAGCGGATGGAATCGTACGGCGCGAACTGCATCTACATCACCGATTCGGCCGGCCACATGCTGCCCGACGATGTGACCGCACGGATCGCCCAGGTGCGCGACGCGCTGAAGCCGGAGACGGAACTCGGTTTCCACGGCCACCACAACCTCGCGATGGGCGTCGCGAACTCGGTCGCGGCCGTCGCTGCCGGCGCGAACCGGATCGACGCGGCCGCGGCCGGCCTCGGCGCCGGCGCGGGCAACACGCCGATGGAAGTGTTCGTCGCGGTATGCGACCGGATGGGGATCGAGACGGGCGTCGACGTGTTCGCGATCTCGGACGTCGCCGAGGATCTCGTCGTGCCGATCATGGATGCGCCGATCCGCCTCGACCGCGACGCGCTGACGCTCGGTTATGCGGGCGTCTACTCGTCGTTCCTGCTGTTCGCGAAGCGTGCGGAAGCGAAGTACGGGATTCCCGCGCGCGACATCCTCGTCGAGCTGGGCCGGCAGCGGCTCGTCGGCGGGCAGGAAGACATGATCGAGGACGCGGCGCTGACGATGGTGCGGGCGCGGTCGGTGGCGGCGTAATCGCATACGGCCGTCTTCCATCCGGAAGCGGTGTGAACGGGGCGCTAGCCCCGTTTTCTTTTGACGGGGGTAGGCGCGCTGCGCGCCCGGCAGGCCGCGTGACGCGTCGCGGCCGCTCTCACCGAGACACCGCCTTCAACACGCCCCAACCTCGCGCAGCCATATCCGTCAACGATGTTTCCCGCCATGCCGGCGCCGCCGATGTTCCGCACGCGCCTGCAGCAGCGACGGCATCAGTTCCTCGATGTATTGCCGCGCCTGCCCGCGCGTCACGATCTCGCTGAAGCGCTGATGAGCCTTGTCATGGCCGACCAGCGCCGCATGCGCTTTCTTCAGGATGTGCAGGAACGCGATCAGGCTCGTGCCGTCGCGCACGGGCAGCGCATCGCGCGGGTCGGGGGCCGGTGTGGTACTCATGATCCGATCCTTTGCGGGCAGTCGCTGCGGCAGGTCGTGGTGACGAGCGCCAGCAGGTCGTTCGCGAGACGGTCGCGGTCCGTCAGCGGCGCAAGGCCGAACAGCCGCTCGAGCGTCGCGGCGACCGACGCATGGTCGTACGGCGTATGGTCGACCTGCCCGGCCGCGACCCACGGCGAAATCACGATCGCCGGCACCCGCACGCCGTACACGTCGAACCCGAAGCCGCTCGCGTTCAACGTCGCCGCCGCGCCATCGTTCGGCGGCGGCGCGGCGCCCGGCCTGACCGAATCGTAGAAGCCGCCATGCTCGTCGTAGCAGATCACGAGCAGGCTGCTGTTCCACACCGGCGAATTGCGGATCGCGTCGTACACGCGCGCGGCGAGCTGGTCGCCACCGGCCAGGCCGTCCATCGGGTGCTGCGAGCTGCCGTCCTGATAGGTACCGTGCACGATGTCGCCGTAGCCGGGCTCGATGAACGTATAGCGCGCGGTATAGCCGGCCGCGAGATCGGCCTCGAAATGCGCGAGATCGTCGATGTCGAAGAAGCTGATGCCCTTCAGCGACGCGACCTGCGGCACGTGGCCGAGCGGGTCGCCCGTCTGGTCCTGGTAGATGCGCCAGTTGTCGTCGCCGAGCGCGGCGAAGATCGAACCCTTCGGATAGGGAAAGCCGTCGAACACGTCCCACCCGGCCATTTCTTCCTTGGTCGGCGAATGGTCGAGCCCGGCCGACGACGCCCCGTGCAGGAAGAACCGGTTCGGCCAGGTCGGCCCCGGCATCGACGCATGCCACGCGTCGCACAGCACGAATGCGTTCGCCAGCGCGTACAGCGACGGCGCCTGCGTCGCGATATTGACGCCCTGCATGACCTTGCCCGCATCGGCCGGCTGCGGCGGCGTGCCTTCGGAATGCGACGTCGCGTAATTCGACACGAACCCGGTATTGGCGATCGGCGGATACGGCTGCCCTTTCACGAACGGCACGCCCGCGCCGCAAAGCTGCTCGAGCACGTCGGTGAATTCGTGGCACGGATCGGTCGGCATCCGGTCGGGCGCGCCGCCGCCGAACGGGTAGACCGCATCGCCATACGCATTGCTGTTGCCCGGTGACGCGGCAACGATGTCGGGATAGCCCGACAGCGCGAACAGGTGATCGAAGGAGCGGTTCTCGAGCATCAGCACGAACACGTGCCGGATGCGGTCCTGAACCGACGGGGATGCGGGGGCTGCGTCTGCACTCATGGCGCCTCCTGGCGTCGCGCGACGAAAGTCCTGCTTGGCACGGTCGTTGGCCCGCTGAAAGCCGCTGAAGGCATTGAAAGCCACGGCGCGGGCCGCGAATTGCCGACGAGTGTACGACCGCGCCGCCCCGCACGTAAAGCCGCACGCGAACCGCGTTGCGGCGCGCGCGTTCAGCGGTAGGCCGACGCGGTTTTTCCGCGTAACGCACATCGGGTCGACGATCGCGGCGCTGGTGTCGCACGACAACCACCGGGTCAATGCGCAGCGCATCGACGTTTCGGGCGGGACGGTGCGCCGAGCGTTGACTTTCGCCGGTCGGCCCGATACGATCGATGCACGTTCAAGACGCCCTCCCGGTCCGCCGGGAGGGCGTTTCGTTTTGGTTCACCCACCAAACGGAAATCACTTGAAATGAACCCTGTCGACACCCTCGCCTCCCACCCGAACGCCGACCACGACGGCCTCGGCTATCAGCGGCACGGCACGGGCCCCGAAGGTGTGTTGGTCCTGCACGACTGGCTCGGCGACCGCACCAACTACGCGGCGCTATTGCCGTATCTCGACGAAACTGCCTTCACCTACGTCTTCGTCGACCTGCGCGGCTACGGCGCATCCATCCACCTGAACGGCGCCTGCACCGTCGACGAGATCGCGGCAGATTGTCTCGCGCTCGCGGACCGGCTGGGTTGGCAGCGCTTTCACATCATCGGCCATTCGATGACCGGCATGGCAACGCAACGGATCGCCGCCGACGCGCCATCGCGCATCAAGAGCGCAATCGCCGTGTGCCCGGTGTCGGCGGCCGGCAACCGCCTGAACGACGACGCACGCGCGTTCTTCGCGAGCACGACTGTCAACGACGATGCGTTTCGCCGGCTCATGCGTTTCGTGACGGGGGATTGTCGGCGCGCTGGGCCGACTTGAAGCTGCGGCAGAACCGCGAGCGCGTGGCGCCGGCTTGCCGGCTCGCGTATCTCGACATGCTGACGGGAACGGATTTCGTCGACGACATACGCGGGCTGGACACGCGCTTTCTGGTGATCGTCGGCGACAAGGATCCGGGGCTCGACGAAGCGGCGATGCGCGCGACGTTCCTGGCCTGGCACCCGAACGCGCGGCTCGTGACGATCCCGAATTGTGGGCATTACCCGATGCAGGAATGCCCGCCGTACTTCGCGACGGTCATCGAGGATTTCCTGCGGGACGCGGCCGCTTGAGCGTTGCGCACGCGCGGCGGCCGGTAACGGCGGTGTGGCCGCCCCGGCATGACGATGCCGGCGGTGGCCGGTGAACGGCACGCGATGTGTCGTCCACCCGGTTCGTCCAGCCTCGTCGGCCGGACGGGATTCGATCGGCGAGGCGGTGCTGCGGGCCCGCGCCGATCGTTGCCGCTTAACGGCGCGGCTGGCCGGTGCGCTGCGGACGCGTCGAATTCGCGTCCTTGTGCCGGAAGTTGATGCGGCCCTTGGTCAGGTCGTACATCGACAGTTCCAGCGTCACGCGATCGCCCGCGAGAATGCGGATGTGGTTCTTGCGCATGCGGCCCGACGCGTACGCGCCGACCACGACGCCGTTTTCCAGCGTGACACGGTATTTGCTGTCGGGCAGCACTTCGTCGACGATTCCGTCCAGTTCCAGCAGTTCTTCTTTTGCCAAACCAATTCCTCCAGACAAGGTAATTGACCGCAGCCGCGGCGATCTGCCCGCCGCCGTACCTGCAACGGGACGGCGGCCGGCAGGCTGCCGGGGATCGGTTCGTTCAGACGGGCCCAGGGCCTGTCTTGCGATCGGAGCCCGGCGCGTTGCGGCGTTCGGGCGGTCAGTGGCGGCGGCGCATGGAGCGCCGCGCAAGTCGGGACCGCGCCGGCTACTACGGCATGGCGGCGGTCTGCTCGGGTTGATGCGTTGAAGCGGTGATGCGCTCGCGAAGCGGCGGGCGCTTCACGAAGGCGTTGCGTCGCACGCGGATCACGCATGCGTTGAGGGAGGCGTCACGACCGATGCATCGTGGATGTCGCGATGCATCGGTCGTGCGCATCGGAAGCGCGCCGGCTGCCGCCGAAGCGGCGCCCTGCGCGCGAATCCGTCCGGCGGCGGCCACCGCTTGGCGGCCGCTGCCGATGCGGCTTACTGCGGCGTGATGTTCGATGCTTGCAGACCCTTCGGGCCGCGCTTCACTTCGAAGCTGACCTTCTGGCCTTCGGCCAGGGTCTTGAAGCCCGTGCCGCGAATTTCAGAGAAATGGGCGAACAGATCGTCGCCGCCGTTGTCCGGGGAAATGAAACCAAAGCCCTTGGTTTCGTTGAACCACTTGACGGTACCGGTATCCACAAATACTTCCTTAATACAAATGACGAATAATTGAACATGCGCCCGCAACGGGCACAGAAAGAATCTAAAGAGGGAGAGACCAACGACCGCCGCACGGAGTGCGGCCAATGATGAGCAATCGAACTTCTTGGACACTTCGGTCATGGACACTACGCGGTAGCGGCCGTTTCGTCAAGACATTTTGATGCGGCGCACCAGCGCGCCCGCCCCGTGCGCCTTGCGCGGCGTGCATTGCCGGCCGATGGCACATATTTCGATGCCCCCCCTTTTTTCGGCCGGCGCACCGGTTTTTACCCCGGCTCGAACACGTGATGCAGCGCCGGCGGCGCGGCGCCTTCGCGAATCCGCATCTCGAACGCCTTGCGCGCGACGCTCGTCGGCCGCACGTCCGCCACGTCCAGGTAGAACTGCGAATACCAGTCGCGCATCTGGTACAGCGGCCCGTCGCCTTCGCACAGCAGCGGATTGTCGATCCGCGTCTTGCTGTGCCAGATGTCGACGTCCTCGTAGAACGCGCGCTGCGCTTCCTTCACGTACGCGTTCGCGATCTCCATGTTCTGCGCGTCGGTCAGCCCGGCCACCTTCTTCACGATCACGCCGTAACGCAGCTCGAAGCTGTTCATGTCGATCGGCACATGGCAGTTCAGCAGCACCGAGTGGATCGGCTGCCCGCCGCTCTGCCCCGTCATCTGCGTGATGTGCACGGCCGGCCCGAAATACGTCGACAGCGCGGTCAGGGCGTCGCCGCCGAGCTTCTCGCTGCGGCCGACCATCAGTTGCGTCGCCTTGTGATCCTCGAACAGGTTCGCGAAATAGTCGATCGGCGCGAGGTGCACGGTCGCGAAGTGCGCGACATCGGAGATGTTGTCGACCAGTTCGCGGCAATTGGCCTGGATCACCATCTTGTCGACGACCCAGTCCGACCATTCGTCGGAGAAACACACGTCGAGACGCGGAATCGCGACTGCCTCCGGCGGCGCGTTGCCTTCCGGGTCGTTCCACACGAACAGCAGGTTGTTTTGCTCGCAGGTCGGCCACGCGCCGATGCGCGCCTTCGGCGGGATCCGCTTGCAGTACGGGATCGACGCGCACTGCCCTTCGCCGTTCCAGGCCCAGCCGTGGAACGGGCACACGAGCGTGTCGCCGTCGACCGTGCCGAGGCTCAGGTCCGCGCCCATGTGCGGGCAATACGCGTCGACGATGTTGACCTTGCCGGTCGAATCGGCGAACGCGGCGAGCTTGCGGCCGAAAATGTTCAGCGTATGCGGCTTGCCGTCCTTGTAGTCGCGGGCGAGCCCGAGGCAGTGCCAGCCGCGCGCATAGCGCTGCACGAGCGGCTGGGCTTCGATCTTGTAGGGGCGTGCGGACATGGTGTGTCGTCTCCTGGTGGACGCGCGCGGCGGCCCGCCGCGCGCTCGGGGTGATGAGGGGCGCGCTCAGCGCACCGGATTGCCGGATTCGAGTGCACGCGCCGGCTTCGGCGGCAGCGCGGCCGCCGGCGCCTGCCGGGGCTGCGCCGCCGGCACGCGGCGCTCGGCGCGCTCCACGCCGAGCCATGCGGCCAGCGCGGGCAGCAGGAACACCGCGCCGAACAGGTTCACGAGGAACATGAACGCGAGCAGCACGCCCATGTCGACCTGGAACTTCAGCGCGGAGAACGCCCAGGTGCCGACGCCGATGAACATCGTGACGGCCGTGAACAACGCCGCCGTGCCGCGCTGGCGCATCGCGTCGGCGAATGCGTCGGGCAGCGTCGCGCCGTGACGGAGGTCGTGCTGCAGGCGCTCGTACAGGTAGATCCCGTAGTCGACGCCCACGCCGACGCCAAGCGTGATCACCGGCAGCGTCGCGACCTTCAGCCCGATGCCGAGCCGCGCCATCACCGCGTTGCACAGGATCGACACCAGCGTGAGCGGCACGACGATGCACAGCACCGCGCGCCACGAGCGGAACGTGACCGCGCAGAGCAGCGCGATCGCGCCGAAGATCGACAGCAGCATCGCGATCTCCGCGTCGCCGACGGCCTCGTTGGTCGCGGCCATCACGCCGACGTTGCCGCCCGCGAGCCGGAACGCGACGTTCGGTGTCGGGTTCCCGGCCGCGAAGCGCTTGATCTCGTCGACGATGTGCGCGAGGGTCGTGCCTTCGTGGTTCTTCGTGTAGATCAGTACCTGGATCGCCTTGCAGTTCGCGGTGTTCATCCCGTTGTCGGGGTCGAACGCGCTGGAACCCTGCGTGAGCCCGTCGCTGGAGCGCGGCAGCGCGGCCCAGCGCGGGTTGCCCTCGTTGAACGCGGCGATGAACACCTTGCCCTGCGACGACACGCTCGTCACCGACTGCACGCCGGCCACGCCGCGCATGGTCATCTCGAACTTCTCGATCGCGCTCATCACCGGGTAATGCAGGCACGCGTCGTCGAAGCCGGTCGTCTCGACGATCACCGACAGCACGTCCACGCCGATGTTGTACTGGTGCGTGATCGCCGCGTTGTCGATGTTGTAGCGCGAGTTCACGCGCAGTTCAGGCGCGCCGGTGCCGATGTCGCCGATCTCCAGCTTGCGCGATTCGAGCGTGCCGTACGCGAGCAGCGCGAGCGCCGCCGCGAACACGCCGAGCGCCGACGCCGGCCGCGCGAACACCGCGAAGCGCGACCACCTCCGGCTGCCGCCGGCCGCCGCGCTGCGCTGCGCATGGGCCAGCGCGCCGTGCTCGAGGCGCGTGTACGACAGCAGGATCGGCAGGAACACCTTGTTCGTCACGATCATCAGCAGCACGCCGAGGCACGCGGTGATGCCCAGCTCGCGCACGATGTCGATCCTGATCCGCATGATCACCATGAAGCCGAGCGCGTTGGTCAGCAGCGCGACCGTGCCCGGCACGAACAGCTTGCGGAACGCGTCGCGCGCGGCCTCCGCCGACGATGCGCCGCGCACCAGCGCCTGCTTCCACGCGTTGGTCATCTGCACCGCATGCGACACGCCGATCGAGAAGATCAGGAACGGCACGAGGATCGACATCGGGTCGATGCCGAGCCCGAGCAGCGGCAGCGCGCCGAGCAGCCAGACGACCGGCAGCAGCGCGACGGCGAGCACCAGCACGGTGGTCTTCAGCGAACGCGTATAGGCGAGCAGCAGCGCGGCCGTGACGAGAAAGGCCAGCGCGAAGAACGCCACGACGCCCGCGATGCCGTTCTCGACGTCGCCCACCAGCTTCGCGAAGCCGATGATGTTCACGTCGATGCCCTGCTTCGCGTACTTCGCGCGGATCTCCTCGAGCTGGCGCGCGACCGCGCTGTAGTCGAGCCGCTTGCCGGTGGCCGGGTCGGTCTCGCGCAGCTCCGCGCGGATCAGCGCCGACTTCAGGTCGTTGCCGACGAGGCGGCCGATCTGCCCGGAACGCGCGACATTGCGGCGCACCTTCGCGAGATCGTCCGGGTTCGCGCTCGAGAACTGGCCCGGCACGACCACGTCGCCGCGAAAGCCGGCCTCGGTCACCTCGGTGTAGTGGACGTTCGGCGTGAACAGCGAGAACACGCGCGAACGGTTCACGCCGGGAATGAAGAACACGTCGTCGGTCGCATGGCGCAGCGCGTCCATGAACGCCTGGTTGTAGATGTCGCCGTCGCCGTTCCAGCGCAGGCTCACGAGGATCGTGTTCGCGCCGGGAAACGCACCCGCATAGCGCTCGAACACCTGCATGTACGGGTGCTGCATCGGGATCATCTTGTTGAAGCCCGGATCGAGCTTCAGGCGCGTCGCGGACAGCCCGAGCGCGAGCGTCACCGCGACGCACAGCAGCATCAGCAACCGGCGCCGGCGGATGATCGTGTTGGCGCAGCGCTCGACGAACGCGCCGAGGCGCGACGCGGGAACGGCTTCAGGAGAGCGTGACAGGTCGTTCATGGAATTCTCTGGTCGATGCGAAACGAACGGGAGCAGCCAGCAGGACGGCCGGGCGTCAGGACGGCGAACCGGCGAGCAGCGCGACGCCGGCTTCGCCGCCGAGCAGCAGCGCGCCTTGGCCCATGTCGAGCACGGCCGCGAGGCTCTGCACGCCGCCGAGCTTGCGCACGTCGAAGGTCAGCCCGCCGTCGCGCGACGCGACGATCGCGCCGCCCTGGCCCACCAGCACGAGTTCACCGTCGGCGAGCTGGGTCGCGCCGAAGTACGACACCGGCACGTGGCTGTCGACATGCGTCCAGGTCGCGCCGCGATCGGTGCTGCGCACCACGTTGCCGCGCATCCCGTACGCGACCCAGTCGCCGTTCGCGAGCATCAGCGCGCCGAACAGCGAGCCGGCGTACGGCGACGGCAGCTTGTCCCACGCGGCGCCGTTGTCGGTCGAGCGCAGCAGCGTGCCGCTCTCGCCCGCGACCAGCAGGTTGCCGTGGCCGTCGCCGACGATCGCGTTCAGGTGGCGGTCGCCGGCCGGGGTCTTCACGGTCTGCCAGTGGAGGCCCGCGTCGTCCGAACGCAGCAGCTGGCCGAAGCTGCCGGCCGCGAACAGCGGGCCGTCGGCCGTGCCCCACACGGACAGCAACGGATCGGAATGCTCGTGGTCGATGTGCACTTCGCGCCAGTGCATGCCGGCGTCGTCGCTGCGCACGATCCGGCCGTCGTGGCCGACCGCGATGCCGAGCGTCGGCGTGACGAAGCGCACCTGCGTGAGCGTCGATGCCTGGTCGGGCGTGACCGATGCCGGTCGCCAGCGGGCGCCCGCGTCATCGCTCAGCAGGATCACGCCGCGTTCGCCGACCGCGACGATGCGTGCGCCGGCCCGGGCGAGCCCGTTGATCTGCAGCCGGTCCGCGTGGATCGCCGTGACCGGGAACGCCGGCAGCGGGCGCGGAGAAAACGCGAACAGCGCGGCGCCGAGCACCAGCGCCGATATCGCGAGTCCGGGCAAAGTTCGTTTCATCGCTTGTCTCCTGTGTCTGCGTTCGACGACGGTTCGCGCCATGGCGCTCACCACCTTCGCCCGCAAGTCTCCGGGCCGTCGGTCGTTGCCGCGGCCTCGAATGGTCCTGAATGGAGGGCCGCTTGAGCGGCGCGACCCGCCCGCGTGCCGCTACGCGCCGACTTCGAACAGCGCGGCGGCGCCCATCCCGCCGCCGATGCACATCGTCACGACCGCGTGCCGCACGCCGCGCCGCGCGCCTTCGAGCAGCGCGTGCATCGTCATCCGCGTGCCCGACATGCCGAACGGATGGCCGAGCGCGATCGCCCCGCCATCCACGTTCAGCCGATCGTCTGGAATGCCAAGCGTGTCGCGGCAGTACAGCGCCTGGCACGCAAAGGCCTCGTTCAACTCCCACAGCCCGATGTCACCGACGGTCATCCCGACGCGCGCCAGCAGCTTCGGAATCGCGAACACCGGGCCGATGCCCATCTCGTCCGGCTCGCAGCCGGCCACCGCGAGGCCGCGGAACGCGCCGAGCGGCGTCAGGCCCCGGCGCGCCGCTTCGCTGCGCGACATCACGACGACGGCCGCCGCGCCGTCCGACAGCTGCGATGCATTGCCGGCCGTCACGAATTCGCCCTGCTCGACGACCTTGCCGCCGCTCCACGACGGCTTCAGCCCCGCGAGCCGCTCGGCCGTCGTGTCGGCACGCACGCCTTCGTCGCGCGCCGCGTGCACGTTCTCGTAACCGGCCGGGTTGCCTTCCTTGTCGAACCGCGCGCGCCGCACGTCGAGCGGCGCGATTTCCGCGTCGAAGCGGCCGGCCGCCTGGGCATCGGCCGTGCGCTGGTGGCTCTGCAGCGCGAATGCATCCTGGGCGGCGCGCGAGATCCCGTAGCGGCGCGACACGATCTCGGCCGTTTCCATCATCGCCATGTACGCAGCCGGCTGGTGGTCGAGCACGGCCTGCGAACGCGCGCGATATGCGTTCTTGTGCCGGTTCTGCGTGAGCGAGATCGACTCGACGCCGCCCGCGACGACGATCCGCGCGTCTCCCGCGCCGATGCTGCGCGCAGCGCTCGCGATCGACATCAGGCCCGACGAGCACATGCGGTCGATCGCCATGCCCGGCACCGACGCCGGCAGCCCGGCCGCGGCAGCCGACAGGCGGCCGATGTTGTAGCCCTGCGTGCCCTGCTGCGCGGCACAGCCGATCAGCACGTCGCCGACGTCGGCCGGCGCGACGCCGGCGCGTTCGAGTGCCGCGCGCACGACGTGGCCGCCCAGCGCCGGCGCCTCGGTGTCGTTGAACATGCCGCGAAACGCCTTGCCGATCGGCGTGCGTGCGACGGAAACGATGACTGCGTCTTCCATGTGTGTGGCTCTCCGAATCTAGAAGGTGTAACGGCTGATCGTGTCGGCCACGCAACCGGGCTTCGCTTCGCCTTCGATCTCGACGGTCACGCGAATCCATGCCTGCACGCCGCCTTCGAGCGGCTCGACGCGCAGCAGCTCGCCGACGCCGCGCACACTCGCGCCGACCTTCACCGGCGACGGGAAACGGATCCTGTCGCAGCCGTAGTTGACGCCGAGCCGCGCGCCGTCGATCCGCACGATCTGGGGCAGGAAGGCATTGACGAGCGACAAAGTCAGGTACCCGTGCGCGATGCACGCGCCGAACGGGCCGTCCTTCGCGCGCGCCGGGTCGACGTGCACCCACTGGTGGTCGCCCGTCGCATCGGCGAATCCGTCGATGCGGGGCTGGTCGATCGCGAGCCACGCGCTCGCGCCGAGCGTCTCGCCGACGGCCGCCGCGAGTTCGCCGGGATGCGCGAACACGCGGGGCGTCGCGCGCACGGGGTCGAGGGTCGTGCTCATCATGCGTGCTGGCTGCTGACCGACAGCACTTCGCCGGTCATGTACGACGCGTAATCGCTTGCAAGGAACACCATCACGTTCGCGACCTCCCAGACTTCGGCGGCGCGCCCGAAGGCTTCGCGCGACGCCAGTTGAATCAGCAGGTCGGCCGGCGCCGACTTCTTCAGAAAATCGTGCATCGCGATGCTCGGCGCGACCGCGTTGATGCGCACGCCGTACGGCGACGCCTCGAGCGCCGCGCAGCGCGTGAGCGCCATCACGCCCGCCTTCGCGGCCGCGTAGT
This sequence comes from Burkholderia sp. AU30280, assembly GCF_020420125.1. NCBI lineage: Bacteria > Pseudomonadati > Pseudomonadota > Betaproteobacteria > Burkholderiales > Burkholderiaceae > Burkholderia > Burkholderia sp. AU30280. Next base: position 106,740 of record NZ_JAIZRY010000006.1, read on the forward strand.
GCGCCTGTTCCGCCTGCGCGCGCCAGCCGAGCACCGATGCGTTGTTGACGATCGCGCCGCGGCCTCGGGCCTGCATGTGCGGCAGCATCGCGCGCGTCATCCGGAACGTCCCGGTCAGGCTAATGTCGATCACGCGCGACCATTCGGCATCGTCCATATCGACGATGCGGGTCGAGCCGCCGAGCCCGGCGTTGTTGATCAGCACGTCGACGCCGGCGAGCGTGTCCTGCGCTTGCGCGACGAGCGCCTGCACGTCGGCCTCCACCGCGACGTTGCACAGGCGGCCGTGGACCTGTTGCAGCCCCGTTTCGGCGCGCAGCGTCTCGACCGCCTGCTCGAGCCGCTTTTCGTGGATGTCGGAGATGAACAGCGCGCGGCAGCCTTCTTCCGCGCAGCGGCGCGCGGCCGCGAAGCCGATGCCGGCGCCGGCGGCAGCCGTGATCAGCACCGATTTGCCGGCGAGCAGCTGGTGGCCCGGCACGTAGGCGTGCGCTTTCTGGATCTGGGGTGCGGTCATGCGGTTCCTCTTGTCTCCCTGGGCATGCCGAGCCCGCGCTCGGCCATGATGTTGAGCTGGATTTCGTTGGTGCCGGCATAGATCGTGTCCGCACGGGAAAACAGGAACACGCGCTGCAGATGGGTGAGCTTTTCGTCGGCCGGATCGATCACGTTCGCGCGGGATCCAAGCGCATCCATCGCGAGCTGGCCGAGGTCGCGGTGCCAGTTCGACCAGAAATACTTGTAGATCAGCGCCTCGCGGCGCAGCGGCGCGGCGGCCCCGCCATCGGCGTCGTCCGCCCCGGACAGCATTCGCAGCGCGTTGTAGCGCATCACGCGCAGCCCGACCCACGCGCGGCCGATCCGCTGGCGCAGCACCGGGTCGCGGTCCGCGCCCGATTCGCGCGCGGCGTCGATCACCCATTCGAGTTCGCGGACGAACTGCATCTGCTGGCCGAGCGTCGACATCCCGCGCTCGAAGCCGAGCAGCGTCATCGCGATCCGCCAGCCGTCGCCGGGCGCGCCGACGAGGTCGCGGGCTTCCGCACGCGCGCCGTCGAAAAACACTTCGTTGAATTCCGCGCCGCCGTTGAGCTGCTTGATCGGCCGGATCTCGATGCCCGGCTGGTCGAGCGGCATCAGCAGGAACGACAGCCCCTTGTTGCCCTTCGACGCGGGATCCGTGCGCGCCAGCACGAAGATCCAGTTGGAATCGTGCGCGAGCGACGTCCAGACCTTCTGGCCGTACACGCGCCACGCGCCGTCCGCGCCCGGTTCGGCGCGCGTGCGCACGTTGGCCAGGTCGGAGCCCGCGCCGGGCTCCGAATAACCCTGGCACCAGAACTGCGTGCCGGCCAGGATGCCGGGCAGGAAGCGCGCGCGCTGGTCGTCGGTGCCGCACGCGACGAGCGTCGGCCCGAGCAGCCCTTCGCCGATGTGACCCATCCGCCCGGGGCCGCCCGCACGGGCGTATTCCTCGTGGAAGATCACCTGCTCGGCGACCGGGAAGCCGCGCCCGCCGGCGTCCGTCGGCCAGCCAAGGCCGGTCCAGCCGCCCTTCGCCAGTTCCTGCTCCCACGCCTTGCGCAGCTCGGGCCAGGCTTCCTCGTCGCCGGGGCCGCCGCGGTATTTCAGGCACGCGAAGTCGCCGGTCAGGTGCGATCGCACCCAGTCGGCCACTTCATGCCGCAATTGCCGTTCGCGCGTGTCGCTGTTCATTGGAGGGCTCCTGTGCGTGCTGCCGATGGACGAGATGCCGCCGCGGCGGGGGGTGCGAGCGCTTCGTCGCGACGCGATGCGCCGCCGTCGATCGCATGGGACGCGATCCATTCGAGCAGTTGCGGCGTGCTGCCGAACTGCGCACCCGACGCCTGCGCACGCTTGAAGTAGAGATGCGGGTCGTATTCCCACGTAAAGCCGACGCCGCCGTGCAACTGGATCGCTTCCTGTGCGCAGAACGCATACGCATCGTTCGCGGCGGATTTCGCGGCGGCGATATCGGCGCGCAATGCGTCGCCCGGCAGCACGCTGGCGGCTTCCGCATCCCATGCATGCGCGGCGCCGAGCACGGCCGAGCGCGCCGCTTCGATCAGCACCATCATCTGTGCGCAACGGTGCTTGACGGCCTGGAACGACGCGATCGCGCGGCCGAACTGCACGCGCTGGCTCGTGTAGTCGAGGGTCAGGTCGAGGCATTGCTGTGCGCCGCCGAGTTGTTCGGCGGCCAGCGCGAGTGCCGCGAACCATGCGGTACGTTCCAGCAACTGCGCCGCCGTCTTGCCACACGCGAGCAGCGTGTCGCGGCTCACGCGGGCCTCGTCGAGCACGATCCGTGCGATCGGCCGCGTCGCGTCGAGCGTGCCGAGCGGCGTGACGTTGAGACCCGACGCCGTTGCGACGTCGATCGCGAACAGCCCGACCGACCGCCCTTCGTTCGCGATCCGCGCCGGAACCAGCAGCAGGTCGGCGCGCGCGCCGTCGAGCACGTGTGCTGCGACGCCGGACAACGCGAAGCCAGCCGCGGTTTCTTCCGCGATGAACGGAAGCGGTCGAGCACTGGCCGGTTCGTCGAACGAGTCGCCGAAAGACGCGCCGAATGCGTTGGCGTCCGGCCCGCCGCATGGCCGGCCGACCCGCGCGCCACTTGGCTCGCCGAACGGCCAGTCGAACGGCAGCGCCAGCGTCGCGCTGCACGCGCCTTCGGCAATCTTCGCGAGCCAGCCGGTCGCCAGCGGCGTATCGCAGCCGGCCAGCGCCGTCGCCGCGAGGCATGCGGTCGAAAAATACGGCACGCACGCGACGCGCCGGCCGAGCTGCTCCATCAGCACCGTCTGCTCGACCGCACCGAGCCCCAGCCCGCCGGCCGCCTCGGGCAACGCAAGCGCGTTCCAGCCGAGTTCGCCCGCGAGCGCGGCCCACAGCGCATCGTCACGGCCGGCCGACTGCGCGAGCGCGCGGCGCACGTCGGCGGACGCGCTGCGTTGCGCAAGCACGTCGGCTGCCGCATCGCGGATCATCGCCTGTTCGTCGGTGAGCGCCAGATCCATCGCTCAGCTCCCGTACACGCGCTGCGCGGGACGCGCATCGGCAAGCAACTTCGCCACCGCCGGGCCGACCTCGGCCGCTGCCCAGCGTGCGCCGCGATCGACGCTCGGGCCGGTGCGCCAGCCTTCCGCGACTGCGATCATCCCGCCCGCGACCTCGAACACCTGGCCCGTCACATCGGCCGATAGCGCGCTGCCGAGCCACACGACCAGCGGCGCAACGTTGGCCGGATCGAAATAGTCGAAGCCGCCGTCCTCGGGCTGCTTCATCATGTCGGCGAACACGCCTTCGGTCATCGACGTGCGCGCGGCCGGCGCCAGCGCATTCACGCGCACCCCGTAGCGCTGCAACTCGGCCGCCTGCATCAGCGTGAGCGCGGCGATCCCGGCCTTCGCCGCGCCGTAGTTCGACTGGCCGATCGAGCCTTGCAGCCCGGCGCCCGAACTCGTGTTGACGATCCGCGCATCGACCGTGCGGCCGGCCTTCGCCGCATCGCGCCACACCCGCGCCAGCACGCTCGACAGGCAGAAGTGGCCGCGCAGGTGCACGCGCATCACGTCGTCCCAGTCGGTTTCGGTCATGCTCGTGAACATCTTGTCGCGGCAAATGCCCGCGTTGTTGACGAGCACGTGCACGTCGCCGAACGCTTCGCGCGCCGCGTCGACGATCCGCTGCGCGGTGTCGACGCGCGTGATGTCGTCCGCATTCGCAAGCGCGCGGCCGCCGCGTTGCGCGATTTCGTCGACGACTGCTTGCGCGGCATCGCGCCGGATGTCGTTGACGACGACCGCCGCGCCTTCGGCCGCGAACGCAAGCGCGTATGCGCGCCCGAGCCCGCCGCCCGCGCCGGTGATGATGACGGTGCGTCCGTTACAGATTCCCATGCTTGTGCCTCGTGGATCGTGAAGGTGACGCGCTCACAGGCGCTCGATGATCGTGACGTTCGCGAGGCCGCCGCCTTCGCACATCGTCTGCAGCCCGTAGCGGCCGCCCGTACGCTCCAGTTCGTGCAGCAGCGTCGTCATCAGACGCGCACCGGTCGCGCCGAGCGGATGGCCCAGCGCGATGCCGCCGCCGTTCGGGTTGGTCTTTTCGTGCGGGAAACGCGTGTCGGCGAGCCATGCCTGCGCGACCGATGCGAACGCCTCGTTCATCTCGACGACGTCGATCCGCGACCAGTCGAGGCCGGCCTTCTCGAGCGCGGCCTGCGTCGCCGGGATCGGTGCGGTGAGCATCCACATCGGATCGTCGCCGAGCACGCTCAGGTGATGGATGCGTGCGCGCGGCGTGAGCCCGTAGCGCGTCAGCGCCTCCTCCGACACGATCAGCAGCGCGGCGGCCGCATCGCAGGTCTGGCTCGCGACGGCCGCCGTCAGCGAACCGCCCGGCGTCAGCGGTTCGAGCGTCGCCATCTTTTCCAGCGAGGTATCGGGGCGCGGCGTCTCGTCGTGCACCACGCCTTCGAGCGGCACGATTTCCCGCTTGAAATGGCCGGCCTCGATCGCCGCAACCGCGCGGCGGTGGCTTTCGAGCGCATACCGCTCCATCGCGTCGCGCGACAGGTTCCAGTGATCGGCGATCCGCTGCGCGGCGACGAATTGCGACACCGGCGCGTCGCCGAAGCGCGCACGCCAGCCGTTGCTGCCCGAGAACGGGTCGTTGAAGCCGAGCGGCGCCGCGCAGGTCATCGCGGACGAGATCGGGATCTGCGTCATCGTCTGCACGCCGCCGGCCACCACCACGTCCTGCACACCGCTCATCACGGCCTGCGCGGCGAAATGCACGGCCTGCTGCGACGAGCCGCACTGGCGGTCGACCGTCACGCCCGGCACCTGCAGCGGCAGCCCGGCCGCGAGCCAGCAGGTGCGCGCGATGTTGCCCGCGAGCGGGCCGATCGTGTCGACGCAGCCGAACACCACGTCGTCGTATTCGTCCGCGGGAATCGCGTTGCGCCCGACCAGCGTCTTCAGCACGAAGCCGCCGAGGTCCGCCGCATGCACGTGCGCGAGCCCGCCCTTGCGGCGGCCGGTCGGCGTGCGCAGCGCGTCGACGATATAGGCTTGTTTCATCCGTTCAACTCCTCGAGGTCGAAGGTCTGCGCGGGGCCGATCGGCAACGCATCGCCGAGGATCGCGTCGGCCATGCGCCCCTTGTGGAACGCACTGTCGCCCCAGCTGCCGGAGAGCGCCCAGATGCGCTTCATGAAGATCTGCAGGTCGAGCTCCCACGTGTAGCCGATCGCGCCGTGCACCTGCATCGCGTGGCGTGCGGCAAGCTGTGCGGCCGACGTCGCCGCGAGCTTCGCGTGCGACACGAACACCGCGCGCTGCGGGTGATCGTCGGCGATCGCCTGCGCGGCGCGTGCGACCACCGGCCGCGCGAACTCGTAGCGGATCGCGACGTCGGCGAGCAGGTGCTTGAGCGCCTGGTACGAACCGATCGCCTTGCCGAACTGCTTGCGCTGCGCGCTGTAGTCGATCGCGACGTCGAGCACGCGCTGCGTGAGGCCGAGCAACTGCGCGGCGACCGCGAACGCACCGTGGTCGAGCGCGCGCGCCAGCAGCGGCGCGGCTTCGTCGGCGCTCGCGATGCGCGTGGCGGCCGACGGCTCCCAGTCGAGCGTGAACAGCCGCCGCGACGGGTCGACGCTGTCCACCGCGCGCCACGCGCACTGCGCGGGATCGACGCGGTGCAACTCGCCGCGGTGTTCGCACAGGAGCGTCTGCGCGACATGCACGTCGGCCGCATACGGGTTCACCGGATGCACGAGCGCCACACGCGCGCGCCCCTCGGCGATGTCGCGCAGCAGCGCGTCGCGCCAGTCGCTCGCCGGCAGCCGCGCGAGCATGCCGGCCGACACGAGCGCCGTGTCGAGCAGCGGCTCGGGGCTGCCGAAATAGCCGTAGGTCTGCGCGAGCAGCGCCCATTCCGCTTCGCCCAGGCCGAGCCCGCCGTGCGCCTCGGGCACCGACACGGCGGTCAGCCCCTGCGACGCGAACAGCGCCCACAGGTCGTCCGAGCGCCCGGTCGGCGTGGCCCAGAGCTCGCGGATCAGCTCGGGCGTCATCTCGGTCATCAGCAGGCGCTTCACGCTGTCCGCGAGCGCTTCCTGGTCTTCATCGAATACGAAATCCATACGATGTCCGTTCTGTAAGGGTGGCGCCGGCGCGCTCAGGCGCGCGGCATGCCGAGCATCCGTTCGGCGACGATGTTGCGCTGGATCTCGTTGGTGCCCGCGTAGATCGTGCCGGCCTGCGCGAACAGGAAGCCGTCGAGCCAGTGGCCGAGCGCCGCGTGCTGCGCGGCCGTTTGCGGGACGACCTCGCCGTGCGCACCGAGGATGTCGAGCGCGGTCTGGTGCATGCGCAGGTCGAGCTCCGACCAGAACACCTTGTTGGTGCTCGACTCCGCGCCGATATGGCCGCCCTTCAGCAGCCGGCTTGCGGTCGCGTAGGTCGACAGCGCATACGCCTGTGCATCCATCCACGCCTGCACCACCCGTTCGCGCAGCGTCGGATCGCGGTCGGCGCTGTCGCGGTGGGCGAGATACAGGTCGCGCAGCGCCTGTGCGGTGCGCTGGAACCGCGCCGGCGAACGCAGCATCAGCCCGCGCTCGAACCCGGCCGTCGCCATCGCGACCTGCCAGCCCGCGCCTTCGGCCGCGAGCCGGTTCTCGACCGGCACGCGCACGTCATCGAAGAAGATTTCCGCGAAACCCGTCTGCCCGTTGAGCTGGCGGATCGGCCGCACCGTGATGCCCGGCGCGGACAGCGGCACCATCAGGAACGTGAGCCCGTGGTGACGCGACGATTCCGGGTCGCTGCGGAACAGGCCGAACAGCCAGTCGGCCCACACCGCGCGGGTCGACCAGATCTTCTGGCCGTTCAGCACGTATTCGTCGCCGATGCGGGCGGCCGTCGTGCGGATCGCGGCCATGTCCGAGCCCGCGTTCGGCTCCGACCAGCCCTGCGCCCACACGTGCTCGCCGGCCGCCATCGCGGGCAGGAAGCGCGCCTTCTGCTCCGCCGTGCCGAAATCCATCAGCGTCGGGCCGAGCAGGAAGATGCCGTTCTGGTTCACGCGCATCGGTGCGTCGGCACGCCAGTACTCTTCCTCGAAGATCAGCCACTCGATCAGGTCGCAGCCGCGCCCGCCGAGTTCGCGCGGCCACGTGACCATGCTCCAGCGGCCCGAGTGCAGCGTGCGCTCCCATTCGCGGTGCGCGGCGAAGCCGGCCTCGGTGTCGAAGCTCGGCAGCCGCTCGCGCGGCACGTGCGCGGCGAGCCATTCGCGGATCTCCGCGCGGAACGCCTGTTGTCGCGGCGTATAGGCCAGGTTCATGCGCGTGCCTCCCCGGCGGTTGCCTGCGCGTCGAAACGCGCATCGCGCTTCTCGACGAACGCGGCGCGCGCCTCCGTCGAATCGTTCGTCAGGTACGCCTGCAGCGTGAAGCCCTGCTCCCAGCGGTACTTGTCCTCGAGATCGCCGTCCTCGACGCCGTTCAGCGCCTCCTTCGCGAGCCGCACCATCGCCGGACTCTTCTCCGCGATCTTGCGGGCGATCGCGAGCGCCGCGTCGCGCAGCATGTCGCGCGTCACGACCTGCTCGACCGCGCCGAGCCGGTACGCTTCGGCCGCATCGATCAGGTCGCCGGTGAAGTACATCGCGCGCACCTTCTGCACGCCGAACAGCCGCTGCAGATGCGCGCCGCCGCCCATCGCGCCCCGGTCGATCTCGGGCACGCCGAAGCGTGCGCAGTCGGCCGCGACGACGATGTCCGCCGCGCCGCAGATGCCGATCCCGCCGCCGAGCACGAACCCGTGCACGGCCGCGATCACCGGCTTCGGGTTGCGGTGCACCGCGCGAAACGTCTCGTAGTTGCCCGCGTTGACCGCCACGATCCGCTCCGGGTGCGCGGCCAGTTCCTTGATGTCGACGCCCGCGCAGAAGCCGCGGCCTTCGCCGCGCACGACGATCACGCGCACGTCGTCGTCCTCGCCGAGTGCGTCGAGCGCCCGCGAGAGCGCGTGCCAGCCCTGCGCGTCGAGCGCGTTCACGGGCGGATGGGCGATTACCAGTTCGGCGATGCCGTCGGCACGATCGATCCGGAACGGCGTCGCGCCGGCCGGTGGGTTGGATGCTGTCATCTCCTCTGCCTCCCTGTGATGGTGTTCACGCGGCCTGTGCCGCCGGCGCGGCGCGCAGCGCGGCCAGTGCGTCGAGCCGCTCGACGGCTTCCGCGACGATCCGCGCGATCAATGCGTCGCACGATTCGATCGCGCCGATCATCGCGGCCGCCTGGCCGCACGGCAGCACGCCTTCATCCGGATGGCCGTCGACGATCGCGCGCCGGATCAGGAACGGCGCATTCGCGGCCATCAGCGTCTGGCTCGCGGTGTAGTCGTGCGAGCGCAGCGCCTGGATTGCCAGGCCGAGCATGTCGCTCGTGCGCAGCCCGTTCTGGCGTCGCCATGCTTCGGCGGTCTTCAGCGCGAACAGCGTGCGGCGCAGCGGGCCGAAACGTTCGAGCTTCAGCAGATACGGGTTGTCGATCATCCGTTGCGGTAGCCCGTCGAGTGCGTCCGACACGCGAATGCGCGCCGGGTCGCCGACCGCGACGTAGCGCTCGAGCGTCTCGCGCGGCACCGGCGATTCGGTGCTCATCAGGAAGCGCGTGCCCATTGCGATGCCGGCCGCGCCATACGCGAGCGCGGCGGCCAGCCCGCGCCCGTCGAAGAACCCGCCGGCCGCGACCACCGGCACGCGCACCGCGTCGAGCACCTGCGGCAGCAGCAGCGTGGTCGGCACCGAGCCCGTGTGGCCGCCGCCTTCCGCGCCCTGCACGGTGACAATGTCCGCGCCGAGTTCGACGGCCTTCGCCGCATGCTTCGGCGCGCCGACGGTCGGCATGCAGACGATGCCGGCCTCCTTGAAGCGGCGGATCGTCTTCGCGTCAGGCCCTCGGCCGTAGCTGACCGCGCGCAGCCGGTGCTTGATCGCCAGTTCGACGACCTGTTGCGCGTTCTTCTGGAACATGTGGAAGTTGATGCCGAACGGCTGGCCGGTCAGCGACTTCACTTTCAGGATCTCGGCCTCGACCTGCCCGGGTTCGAGCGTCGCGCCGGCCAGGAAGCCGAAGCCGCCCGCGTTGCAGGTGGCCGCGACGAGCCGCGCGTCGGCCACCCAGCCCATCGCGGTCTGCACGATCGGATAGCGGCAGCCGAGCAGGTCGCACAACGGCGTATGCAGCGTCGTGCTCATGCGGCGGCTCCGTTGACGACGTCCGGCGCGGGCGCGTGCGCATCGCTACGGTCCGCGCCGTTCGGCTGGCGCTGCGAGCGGGCCATGCTGCGCGCGTCGTAGCCGCCGAGGCGGTCGCCGCTCACCAGCTCGTTGTGCGCATGCGCGAAGTGATGCCACGCGAACGCCGCGTCCATCGCCGCGCGCTTGCCTTGCAGTTCCTCGACGTGATTCAGCGCCTGCTTGGTCAGCGCGAGCCCGAGGCGCGGCATCGTCGCGATCCTCGCGGCGATCGCGTAGGTCGCGTCGCGCAACCGCTCGCGCGGCACCACGCGGTTGACCATCCCCATCTGGTACGCGCGCTCGGCCGGCATCCGCTCGCCGAGGAACAGGAATTCCTTCGCGATGCGCGGGTTCAGCTCGTACGCATGCGCGAAATACTCGACGCCCGGAATCCCCATCCGCACGACCGGATCGGCGAAGCACGCATCCTCGGACGCGACGATCAGGTCGCACACCCACGCGAGCATCAGCCCGCCCGCGATGCATGCGCCCTGCACCATCGCGATCGTCGGCTTCGGCAGGTCGCGCCAGCGCCGGCACATCCCGAGGTACACCTCCTGCTCGCGGGCATAGAGGAATTCGCCGCCGTCCTTGTCGACGTGGTCGTACCACAGCGATGCGCGGTCGAACGACTCGTGGATGTCGCGGCCCGGCGTGCCGATGTCGTGGCCCGCCGAGAAATGCTTGCCGGCGCCCGCGAGCACGATCGCCTTCACCGCATCGTCGTGCGCCGCGCGCCGGAACGCCGCGTCGAGCGCGTACGTCATCTTCGAGTTCTGCGCGTTGTGATACTCGGGACGGTTCATCGTAATCGTCGCGATGCCGCCGTCGACCGCGTAGTCGACGACACCGTCGCCGAAGCTCACCTGGGTCGCTTCCATGTCGGACCTCATCCCCGGCGCGGCGCCGGATTGTTGCGCACGATCGTCGCGCGCAGGTTGTGCGGATCGAGCGCGTGCACGATGCGCAGGTCTTCCGCGTTCGGCGGGGCCGTCGTGCCGATGTCGGGTGCGGCGATCAGCGGAAAGCCGGTCGCGTCCTGCACCTCGTCGAAGCTCACGCCCGGATGCAGCGAGCGCACGCGGATCGCGTGGTTGGGCCCGCCGAAATCCATCACGCACAGGTCGGTGACGATGCTGCGCAGGTCGACGAAGGTCTTCATCCCGGGCAGCCGGCGCGCCGGGTTGTAGCCGACCGTGCACACCATGTCGACTTCGTGTTCGACGAACGTGCGCTTGCCGTGGCCGCTGACGAAGAACGAGTTCGCATGATTCGTCGTGTTGCCGGGAAAGCCGCGTGCGCCGAGCAGCTGGGTTTTCGGGCGCGCGTAGTCGTCGCCGAGCCACGAGATGTTGGCCTGGCCGAAACGGTCGATCTGCGTCGGCATCACGAGCGCGTGGCGGCGGCCGTGCCACAGGCAGTCGAACACGCGCTCGTAGGTCATCCAGCCGCTCGCCTTCATGCGATAGCCGTCGGGGCGCGGGCCGAGCGGCACCGGCTCCTCGACGAGATACGCTTCGCCGTCGGTCAGCATCAGCCCGTTGTTGTACGCGAGCCGCGCGAGGCCGGCCGCGAGCCGCGGGCCCGTGCCGATGCCGGTCGCCAGCACTTCGCCGTCGTCGCGCCAGAGTCGCGCGGACGCGACGATCATCAGTTCCGCGAGGGAATGGTCGAGAGATTCGCTCACAGGCGCTCCTTTACAGAATCGGCAACGGCAGCGTCGTCACGTGCGACAGGCCGCCGACGCCTTCGAGGTACCGGCGTTCGTCCTGGCCGACCACGTCGCGAAGGTACGCCGTCGTTGTCGCGTCGTCTTCCGCGCTGGCGCAGTACGCGCGCAGGTGCGGCAGGTCCCAGCCGTAGGCCGGCCCGCACGACGTCGGATGCGCGCCGCCCGGCGCGTGCACCACGCCCGTGACGAGCGAGCGCTCGAACGGGTTGCGCTTCGCGGCGTCGAGGTCTTCCGTCGCAATCGACGAATCGACCCGTTCCGCCGACACGTAGCAGCGCTGCGCGGCCCGCGCCATCCACGCGTCGAAGAACGGATCGGGGCCGTCGATGCGCGTGTTGCCCATCCGGTCGGCCGCGTTCACGTGCAGCAGCGCGACGTCGAGTTCGATCGCGGGCATCGCGAGCAGCGTCTCGCCATCGTCGTACGGTGACTGCACCGTGCGCAGTCGCGGCGCGTGATCGAGCAGCGCGGTGCCGAGCCCGGCACGGGTCGGCAGGAACGGCAGGCGTGCGGCGGCCGCGCGCAGGCCGAGCTGCAGCATCCCTTCGTCGAATTCGAGCACGTCGATGCGGCCGTGCTCACGGGCGCGGCGGAAATGCGGTTCGAGCGGAATCACGTCGAGCGACACGAAGCCGAACACCACCTTGCGCACCTTGTCCGCCGCGCAGAGCAGCCCGACATCGGCGCCGCCGTACGCGACGATCGTCAGGTCCTTCAGGTTCGAGCGCGCGATTTCGCGCACCAGCGCCATCGGCTTGCGCCGCGGCCCCCATCCGCCGATGCCGATCGTCATGCCGTCGGCGAGTTGCGCGACCACGTCGCGCGCGGACATCGTCTTGTCGAGAGGTTTCATCGTCATCGTGCTGGCTTACCGGTATCCGATGCTGAAATCGTGGCCCCACTGGCTCACCTTCGTAGCCTCGAACACCGCGTGTTTCGACCAGTCGACCGTCAGGCCGCCGAAGCCGTATTCGAGATCGAAGCCGCCGGGGGTCTTCATGTAGAACGAGATCATCTGGTCGTTGCAGTGACGGCCGAGCGTCGCGGACATCGTCACGTCGTGCGTGGCCACGCGATCGAGCGCGCGCCCCACTTCGTCCATCGAGTCGACTTCGGCCATCACGTGCACGCAGCCCGACGGCACGGCCATCTCGAACAGCGCGAGGCTGTGATGACGCGCGTTGCGGCAGTGCATGAAGTGAATGCGTTTCTCGGGTTCGGCCGGATGGGGCGTGAACTTCACGCGATAGATGTCGGACAGCTCGAAGCCGAGCACGCCGCGCACGAACGCGTCGGTCGCGTCGAACTGCGGCGCGGGCAGCACCGCGTGGCCGAGCCCCATGTCGCCGGTGACGAAGTGCGAGACGCCCAGCGGCGACACGAAGCGGCGGAAGTCGCAGCGCGCCCCCCAGTACAGCTCGTGGCGGTTGCCTGACGGGTCGGTGCACCACGCCATCGCCTGCACGCGGCGCAGCGCGGCTTCGGCGGGCGTCGCGCGGATCGGCTCGACGCCCGCGCACTGCAGCGCCGCAAGCGCGGCGTCGAACGCAGCGCCGTCAGGCAGTTCCCAGCCCGACGCGAAATAGCGGTCGGTCGAGCCGGGAACGATCACGTAGCGGAAATCGCGCTCGTCCATCTTCAGGTACAGCGCGCCGTCGGGCGCGTCGAGCGCCTGCATGCCCAGCACGTCTTCCGCGTAGCGGCGCCACGCATCGACACGCGTCGCCTCGACGACGACGTAGCCAAGCGCACGGACATCGATCATGTCGGCCTCCTCCAGGTTCAGAATCCGTTGTTCGTGAAAGGATTCTGGCCGGTCGGGGGGGGGTGTCACATCGTCTGTTGGGACGAGAGGCGGAGAGGAAATGGACGGGGGCGGAACGGCCGCGACGGGGGTGCGGCGGGCGTTGGGTCAGCCGGGGGTTCGGCAGGTTCGTGTGCCGGCATGCGGGCATCGGCTGGACAGGCAACCGACGAAGGCAAAAAAAGCGGCTGTCCGGTCCGGATACGTCGGCTTCTCGCCACCGTTCCGGTGAATTCGCGCGCGGTTTTCGAACCGATTCCCTCGATTGAATCTTGCGGTGCGCATTTGAAACAATGAAAGTTTTAATTCGATTAATTACTCCGCATTTATTCGCAAAACACTTTACCCATTCGGCAATCGCCCCCCTTTAAATCAATCTATTTTCATTCAAATTACAAAAAATAATAACTCAAATTAAATAACATTATAACGGTCGAGTGATTTTTACGGTGTAGATTTGATATGCCATCCATTTAAACCGGGCAAGACTGGAATTACATAGACCGCATTTCGTCGACTCCGAACGATTTCACCGAATATGGCCCCAAGCAATTAAATTGGCGCACGAGTTGCATTTCGATCGGCGGAAGTCATTGAACGGCCAATCAAAACAAGACCCCATCCACTCCACCCGCCTGGGTGTTCGGCAACAACAAAGAGCGTTCATTGGAAGCATTTTCCACGCAACGTCCTCGCAATGCATTTAATTCGCCCGGCATAATTTTCATGCAATCTGAGGGGCACCTCAATGTTCGACCGATATTTCGAATCTCAGGGAACGACTCGCAAGTTCGAAAGGAGATTCAAATGAGCAAATTGATCAATAAAATCGCTGTTGCTGCGTTCGGTTCGTTGATCGCAACCAGCGCGCTGGCCCAGCAGATCAGAACACAGGGAAGCGTGACGCAAATCACGTTACCCGAGCGCGGTCTGCAAATTGCCGCAATCGATTTCAAGCACGCGCTGCCGATGCCGATGCCAAGGCCGCTCGTTGCGCCGCCTGCCATGCTGGATTCACTGATGTACAACGCCAGGCCAGTGCTGGGCGTGCCGGGCCATGCGCCAGGCGGCGCCGGAGACGGCGTGCAAAGGCCGGTGCAACTGGTCGCGCCAGTCGATTTGAGTCAGTCCGGGGTTCAACCGCAGGAATACGGATCGTCGAATCAGCCATATACCACTAGCCAGGTGAATGCGAACGGCGACAATACGCAGTATTACTATCCGTTCCGTGCAGCCGGCAAGCTGTTCTTCAACATCGGCTCCGCGACCTACCTGTGCTCTGCCTCCCTGATCAAACCGGGCGTGGTCGTCACGGCCGCGCACTGCGTCGCGAATTTCGGCCAGCGGCAGTTCTACTCGAACTGGGTATTCGTTCCGGCCTACAGTAACGGAACCGCACCCTACGGTACGTGGAACGCGGCATCCGCCACCGTCATGACGTCCTATTACGACGGCACCGATCCATGCGCTGCCGCCGGCGTCATCTGCCAGGACGACATGGCCGTGATCGTGCTGTCGCCGCAAGCCGGATCGTATGCGGGCAATCGCGCCGGATGGTATGGCTATGGATGGAACGGCTATAGCTACACGCCGTCAGGACTCGCGCTGATCGACCAGCTCGGCTACCCGGTGGCCTTGGATAGCGGCGTCTACATGGAGCGAAACGAATCGCAAGGTTTCGTGTCCGCCAGCAACTCGAACAACACGATCATCGGATCGCTGATGACCGGGGGTTCGAGCGGCGGCCCGTGGCTCGTCAATCTTGGCATGCCGCCGACACTCAACGGCACGGCCTTCGGCAACGCAGCCTTGCACAATACCGTGGTCGGCGTGACGAGCTGGGGTTATACGAACTCCGCGGTGAAGCAGCAAGGCGCGTCGCCGTTCACGAGCAGCAACATCGTGACGCTCGTGAATACCGTATGCGGCAGCACGCCGGCAGCGTGTTGAGGGCAGCCTGACGTAACGCGTCGCGCGTGGCATTGCGCTCGTCGTGCCGATTCGGCACCGCCGGCCGACGCTTCACGCGACGCGCCCTCTGCGGTGCCCTGGGCCAACCCGCGCTTCGATCGAACGCGCGACGCTAGTCGAACGGATTCACCAGCCGGACCCCCGTCTTCGCGAAATCGCCGACGTTGCGGGTGACGACCGTCAGGTCGTTGATCAGCGCCGTTGCGGCAATCAGCTTGTCCAGCGCGTGCTCCGGATGCGGAACACGCAGGTGGCCCCACAACTGGCCGACATCGATGTCGATCGGCAGGATGTTGGGCGCATAGTCGGACATGAGCGCGGCCAGCCAGGCATCGAGTATCGACGCCTGCCGCGTATCGCCGCGGCGGCGGATCATCTCGACACCGCGGCGTAGTTCGGAAACCGTCACGACGGACAGGTAGAGACTGCTGCCGTCGTTTCCGGCTTCACGGAAGAACGCGCGCACCCCGCTGTTCGCGCGCTTTCCCTTTCTGATTTCGCTGATGACGTTCGTATCAATCAAAAACACGCCTGACCTCGCCGGAATCCTGAACACGTTGGAAATCCGCGTCTTCGCCAACATCAGGCATGCTCATCAGCACTTGCGCAAATGTCCTTCGCTTCGGCCGGCCGAGTGCATCGGCCAGAATGGCTCGATGTTCGGCCTCGGCACTCCTGCCATTTGCCGCAGCCTGCTCGCGCAGGCTCTGAACGATACTGTCATCCACGTTACGCACCAGAAGATTTGCCATAGGTCCCTCCATCCAGGTTGCTATCAATGATAGCGCCATGACGGTGAATTGCAAGCATTGCTATCATCGTCATGAATGGATGGAAGACGGGGTTGGCGTCGGCCAACGGCAGCAGCCAGCATGAATCCACCCGACTTCCGCCGTTCGCCCGACACGTCGCACTGCTGTCCGCAAGGTAAGGCAGATCGGAGCGACGTAAAAGACGGCCGAACGGCTATTCGCAGACAGGCGGCACGCGTGGACTCGCGCAGGGTGGCGTCATTCACCGCTGCCGCGTCGATCACGCAACGCAGCCCCCATCCGTCGACGCATTCGGGATCGCAGGCGACCGGCGTCGAACCCTTATCGGCAAATCCGCACGCACAACGGCAACCCGACCACTCAGAACCGATACGAAATCCCGATCTGCAACACCGGGTACCACCGATAGCGCGACATCACCTGCCGCAGTTCGTCGAGCCCGCTCGCGACGAGGATCTGGCTCTTCGCCGGCCCGGCCGCGGCCGCGAGTTCCGGCGACAGCGTGTACGAACATTTCGGTATCCCGTACGCCACGCCGAGGTCGGCGACGAATCCGAGCCCCTTCGACGCCGGCCGATGCCCGTAGCCGATCCCGACATACGGCATCACGGCCGGATAGCGCGCTTCCGCCACCGCGTACATCCCCGGCATCGCCGGATAGCGCTTGCCGCCGAACACGTAAGTCCCATTGGTCGGCACCGATACGCCGCGCAGTTCGTCGTCGTTGAAACGCAGGCCGAGCGTCGCCCGGAAGCCGCTGCCGCGCCACGGAAAGATGTCCGCGTACAGGCCACCCTGGCGCAGTTTCAGGTCGTCCTGATAGCGATTGCCGGCCACCGTGAAGTCATGCGAAAGATCGATCGCATTGAAGTCCGCATGCGCACCCAGCATCGAATTGAAGCTCACGGCCGCGCCGATGCCGACGCCCTGCGTGCCACCCTGCAGGTAGATCTCCTGCGCGTGCGCGCTCGCGGCGCACATCACCGCCACCGCTGCCCATTGGTTCACCGTCATTTTCACGGGCGCCTCCCCCGACTTGTGCCGGGCGCGCCTCGCCAACGCATGCGGCCTGCGCCGCGCTGCGTGATGCGAACCCCGACACGACACCTTGCAAGCACGCTTGCTGTTCGACGGATCGGGAACGCGTTGCCCCGTGCGCATGGCCGATACAGCATGCGCCGCAACACACGGCGCCCGCGGCCCGATCCGATTCCCCGTTTCTATCGATGTCGTTGCATGCCGCAGATGCGCTCATCGTTGTTGCGACATTCGTTTGCGCCAGCGGCACCGGGTCAACCGCAAAGCGCGTGCCATGCGGCGCAAACCGAAGCGGGACGCGCGTCACCGTCACACACAGGCGGTCACGACGGTCGCAATCCGGGGGAAATGTTTCAGGAACGTATCCGCATTCGGCGGGACACGCGGGAACACGCGATTTGATCTATCGCGCATCGAGATCGGAACGCATGCCGAACTAGGCTGGAAAGCCGTCAGCGCGTGCAAGTCGTCGTTGCAATCAATCGAGTCGGGCGAGACACATTGACGAAACGTTGCAAAAGTGCGACCTCGCGCCGGGTGCACGCGATGCCGATGCGCAATCCTGCGTGACGAGACAGGGTGAACACCGATGCGTGCGCATGCATCTTGTCGGTGCCGCGCACGGAAGCGATATGCGAGCCGATCGGCAAACCGGCCAGCGTCATCGACGCGCTGAAGAGGAGGGATAGGCAGGCTTTGTCAGCGACCGGGGCAACCGACGTCGCGCGCGACACGCTCGGCCACGTTGGCCTTGCTGCGGTAGTCCACCGCGACCGGCACGCCGGCGCACGCAAACTCGAGCGCGACACCCTGCCCGATCCCGCCGCTGCCGCCGAACACCAGCACCGCGCCCTGCGCAAACCCGTTGTCGTTCATCCCGTCCGTGTGTCGCGGCGCCGCTCAGGCCGCGGCCTCGCTCCCCGCCCGCAGGCGGTACTTCAGCACTTTCCCCGCGGCACTCGTCGGCAGTTGCCCGACGAACGTGAAATGCCGCGGCACCTTGAAGTTCGCCATGTTGCGGCGCGCCCAGTCGTTCAGTTCGTCGGCGTCCGCATGCGCGCCCGGCCGCAGCACGACATACGCGTGGCCGACTTCACCGAGCCGCGTATCGGGCACGCCGACCAGCGCAACCTGCGCAATCGCCGGATGTGCGGCGAGCAGCCGCTCGATCTCGGCCGGATAGCAGTTGAAGCCGCCGACGATGAACATGTCCTTGATACGGTCGGTAATCTTCAGGTTGCCGTTCGCATCGACGCAGCCGAGATCGCCCGTATGCAGCCAGCCATCGGCATCGACGGTCTCGCGCGTCGCGTCCGGCTGGTTGAAGTAGCCGCGCATCACGTTGTAGCCGCGCACCCAGATCTCGCCGGTCTCGTCCGGCCCGAGCGGCGCGCCGTCCGGCCCCGCGATGCGCAGCTCGACATCCGGCATCGGCCGGCCGGACGTACAGGCAACCGTCTGGGCATCGTCGCCCTGACGGCACAGCGTCGCGAAGCCGCACGATTCGGTCAGTCCGTAGCCGGTCAGCACCGTCTCGAAGCCGAGCTCCGCGCGCATCCGTTCGATCAGACTTGGCGCGATCGCCGCCGCGCCCGTCACCGCGATCCGCAGAGACGACAGGTCGCGCGTCGCGCGGTCGGGGGCGTCGAGCAGCGCGTAGTACAGCGTCGGCGGGCCGGGCAGCACCGATACGCGATCGTCGGCAACGCGCCGCAGCACGTCGTCCGGCTGGAACACGAGATGCGGCAGCACGGTCGCGCCGCTCGACAGCGCGGCGAGCCAGCCGGCCTTGTAGCCGAACGTGTGGAAGAACGGATTGACGACCAGGTAGCGGTCGTCGTGGCGCACGCCCGCGATCGCCGCCCACGCCTGCGCGGCGCGCAGGTTCTGGCCGTGCGCGGTCATCACGCCCTTCGGGCGGCCGGTCGTGCCGGACGTGAACATCAGGTCCATCACGGTGTCGGGCGTCACCTGCGCCTCGCGTTCGCGCACCGCGGCCAGCGGCACCTCGGCGCCGCGCGCGAGGAACGCGTTCCAGGTCTCGTCGCGCGCACCGGGCGGCGGCTCATCGTCGAACACGACGACGCGCTCGAGCGTCGCGGGCCGGTGCGGTGCGAGCATGGCCGGATAGGATTCGCCGAGGAAGGTGCCGCAGCAGAACAGCAGCCGTGCGCCGCCGTCGTGCAGGATGCCGCCCACCTCCATCCCCTTCATCCGCGTATTCACCGGCACGAGGATCGCGCCGACGGTGTGGATCGCCAGCGCCGCGACGATCCATTGCGGCAGGTTCGGCGCCCACACCGCGATGCGGTCGCCGGCCGCGATGCCGCTCGCGAGCAGCGCGCGGGCCGCGTCGAGGCGCGCCGTGTCGAGCTCCGCGTAGGTCAGCCGGCCATGCTCCGACTCGATCGCCGGATGCGCGCCGTGGCGCGCGGCTGCCCGTGCGATCAGCGCGGGCGTGGTCAGGATTTCGTTGTCCATCGTCATCGATCAGGGTGGCCGTGCGCGCCGCCGGCGCGCCACGGCTCAGTCGGGAAACACCACGCGCAGTGCGTCGCTCGCGGGCCGTGCGCAGCAGGCGAGCGTCCAGCCGGCCGCGACCTCGTCATCGTCGAGCGCGTGGTTGCCGTCGAGCGCGACCTCGCCGCGCTCGATCCGGCACATGCACGCGCCGCATTGCCCCATCCGGCAGGAATTCGGCGCCGGTACGCCCGCGCGCAGCATCGCGTCGAGCAGCGTTTCGCCGGGGGCGCTGTCGAACGCGAACGCGTCGCCGTCGAGCACCGTCTCGATCGCCGCGACGTCGCGCGACGCCGCGGCCGCCGCTGCGCTCGACGCAGCCGTCTCGGCAGCCTGCGCCGGCGCATCGGGCAGCGACGCGAAACGCTCGACGTGCACGCGGGCCCGCGGCAACCCGAGGCCGAGCATCGCGGCCAGCGCGTTCTCCATGAACCGCGCGGGCCCGCAGATGAACGTCTCCTGCCGGCTGAACGGCCGCGCGAGTTCCTCGAGATGGCGCTGCTGCGGGATGCCCTGCACGCTGTCGAGCCAGTGGATCGCGCGCACGCGGCCCGGATGGCGCTGCGCGAGTTGCCGCAGTTCGTCGCGGAAAATCACCGAGCGTTCGTCGCGGTTCGCATAGATCAGCGTCAGCATCCCGCGTCCGTGCACGAGCGCCGATTTCAGGATCGACAGCACGGGCGTGATGCCGCTGCCGCCCGCGAACAGCAGCAGGTCGCCGTCGAGTGTGCGCGGCGTAAACACGCCGGCCGGCGGCAGCACGTCGAGCGTGTCGCCCGCCCTCACGCGCTCGCACAGCCAGTTCGACGCGCGGCCGTCGCGCACCCGCTTGACGGTGATCTTCGGCGCGGCGTCGATGCCGGGCGCGCTCGACAGCGAATAGCAGCGCGCGACGGTCGCGTCCGTGCACGGCACGTTCAGCGTCAGGAACTGGCCGGGCCGGTACGCGAATGCGTCGCGCAACGCGGCCGGCACGTCGAACACGAACGAGCACGCGTCGTCGCTTTCGGCAATCACGTCGGCAACGGTCAGCCGATGGAAGCGCGAATCGCTCATGGCCGGCTCCTCACGTCACGCGGCCGCACGGGCCACCGGCGCGCCGGGCGTCGTGTAGGCGCCGTCGAGATAGACGAGCGGATCGACATCGCCGCTCATCAGCACCTCGCGGATACGCCCGATGAACACCGTGTGCGTGCCGTATTCGAAGCGGCCGTCCTGTTCGCACACGAGGCTCGCCTGCGCGTCGCGCAGATACGGCACGCCGTGCGGCGACGTGTGCCAGTCGCCGGTCGTGAAGCGCGCCTCGCCCTTCAGGCGGCCGCTGCAGTCGATCGCGATGCCTTCGTGGGCCGCCGACAACACGTTCACGCAGAACCCGGCGCCCGCGTCGAGCGGCGGATACAGCGACGCGCTGCGGTTGATGCAGATCAGCAGCGAAGGCGGCTCGGTCGACAGCGAATCGACCGCCGTCGCGGACATCGAGTAGCGCCGGCCGTCGTGCGCGCTGCTGATGACCGTGACGGAGCGCGCGAGGCGGCGCATCGCGAGCAGCATGTCGGTGCGCAGCGGATGGGGGGTGAGGTCGCTCATGGTCGGACTCCGTCAAGTTCAGTCGTGGATGGCCGGGCGGGCCGGCCGCCGGCGTCGGCTGCGCGAGCAGCCAGGTGGTCGGCGGCGAGATACCCGAAGGTCATCGCCGGGCCGAGCGTCGAGCCCGCGCCGGGGTAGCTCGCGCCCATCATCGATGCGCTGGTGTTGCCGATCGCATAGAGGCCGTCGATCGGCTCGCCGTCGGCGCGCAGCACGCGGGCGTGCATGTCGGTGACGAGCCCGCCCTTCGTGCCGATGTCGCCCGCATCGATCCGCACGGCGTAGAACGGCGCCTGCTCGACCGGCCCGAGGCACGGGTTCGGCTTGTTCCGCGGATCGCCGTAGTACGTGTCGAACAGGTTGTCGCCCTTGCCGAATGCCTCGTCGATCCCGGTGGCCGCGTAGCGCGCCATGTCGCGCAGCGTGTCGTGCAGGCCGGCTGCATCGACGCCGATGCGCGCGGCCAGCGCGTCGATCGTGTCGGCCTTCACGATCACGTCGCGGAACGCGGCCGGAATCCGGGAATCGGGCATCATCGACGCCGGCATGATCGGGCCGCACGGATACTTGCGGCGAAACCGCGCGTCGAACACCATCCAGGCGGGCACGCTCGCGCCGGTGCGCGCATGGTCGCGATACATCGCCGGCACGAATTCGGAATACGGCGCGGCTTCGTTGACGAAGCGCTTGCCGAGACCGTTCACGATCACGCAGCCCGGCAGGTTGCGTTCGACGAACAGCGCGCGCTGCTTCTCCTCGCCCGCGACACCGACCGTCGGCGCGCCCCACACGTGCGCCATCAGCGCCAGCGCCCCGCCGAGCCGGTGGCCTTCGGCGATCGCGTCGCCGGTATTGGCCGGCGGCGTCGCGCTCCACTGCGCCTGCGTCGGCTGCGGCAGGTAGCGCTCGCGCATCGGCTGGTTGCGCTCGAAGCCGCCCGCGCCGAGGATCACGCCGCGCCGCGCGGCGATCGTCACGGGCTGCCCGAAGCGCTGCGCGCGCACGCCCGTCACGCGGCCGTCCGCATCGAGCAGGTCGCGCATCGGCGTATCGAGCCACACGGGTACATTGCGATCGAGCAGTGCACGGCGCAGCCCGCCGATCAGCGCGTTGCCGAGCGTCAGGCGCCGGTCGCGCCGCGTGCGGCGGCGCATCCCGACATCGAGCCAGTAGCGGCCGAACTGCGCGATCGCGAGCTTCATGAAGCCGGGGCCGCGCGAGAACAGCGTGTGCGCCTCCTTCGACGTCACCGCCACGCGCCCGCCGATCAGCGTGCCGGGCGACGCCGGCCGCAGCCGGTCGAATTCGGCGCCGAGCAGCCCGCCGTCGAACGGCAGCGGATCGAGCGCGCGGTAGCCCGGCATCGCGCCCGGCACCTTCTGGAAATAGTCCGCGTACTTCGGCAACGACTGGTAACGCACCGGCGTCTTCGATTCCAGGTAGCGCAGCATCTCCGGCGCGCGGTCGAGATACGTGTCGAGCTTCTCTGGCGTCGATTCGCCGGCCACGCAGGCTGCGATATAACCGCGCGCGGCCTCGCGCGAATCGGTCGCGCCGAGCTCGGCGATATGGTGATTGCACGGCACCCAGATACCGCCGCCGGAGACGGCCGACGTGCCGCCGTACAGCGCCGTCTTCTCGATCACGACGACGGACAGGCCGCGGTCGGCCGCGCGGCACGCGGCGAGCAGCGCGCCCGCGCCCGAACCGACGACCACCACGTCGAACACGTATTGCGGTGCTTGCGGGTCGTTCATCGCGTCTCCGTCAGATGAAGAAGTCGGTGTTCTCGCGGCCAAGCATCACGGCGCCGAGGTTCTGGCCGAAGCGGTCCACGTTGTTCGCGTAGTGCGCGCGGGCCGCGTGCAGGTCGAGGAAGCGGCGCACCAGCGGATTGCGGTGATAGATGCCGTTGCCGCCCGCGTAGCGCAGCAGCGCGTTCGCGGCCTGCGCGCAGCGCTCCGCGACCTGCGCGGACTGGTAGCGGAAATGCACGCGGCGCTCGATCGACACGGCGGGGCCGCCGGTGACCGACGCCATCAGTTCCGCGAAATTGCGCTTGAGCAGCACCGTCATCTCGTCGATCGCGACCGCCGCGTTCGCGCATGCGGTCTGCGCGCCCGGATCGTCGGTCGTCTTCGCGCCGCTGTTGGCCGACACGCGCGTCGCCGCATAGCCGGTGAAATCGTCGAGTGCGCCCTGCAGCGCGCCGATGCACGACGTGCACACCGCACGCACGAAGATCTGCGCGAACGGCAGCTTGAACAGCGGCGCGTCGTTGACGGCGAGGCCCGGGCTCGTGCCCATCATCCCGTCGATCGCCTTGTGCGTGCGGTACGCGGGCACGAATGCGTCGTCGACGACGATGTCGTGGCTACCCGTCGCGCGCAGGCCGATCACGTCCCAGTCCTGCCGGATCCGGTAGTCGGATTTCGGCAGCAGGAAGGTGCGGTATTCGGGCGGCTGGCCGGCTTCGGCCGGCGGCACCAGCGCGCCGAGGAACACCCATTCGCACAGTTCGCTGCCGCTCGAGAACTTCCAGTGGCCCGACAGGCGGAAGCCGCCGTCGACCGGCGTCACGCGGCCGACCGGCATGTAGGTCGACGCGATCAGCGTCGCCGGGTCGTTGCCCCACACATCCTGCTGCGCGCGCTCGTCGAACAGCGCGAGCTGCCAGTTGTGCACGCCGACGACGCCGTACACCCACGCAGTCGACATGCAGCCGCGCGCGAGCGCCATCTGGATGTCGAAGAAGACTTGCGGATCGAGCTCGTAGCCGCCATGGCGCTTCGGCTGCAGCACCTTGAAGAAGCCGGCGGCCTGCATGTCGGCGATCGTCTCGGCCGGGATGCGGCCCTGCGCTTCCGCCTGCGCGGCGCGGCCGGCCAGCGTCGGCGCCAGCGCCTCGGCCCGGGCGATCAGCGTGGCGGCCAGCGCGTTCGAATCGTTGTCGCGATGCACGAATGTCTCCTGTGAAGCGGGTGATGCGCCGCGGCGCGTGCCCCGCTCTCGTTCAAAGTTGTTCGGTGCGGCCTGGCCGCGGGCGATGCTCGCCGCCACCGATGGTCGGCTTCGCGCGGCCGCGCCGCATCGTCCGACCGGACGGGACGACGCGCGCGGCCCGGCGCATCACGCGCAGGCGCGCACCTGCTCCTTGTTGAAGAACGGGATCACGTGCTCGCCGATGTTGCGGATCGTCTCCATCTGCGCGTCGTGCGGTACCGTGCCCATCTGGCACAGGAACAGCACTTCGTCGACGCCGGCTTCCTGCAGGCGGCCGACATAGCCGATGCAGTCGTCCACCGTGCCGTACGCATGGTTCGGGTTCATCATCGCGAGCGCCGGGTCGGCGAAGTTCACGACGACTTCCTCCGATGCGAAGCGCGAGCGGATCACCATCTCGCCGGTGTCGGCCTGCACGAGGTCGTCGCCCCACTTCGCCGGGTCCGGACGCTCGCCGCCCGTGTACCAGTACGCGAGTGATTCCATGAAGTAGCGCTGGCCTCGGATGCCGATCTTGCGGGCGGCCTGGCCGTCGGCCATCACGACCGTCGGGCACAGCGCCGCGAGATGCTGGGTCGCGCGGAAGCCGACCTGGTCTTCCGGCTTGCGGTTCGCCCACGCTTCGCGATACACGGCGTTCTTCTTCGCGACTTCGTCGGGGCCGCCGAAGCCGAGCACCAGCGCGCCCATCCCGCGCTGGCCGGCGCGCAGCAGCGCATCGGTGTTGGTACACGCGAGGTACATCGGCGGGTGCGGATCCTGGAACGGCTTCGGGTGGATCGGGCGCTTCGGAATCCTGATGTACTTGCCGTCGTGCTCGATCTCGTCCTGCACGAACATCTTCGGCACGAGGTACATCGATTCGTCGATCATCGGCTGCAGTTCGTTGAGGTCATAGCCGAACGCGCCGGCTTCCTGCTGGCTGCCGCCCTTGCCGACGCCGAAGTGCACACGGCCGCCGGACAGGATGTCGAGCAGTGCCACACGCTCCGCGACCTTGATCGGGTGGTTCATCGCCGGCGGCAGGCACACGACGCCGTGGCCGAGGCCGATGCGCGTCGTGCGGCCGGCCAGGTACGCAAGGAAGGTTTCCGGCGCGCTCATGTGCGCATAGTTTGTGAGCGACGTGTGCTCCACGCACCAGATCGTGTCGAAGCCGACCTGCTCGGCCAGCAGCGCCTGTTCGACCGTTTCCTTGAACACCCGGTGGTCGCCCTCGCGCGATGCGTCGGTGGTCTGGGCTTCGTAGATGAGGGAAAACTTCATTGCGTGCGTCTCCATGTAGGTTGGACGAGTCGGGGTCGTGCAGCCCGCCCGCACGATACGGACGAAGCGCGACGGTCCACGAATGGGAGTGTCGGCGCGCGGGCCGGTGCGGACATCGTCTGTTTGGAGTAACGGCATGCGTGCGGGGACAGCGGGGTTTCACGATCATCCGATCGGACTGCGTGAGCGCGCAGGCGGCGCGCTAGCATCGAAAGGCGGCACGTTGCACGCCGCCCACATCAAGACAAGGGAGAACCGGGATGAAGGTATCGATGCTGCTGTATCCGGTCGACGACATCGACACGGCGCTGCCGCTGTTCGTCGACGGGCTCGGCCTGAACGTGACGTTCCGCGACGGCGACCGCTATTGCGCGCTCGACGGCGGCCCGCTGACGATCGCGCTGGTCGCGGGCGACGAGCAAATCGTCGAGCGCGCGGCGCTCACGCTGCGCGTCGACGAGGAGGACGACCTGTATGCGGCGATGGCGCGGGTCGTGAAGGCCGGTGCGTCGGTGCGCGTGCCCGTGCAGGCCGGGCCGCACGAATACCGTGCGGTGCTGGAGGACAAGAACGGCGCGCTGTTCGTGATTTCGCAGAAACGGGCCGCATGACGGCATGCGGCGCGGGCGCCGCGCGCGTGGCAGGGCCGTTACGCGTCCGCGCCCGGCGTGCTCAGGTCGCTCGCTTCGAGCAACTCGAGCAGCGTGCGCGCCGGCTGGCTGAGCCGCTTCGCGGCCAGCGCGATGAATTCGATGTCGGGCAGCACGGGCAGCGCGTCGCCGTTGACCAGCGGCGCGAGCCCACGCGTCGACAAATAATGCGACGTCGCGGTCAGGCCGAGCCCCGCACGGGCGGCCGCGATGCAGCCCGGCTGGCTGCTGCTGGAGCACACGACTTCCCAGCCGATGCCCTTCTCCGCCAGCGCGTTCAGGACGATCGCGCGCGTCACGCTCGGCTCGGCGACCAGCACGAGCGGCAGCGGCCGCTCCGGATCGACGACGGTGCCGGGCCGCGCGACCCATTCGAGCCGCGTGCGCAGCAGCGGCGTGCCGCGCCGCTCGCCGAGCCGCCGCTTGCCGATCATCAGGTCGAGCGCGCCCGCGTCCAGCCCTTCATAGAGCCGGCTCGTCATGCCGGTGGTGATCTCCAGCGCGACGTCCGGGTGCGCGGCGCGAAACGCGGCGAGCACATCCGGCAACGCGACGAGCGCGAGGTCGTCCGGCGCGCCGAGCCGCACCCGCCCCCGCAGCCTCGGCTTGCGGAACTGCGATTCCGCGCGGTTCAGCGCCTGCAGGATCACGTTCGCATGCACGAGCAGCGCCTCGCCGTCAGCCGTCATCGCGATCGAATGCGTGTCGCGCACGAACAGCCGCCGGCCGACGCTCTCTTCGAGACGACGGATGTGTTCGCTGACGCTCGACTGGTTGAGCCCGAGCTGCCGGCCCGCTTCGGTGAAGCTGCGGCAATTCGTGACGGTCGCGAACGTGTTGAGCCAGACGGGATTGAGCATGGCGCATTGTCATCGGCATTACCGATGACAGTCAACGCCTTCAGGCAGCTTCCCGATGACCATCGGAATCGGTACCATCGTGCGCTTGAAGACCGGCAGGCGCCGCGCGACCGCGTCAAGGCGCCACCCGCGCCGGCCTTTGCACCACCGATTTCGCCATGTCCCGGGAACCCACACACTCCGCGCTGCTCTGGATCGTCGCCGCTGCGTTCTTCATGCAGTCGCTCGACACGACGATCGTCAACACCGCCCTGCCTTCGATCGCACAAAGCCTGCACGCGTCGCCGCTTGCGATGCAGCCCGTCGTGGTCGTCTATACGCTGACGATGGCGATGCTCACGCCGGCGTCCGGATGGCTGGCCGACCGGTTCGGCACGCGCCGGGTGTTCTCGCTCGCGATTCTCGTGTTCGTGCTGGCATCGATCGGCTGCGCGGCGTCGCATACGCTCGGCCAGCTCGTCGCCGCGCGCGCGCTGCAGGGCATCGGCGGGTCGATGCTGCTGCCGATCGGGCGGCTCGCCGTGCTGCGCCGCGTGCCGGGCGAACAGTACGTCGCGGCGATCGCGTTCGTGTCGATCGCCGGCCAGCTCGGGCCGATCGTCGGGCCGACGCTCGGCGGCTGGCTGACGCAGGCGATTTCGTGGCACTGGGTGTTCATCGTCAACGTGCCGGTCGGCGTGGTCGGCTTCCTCGCCGTGCAGCGCTACCTGCCGCACGACCAGGCACAACAGCCGCCGCCGTTCGACTTCGTCGGCTGTGCGCTGCTGTCGGCCGCGATGATCGCGCTGTCGCTCGCGATCGACCCGCCGATGCCCGCGCATCGCGCCGCGTGGGCGGCCGGGCTCGCCGTGCTCGGCCTGGCGAGCGCGCTCGCCTACCTGCCGCACGCACGGCGGCGCACGCAGCCGCTGTTCCGGCTCGGGCTGTTCCGCGAGCCGAACTTCGGTTCGGGGCTGCTTGGGAATCTGCTGTGCCGGATCGGCACGAGCTCGGTGCCGTTCATGCTGCCGCTGCTGATGCAGGTGCAGCTCGGCTACACGCCGTTGCAGTCGGGGCTGATGATGCTGCCGGCCGCGATCGCGGGCGTCATCGCGAAACGCTGGATCGCGCCGCTCGTGAAGCGTTTCGGCTACGCAGCGTTCCTGGTCGTGAATACGGGGATCGTCGGGTGCGCGATCGCGGGGTTCGCGCTGGTGTCGGCGCGGCCCGCGCCGCTACTGGAAGGCGCGCTGCTGATCGTGTTCGGCGCGGCAAACTCGATGCAGTTCGCGGCGATGAACGGCGTGACGTTGAAGGGGCTGTCGCACGCCGACGCCGGCAGCGGCAACAGCCTGTTCACGATGATGCAGATGCTGGCGATGGGGCTCGGCGTATCGATCGGCGGCGGCCTCGTCAACCTGTTCGCCGCCTATCGGGGCTCGATGGCGCACGGGTTCATGCTGTCGTTCACGTGCATGGGCGTGGTGACGCTGCTGTCGTCCGTCGTGTTCCGGCGGATCGATGCGGCCGCCCCGCCGGCCAGCGCCGCCGCGCGCCCGTCCGCGTAAGCGCGGCCGTCAGTTCACCTGGCGGCGCTCGACGACGCGCTTGAGCACCCAGCGGATCGACGATCCGTCGGCCGGCGGCTGCGCGACGCGGTATTCGTCGATTTCGAGCGTGTACAGGTAGCCGGGCTGGTACGCGAAGCCTTCGATACCGGCGTACCACAGGCTCCACGGCTCGTTCGGGCCGTTGCGCACCTGCAGGCACTCCATCGGCGCGACGCCCGTGCAGCGCGCGGACTGCGGCGCAACTTGGACGGTCTTGGTCACCGGCTTGCTGTCGGCCGGGCGCATCGCGTTCGGCGCCGTCGCGACGGCGTCGGCCTGGCATCCGGCGAGGAGCGTGCTACCGGCAATGACGGCCGCGCCGAGCAGCGTTCTGGACTGGCGAATCATCTGATGTTCCTCAGGAAGCGTTGAAGGGCCGATTAGAGGCCCCCTACGGCAAGAAAGTTCACAAATAGCTTACAGAAGGCAATCCACCACGTTCATTCGTGGGATGCCGCGCGCGAGCCGATACGTTGTGGTGATCCGGTTCAGCCGTGCGCATCGCCGCCGGCGGCTCGCCCGGGCCGCGCCGGTCCGGCAAGCCGCCGCTCCGCGTGCCGATCCGCGCGGTGCCGCTCAGCGAATGGTCGGAAGACAATCCGCGGGGGCCGGCGCGATCTTCATCCGCGATGCCAAACGCAAGTCGCAGGCGTCGCACGGCATCGTGCGCAAGCGGTTCGACCTCACGCCGGCTGAAACCGCACTGGCGCTCGCGCTCGTCGACGGGCAGACGCTCGAGGAAGCGGCCGCCGCGCTCGCGATCAGCAAGCACACCGCGCGCTCGCACCCGCGCGCGATTTTTCCGAAGACGGGCGTCACGCGGCAGGCGACGCTCGTCAGGACGTTGCTGAACAGCGTGCCGCGCTGGGGTGAGGTGCGTTGCCGTCGTCACGACGGCGGATTCACCGTGGGATGATCGTGTACCATCCACGCTTCCCGATATGCCTGATCACACTGCGTTCGTCCGCCCGGCCCCACGCGAACGATCCGCACAGCGTCCCCACTTCGCATGACCTCGCCCGTTCCGTCCGACACCGCGCTGCGCCCGCTGCCGATCGATGCGCTGACCGTGCCGGCCGCGCTCGACGGACGCACGGGCACCAACCGCTCGAACTGCGCGCATCCGCAGATCGCCGCGACCAACGACCTCGACGCGGTGCGCGCCTGGCTCGCCCGCTTCGTCGATACGCCGACCACGTTCCAGAACTACCGCAAGGAAGCGGAACGCCTGCTTCTGTGGGCCGTGATCGCGTGCGGCAAGCCGCTGTCGTCGCTCACGCACGAAGATCTGGCCGTCTACCGGCAGTTCCTGCTCGCCCCCGAGCCGGCCGAGCTGTGGTGCGCGAACGGCGGGCGCAAGCATCCGCGCGACGATCCGCGCTGGCGGCCGTTCTACGGGCCGCTGTCGGCGGCCAGCCAGCGGCAGGCGTTAGTGATCCTGAACGTGATGTTCTCGTGGCTCGTGCAGGCCGGCTATCTGGCCGGCAATCCGCTCGCGTTGTCGCGGCAGCGGCAGCGCCGGCCCGCGCCGCGCGTCACGCGCCATCTCGGGCAGCCGCTGTGGCAGTCGGTCAAGGATGCTATCGCCGCGATGCCGCGCGACGATGCGCGGGCGAGCTTCCATGCGGATCGCGCGCGCTGGCTGTTCACGCTGCTGTATCTCGGCGGGCTGCGCATCACCGAAGCGGCCAATACGACGATGGGCCAGTTCTTCTGCCGGCGCGATGCGGACGGGCGCGACCGCTGGTGGCTCGATGTCGCGGGCAAAGGCGGCCGGCAGCGGCTCGTGCCGGCCACCGACGAAATGATGGCCGAGCTGGCGCGTTACCGGCGCGCGCATGGCCTGCCCGCCTTGCCGTCCGACGGCGAGCCCACGCCGCTCGTGCTGCCGGTCGGCCAGGCGCGCCAGCCGCTCACGCGCGCAGCGCTGCACCGGATCGTGAAGCAGGTGTTCCGGCACGCGGCCGACCGGCTGCGCGCGAACGGCGAAGCCGGCGAACAACAGGCGCGCGTGCTCGAACAGGCGTCCGCACACTGGCTGCGACACAGCGCGGGCTCGCATATGGCCGACGGCCACGTCGACCTGCGGCTCGTGCGCGACAACCTCGGCCACGTGTCGCTCACGACGACGAGCCAGTACCTGCATGCGGACGACGACTGGCGGCATCGCGAGACGGAGGAGAAGCACCGGATCGGGTGGTAGGTGTGCGCCGATCCGATGGGTCGCGGGTCGAGGCTCGCGCAGCGTGTCCGCGCTCAGTGATCGAGTTCGAGCCCGCCGAGGCCACCGTTGCCGCGGCATTTCGCGCGGTCGCCTTTCACGTGCCAGTCGATCTGCCCGCACACCACGTCGATGCGCTTGCGGTAACTGTCGACCAGGCACTGCGTCGTCGTGCAGCGGTTACGCGCCTTCAGCCACGCCCTCTGCGTCGCCATGAACTGCTCGTACTCGGGCGGATCCTCGACCGGATAGTTGCTGAAATCGTAGAGCATGCGCTGGTAATCCGCGTTGAGCGCATCGTCGAGACGCGACAACGTCGGATTGGCGCAGATTTCGCGCTCCACGAACGTGGACGCCTTCGCGCAGTTGAACGACGCGGCGTGCGCGCCGGTCATGCCGGCCGCGACGGCCAGCGCAACGAGCCATGCTTTCATGTAGGTGCCGTAACGAAGAAGGCGGCGGCCGCGGATCGGCTCGCCCTGACGTGCGAACGGGCCTGCCCGTCGCCGCGACCCGCGAGCTTAGGTCAACGCGCGTCGCATTTCAATACGCGGCTCGCCTTCCCGGCACCTGCGCCACACGGCGCGTCACACTCGATCAGTACACGCCCACCCAATGCCCGGGCACCCATGCCCAGTGGTTGCCGGCCCACCGGTAATGCCCCTTCTCCCAGCGATAGCCCGGCGCAGGCATCGGAGGCGGCACCTCGGCGACGGGCGCCGGCTGTGGCGGCCGCACGGGTTCGACCACGCATGCGGACATCAGCGCCGCACTGGCCGTCACCAGCATGGCGAGCGAAACGGATCGGATCTTGATCATCCTGGATTCTCCCTTTTGTGTAGTGGATGGTTGAGTGCCGAAGCGGCAACACCGCGCGTCACGCGGATCCCCGAATCAGCCCGCTCATCGGCCGCGTCGCACCGCTTTCCGCGAACAGCGCGGACGCGGTGCGGCGCGGATCAAGCCGCAGGCTTTCGGCGGCGGCGCCCGAGATCAGCGCGTCGAGCGACGCGGTCGGTTTCAGGTCGCGCCCTTCGTACAGGTCGCCCGGCCGCAACCCCGGCCAGTCGGCGATCACGCGGCCGCCGCCCACCGCGCCGCCCGCGAGCATCGCGACCGATGCCTGCCCGTGATCGGTGCCGCCCGTGCCGTTCGCGGCCGCCGTGCGGCCGAACTCCGTTGCGACCAGCACCGTGGTCTGCTGCCACGCGGGCCCGAGGCCGTCGCGCAGCGCGGCGAGCATCGTATCGAGCGCCTTCAACTGATTCGCGAGCCGCGCGTTCTGCGCGCTGTGCGTGTCCCAGCCCCCCGTCTCGATCATCGCGATGCGCGGGCCGTCGTCGCGTGCGAGAAACGTCGCGGCGAGCTTGCCGACCCCGGCCGGATCCTGCCGCGCATGCGCATCGCCGGCGAGGCCGCGCGCGTCCATCGCCGACTGCCACAACGGGCCGAGTTGCGCGTCGGCCTCATAGAGCGCCGACACGCGTGCGAGCAGGTCATCCGGCGCGGCCGGCAAGCCGGACGGCGCGTACGACGCGGCCTGCACGGCGCCGCGCAACGCGAGCGGCACGGTCGGCGCGAATGCGATCGCGTTTTCTCGCGTGGCCGGCAGCAGTGCGGCGAGCCGGTTCAGCCATCCGTCCTTCACCTGGTACGGCGCGCGGCCGCCCGTCTCGAGCACGTTCTGGCCGTCGAAATGCGAACGGTCGCGATACGGCGATGCAATCGCATGAACGAACAACGCCTGCCCGTCGCGGTACAACTGCGCGGTCTGTACGAGCGACGGATGCAGCGCGAACGTGCCGTCGAGCCGCGTCGCGGACGACGCGTCGATCGCCAGCGGGCCGCGCAGCGACGCATACGCGGGCTCGGCATACGGGACGACGATGTTCAGGCCGTCGGCCGCGCCGCGCTGGATCACGAACACGAAGCGCCGATCGGTCTCGACGTTCGCGAACACGATCCGCGGCGCGACGAGGATCGCGCCTGCGCCGGCGGCGGCCACGCTCAGGAATTGTCGGCGGGACAGTGCCATGGTCATCTCCGTTGGAAATCGGGCGATACGAGCAGCAGTGCGAGCGACGTGGTCGCGCTTTCGGCGCGCGACAGCGCGGTCGCCGTCGGCTCGCTCAACGACCCGGCGAGCAGCGTGTTGCCGAGCGTGCGCGGGTCGAGCCGGTCGCCCGTGCGCGCGGCCAGCCGCTGCGCGAGCTCGACACGGCGCACGAGCGCGTCGGGCGCGGCCCAGCTCGCGGCAACATCGTCGTAACCGGCCGGCGAGCCGGGCCGCCACACCGGCTGGCCTAGCTGCGTGAGCAGCGGCGCGGCCTTCAGGTCGCCCGTGTCGCGCCAGCCGAGCCCGCGCAGCGACGACACGGCCCACTCCCACGGCGTCTTGAACTTGCGGTTGACCGGCGCCCACGCATCGGGCGCATCGACGAGCGCGCGATAGACGGTCGGCAGATCGCCGCCGCTCGCATCGAACGCGCGGGCGAGCCGATCGGTCAGCGCGGGCGGCGGATTGTCGGCGACGAAATGACGGGCAAGCTGGAACGCGATATGCCGGCCAGTCGCCTCCGAATGCGCGAGGTCGTGCAGGATCGCGCGCGCCTGCGCTTCGCCGGGCTGGTCGTAGCTGCGCCCCATCACGCTACGCACGCCGGGCTCGTGCAGTTTCGGGCGAAACACGAACGCGCCGGGCGCCGCATCGCCGGGCTGCGGGCCACGCCCGCCGGCGATGCTCCAGCCGGTCAGCGCACGTGCGAATTCCGTCACGTCGGCTTGCGTGTAACCCGTGCGTACGCCGAGCGTATGCAGTTCCATGATTTCGCGCGCGAGATTCTCGTTGAGCCCGCGTTTGGCCGACGGATTGCGTGCTTCGGCACGCAGCGCGGCCGGGCTGTCGGGGCCGACCGAGCGTGCCTGGTCGAGGAAAAGCTGCATCGCGGGATGCTGTTCGACGGCGACCAGCATGTCCTCGAAACGGCCGAGCACGTGCGGGCGGATCGCGTCGCGTTCGAACGCGCCCGCGTAGGCCGCCACCGGCCCCTTGTCGACCGACACCGCGAAATGGTTCGCCCAGAAATGCACGAGACGCTCGACGAACGGCGCGGGCGTATTGAGCGCACTGTTCATCCGCGCGGCGACGGCGCTGCGATACGTGTCGCGACCGTCGCGCCGGATCGACTGCTCAGTCGCGCGCTTCGTCGCCGGATCGTTGCCGGTCATCGCATTGCGCGCGTTCGCGAAGCGCGTCGCGAGCGCCACCGCGTCCGGCTCGCCGGCCCACGCGGCCGGCCGCGCGTCGTAACGGTCGAACTGCGCGACGAGCGCCGCCTTCGGGTCGGCTGGCGGCGCTTCGTCGGCGCGCGCGCCGAGACCGAAGCGGTTCAGCGCGATGGCGGCCGGTGTGATGTCGTTCGGGTGGTCCATGGAAGGGCTCTCGCGATGCGTACCCGTGTTTAACGTCGGTCGGCGGGAAATCCGTCGCGCGGAAGGCAAATATTTCGGGTTTGTCTCGCGGCTTTGAATGCGTGCGTGTTGCCGCTCGATTTTCCATCTCGGATTCGACTGGCGGTTGCAGCGAATCGGGGCGCTCGGCCGCCGCATTGCCGTATCGCTGCATCGCCGTTCCGTGCGTTGCCGGAGGCCGTAGAGAGCGGCATGGTCGACGCGATCTCCGCGGGGATGCTTGCACGTTGAACGTGCGCGCAGCGTCGCGCTGTCGCAGATGCCTCGCGACGCTTCGCTGAAGCGTGCCTGCAAGCGTTGTCGATCAACGCGCCGCGTACGCGTTGCGCATTACTGAAAAGGCACGCCGCCGCACGTCGCCCGCGCGGCGTTTGCTGACCGACTTACCGACTCGCCGCGTCGTCCTGCTTCTTCTGCCACTTCGGCGGCAGCCGCCAGTTACCGCTACGCCGCAACCCGTCGACGAACTTCGCACGCTCGTCCGGCGTCAGCGTCGCCGCGAAATCGACGACGCTGCGCTCGACCTGCGCACGCAGCGCGGTATCGGCCGCACGCGTACGTTCGAGCGCGGCGTCGATCGCCGGACGATCGAGTTGCGGCGCGGCGAGCAGATCCAGCACGGTGATCCGGTCGTCGCGCCCTTCCCGCGCGAAATCGCGGCCGTCCTTGCGCGCCGCCTTCAGCGCCGCAACGAACGCCTGCTGGCGCGCGTCAGGCAATTCGTCCGCGGCGAAACGCAATGCGGTGCGCGACGCAGGCGCGCCCGCGGCCCGCAGGTCGCGATGCGTCGAAAACCACTGATACGCACCGCCGCCGATCGCGCCGAGCATGAATACGTTCAGCACGACCGAACCGACGAGGACGAATTTCCAGCCACGCTCACTCATTCATCACTCCAGTCCACGCTCGGTCCACCGAACGTCGTTGTCAGATAGCCCGGCTCATGCGAAGGCGGCACGCTGCCCAACATCAGCATCGACACGGCCACCGCACCCGCGAGCGCGCCGGCCAGGCCCACGCCCGCGAATGCCGCGCCCGACCACCACACGGCGCCGCGCCGCCGCGCGCGCTGCGGTGCGGGCGCCGTCGCGACGATGCGCTCGACGAGCGCCGGCGCGGGCGGTGCGACCGTATCGTTGGCGAGCCACGCATCGAGTTCGGCCGCATCGTCCAGCGCCGCCAATGCGTCGCCCGGATGCGCGCGCGCCCATGCCTCGGCGGCCGCGCGTTCGCCGTCCGGCCAGCGCCGCGCATCCGAGCCGTACGCGGCGACGATGGTGCGAAATCGTTCGGGTGTCATCGGATGTCCTCGCTAGGTGAATCGCCCGCCAGTTGCGCGCGCAAGTTTCGCCGCGCACGCGCGAGCAGGCTTTCCAGCGCGTCAACGGTAATGCCCATCAGGTTGGCCGCCTCCACGTTCGACATTTCCTGATAGTACTGGAGCACGAGCGCTTCGCGCTGCCTCGCCGGCAACGCCGCGAGCGCCTGCCGCACGCGCGCGTCGCGCGAGCGGATCTCCGCCCGCATGGCCGGCTCCGGTTGCGGATCGGGCACGTCGGGCAACACGTCGACCGGCTCCTCACGGCGGCCGCGCAACCGGTCGTAGCACAGATTCAGCACGACGCGATGCAGCCACGTGTCGAACCGTGCCTCGCCTTCGCGCCAGCCCGGTGCCTGTTTCCAGATCCGCAAGAACGTCTCCTGTGCGACGTCCTCGGCTTCCGTGCGGTCGCCGAGCATGCGCGTCGCGAGTGCGAGCAGCCGCGGCAGCTTGCGCGCGACGAGCATGCGCACGGCCGACGCGTCGCGCGCGCCGACCCGTGCGACCAGGGCCGCGTCCGGATCACCGTCGCTCAACGCGGGGCGCTCCAGCGCATCGCGCGTCTGTGCCGCGGCGCGATCGTCGATGCGTCCGCCGGCAGACTGAAGCTCATCGTCGTGCTCTCCTTGCATGCGCCGCGCCATTACCCGGCCCCGCCATACTGGCGGTTCGGGCTCGCCGCGCGCATCGCGCACGGCCTCGGCAAGGTCCGTTTCATCGGCATCCGTTTCAGGCTGCATGGCGATCGGGTCGATCGGGTGCCGGCCGCCCGGTCGCGCGAGCGGCGGCCGGCGTGCTCAATATACGACGACCGGCGCGGGCCGGTAATAGGCCGGGCGCGCGGGCACCACGACACAGCCGGCCAGCACGATGGCGGCGGCCGCCAGTATCACCACGGTTCGAAAAGGCATGGCTGCGCCTCATGACGTTGCGGGAAACAGCCGCCGCGCCGGCACCGCGTGCCGTGCGGCGGCATGCGCATCAGGCCCAGTGGCCCGGAACCCAGCGCCATGCCGGGCCGCGCGCGACCCAGTGGCCCGGCACCCAGTGATGACCGACGCGAACCACTTGCCAGTGGCCCGGAATCCACACGTAGCGGCCCTGCCGCCAGTGCCAGTGGCCTTGGTCCCACACGTAGCCCGCGCGCGGCGCGGGCATCACTTCGACGCGAGGCGGCGGCGGTGCGTAAGGCGCGACGATGACGGCCTGCGCGAAGGCCGCCGACGCGGCCAGCGCGGCCACGCATGCCGTGGCAAACCGCAATGACGTGGAAAGCTTCATGAAAGTCTCCGAGGTAGCGAGTATCGACCGGTAGCGGCCGTTCATGCGTTAAACGGCGCGGGCGAACAGAATCCGTCGCGGTGGCGGCAAATAAATTTCGGCCGGGCCGGATGCACGTCGGCGCAGGCCCGATGCCGCGATCCGCACGCCCGCGCATGAGCCAACCTTGCGCGGGGTTGCCCTGCTGTCACAACTCGGCAAAACTGCCCTCCGACAATGTCTCGCACCGGAATCCCGCTCGTTTCCGGCTCACGCATTGGCCGCGCTCGCACACGGCCAGGCGGTTCCACATCTCGCGTCTCCACCAACGAAAACACCGACCATGTCGAACCAGGACAACTCCCCGATCCAGCCGAACGAGCCGGCCGCGTCCGTGTCGCGTCGCGGCTTCCTGAAACTCGCCGGCGTATCCGGCCTCGCCACCGCCGCCGGCGGCCTCGCGGCAGCCAGGGCCGCCGCGTCGAACCCGGACGGCACGCCCGAACAGGTTCACCTCACGTGGGGCAACGACCCGACGTCGGAAGTCGTGATCTCGTGGGCATCGCTCGCGTCGGCCGTCAATCCGCGCGCGCGCATCGTCGCCGACGGCGAGCCCGCGCGCACCGTGCACGGCGTCCAGCGCCTGTACACCGACGGCCTGAACGGCGAGACGGTATTCACGTACCACGCACGCGTGCACGGGCTGAAGCCGAA
This sequence comes from Burkholderia sp. AU30280, assembly GCF_020420125.1. Classification (NCBI taxonomy): domain Bacteria; kingdom Pseudomonadati; phylum Pseudomonadota; class Betaproteobacteria; order Burkholderiales; family Burkholderiaceae; genus Burkholderia; species Burkholderia sp. AU30280. Next base: position 143,868 of record NZ_JAIZRY010000006.1, read on the forward strand.
TACGCGCTACCGCTACGAGATCACGGCCGACAACGACAGCAACGCTGCGCAGCCGTTCTCCGCGACTTTCTCGACGGCGCCGCGCGGCCGCGCGCCGTTCCGCTTCACGAGCTACGGCGATCTCGCGACGCCGAACGGCGCGTGGGTGCTGTCGTCGCCGCAGAGCCGCTTCGCGGTGCAGGCCGTCGAGCAGTTCCAGCCGCTGTTCCACCTGCTGAACGGCGACCTCTGCTACGCGAACCTGAACCCCGCGCACCAGCCCGAGGTGTGGCGCGATTTCGGCAACAACAACCAGACGTCGGCCGCGAATCGTCCGTGGATGCCGTGCCCCGGCAATCACGAGATCGAGTTCAACAACGGCCCGCAGGGGCTCGACTCGTATCTCGCGCGCTATACGCTGCCGGAGAACGGCACGCGCTTCCAGGGCCGCTGGTACAGCTTCCGCGTGAGCTCGGTGCTGTTCGTATCGCTCGATGCGGACGACGTCGTGTACCAGGATGCCGCCGCGTTCGTCGGCGGCCCCGCGCCGCTCGTGCCGGCCGCGAGCACGGGCCGCCCGCCGATCGAGCCCGGCACGTCGTTCTACGTGCGTGGCTACAGCAACGGCGAGCAGACGCGCTGGCTCGAACACACGCTGCGTCATGCCGCGCATGACGACGATATCGACTGGATCGTCGTGCAGATGCACCAGGACGCGCTCAGTTCGTCGAAGACGGGCAACGGTTCCGACAAGGGCATTCGCGAAGCCTGGCTGCCGCTGTTCGACCGTTACGGCGTCGACCTCGTGCTGTGCGGCCACGATCACGACTACGAGCGCAGCTACCCGGTGCGCGGCTGCAATCACCGCGCAGGCGTCGATGCGACGACCGGCGAAGTCGTCGAGACGCTGCAGCCGCGTCCGGTCGGCTCGAACGACCCGGACCGCACAAAGTTCGACACGAGCCACGGCACGATCCACCTGATCCTCGGCGGCGGCGGCACCAGCGCGCCGCTCGACGTGTATGGCGAGAACCCGGCGACCGGCTTTGCGCGGGCGAAGGTGTTCACGAAGCCGAACCGGCCGGTGCCGGGCACGGCGCCGAACACGTTCGTGCGCGAGCCGGCCGATGCGCTCGAGGACGCGATCTGGTCCGCGCGCCGCGATACGGGCACCGGCTACGGGATCGCCGTGTTCGATCACGACCCGGGCAAGCCGGGCGGTCACACGACGATCACGATGCGCTACTACCACGCGCCGGGCGCCGACCAGCACCCGACCGCCGACTACGAGCTGTTCGAGACGATCGAGCTGAGCAAGAAGCGCAACGAGCGCTGACCGGGCGGGCGCCCGTTGCGACGGGCGCCCGATGCTTCGCTTGTCCGGTTCGTTGCGTACGCAACGTTATGGGGCGATCAGGATGCCGCGGTTCGCGAAATAGCGGTCGAAGGTCGCGCGCGGCATCGCCACGCTCTGCTGCGTGCGCACGTCGAACCCGGACGGATTGTGGAACAGCCAGTCGCCGGTATCCCGGTTCGCGCCGAACACGAGCACCAGATGCCCGCCGCGAGACGGCGGCTCGAACCCGTCGTGCCGGATGCCGGGATGAACCGACGCCATCAACATGTGGCCATCATGCAGCCTCGGTTCGAGCGCGGCCGAATCGATCCCTTCCACGACATCCCCATCGATCCCGTACCGCTCGCGCACCCAGTGCACGAAGGGCCGGTAATGCAGGCGCTTGCCGGTATCGCCGAGTTCCGGCCGATAGACGCCGAACCCGACGGCTTCGCGTACGAGTTCGAGCAACGGCACGATCGTGTTCGAGCGGTACGCGAGCAGCATCTTCAGGCACGCGATGCCGCAGATGTTCGGGCTCCACTGCGCATACTCCTCCGGAGTGCTCGCGCCGGAGCGATGCCACAACGGGTCGTCCTCCGAGCGCAGCTCGCGGGACACGAACTGCGACACCAGGTGCTTCGATTCCCATTGCGAGAAATACGGCACTTCTTTCATGGCTTCCCTCTCTGAAGGCGCGATGCAGGTAGCTCTGTCTACGTCTGCGAGAACGTGATCTTCATGCTTCCTTGGACGCAGGCGCTTCAGCATGCACGACGCCGGAAAACGCGGCAAAGGCTGTGGCTGAAATGACGGGCCTTGCCCAATTCAACATGGATCCTCTGGTTGGTCTTATGCGATTCGATGCATGCGAAGACGGCTGCGTGACTATACCGCGACGGCGCGCAGGCACCTCTTGCACGCCGATAGCGGGACGCTGCGCCATGACACGCGCTAGACTGCCCGCCTCGCACACCGGTCCATGAAGATGAGTTTCGAATACCGCATCCACACGACGCCGTCGGCCGACGCATTCGATGCAATCCCGAATGCGTTGCGGCAAGCGCATGACGACATCGACCTCGATCCCTTCCGGCGACAGCCTGAAATCCGTGGCGACGCCGGCGGATGGCCGCTGATCGCCCTGTCGACGGACGAAGACGGTTGCTTCGTTGTCACGACACTCGGACCGACGCGGAACGCGATGCTCGACTCGATCGGCGACGCGTTGTCGGCAATCGGTGCGGCATGGCGCATCGACGACGCGTAACCGGTTGCCGCGTGGCGCCCGTGTTGCCGGATCGGCCGCAAGCGCCGAGCCGATCGCCGCCCACGCCGCTGCTCGATCTCCCTCACCTCGTTAAACTACGCGTTTCCGTCGGCAATCGCCGTCCCGCATGCCGAAAGCATGCCTGCTCATGCCGGCGGATCCGAATCATCCGAAATCGAATTTGAATGTTGAAACAGGCAGGACGCATGAAGCGCAAGAATAAGGCAACGCTCACCGGGCTCGGCGCGGTGTTGTTGTGGGCCTCCGTGGTCGCCCTCGTTCGTGGCGTGAGCGAAAGCCTCGGCGCGACCGGCGGCGCCGCGATGATCTATACGGTGGCATCCGTGCTTCTGCTGTTGACGATCGGCTTCCCCGATCTGAGCAAATTCCCGAAAAGCTATCTGCTCTGGGGCGGGCTGCTGTTCGTCGCGTACGAGCTGTGCCTGTCGCTGTCGATCGGCTATGCAAGCAACGGCCAGCAGGCAATCGAAGTCGCGATGGTCAACTATCTGTGGCCGAGCTTCACGCTGGTCGCCGCGATCGTGTTCAACAAGCAGCGCGCCAACCTGCTGGTCGTGCCCGGCGTCCTGCTGTCGATGCTCGGAATCTGCCGGGTGCTCGGCGGCGACCAGGGCCTCGACCCGGCCGGCATGCTGCACAACGTCGCGAACAATCCGCTGAGCTACGGGCTCGCGTTCTTCGGCGCGCTGATCTGGGCCGGCTACTGCACGGTGACGGCGCGCCTAGCCGACGGCAAGAACGGCGTCACGCCGTTCTTCATGCTGGTCGCGCTGGCGCTCTGGATCAAGTTCGCGATCGAAGGCGGCGGCGGCATGACGTTCAGCCTGCATGCGGTCCTCTACATCGTGCTGGCGGCATCGGCGCTGGGGTTCGGCTACGCGGCCTGGAACACCGGCATCATGCACGGCAACGTGACGATCATCGTCGGCGCGTCGTACTTCACCCCGGTGCTCGCCGCCATGCTCGCCGCGACGCTGCTGCATGCGCCGCTGTCGATCGAGTTCTGGCAAGGCGCATCGATGGTCTGCGGCGGGTCGATCCTGTGCTGGCTCGCGACGCGCGGCCGGCGCAGTGCAAAGGCCGCGCCCGTTCGGAGCCGCAACGAAGCCCAGGGCAACTGCCAGGGCTGACGATACCGGGCGCTTGCGTTGCGATGCCGCTCGACAGCACGCGGTGATCCTGCAGACCATCGGGCACTCACGCTAGCTGCGCGACGCCAGTGCGATACGCACGGCGAGCCCGGCCAGCACCGTGCCCATCAGCCAGCGCTGCGCCGACGCCCAGACCGGCCGCCCGGCCAAGAAACCCGCGATGCCGCCTGCCATGCAGGCAATCAGCCCATTCACGCTGACACTCACCGCAATCTGCACGCAGCCGAGCGCCAGCGATTGCGCGAGCACGCTGCCGTGCCCCGGCGAAATGAACTGCGGCAGAAGCGACAGGTACATCACCGCGATCTTCGGATTCGAGAGGTTCGTGACGAAGCCCATCGCGAACAGCCTGGCCCGGCTGTCGTGCGGCAACTGCCTGACCTGGAATGCCGAGCGACCGCCCGGCTTCAGCGCCTGCCACGCCAGGTACGCCAGATAAAGCGCACCGGCGAAACGCAACGCGTCGTACGCATACGGCACGGCCATCACCAGCGCGGTGATACCCAGCGCCGCGCACACCATGTAGAAAACGAACCCCAGCGCGACGCCGCCGAGCGACACCAGCCCCGCACGGCGGCCCTGGCAGATCGAGCGCGACACCAGGTAGATCATGTTCGGCCCGGGCGTCAGCACCATGCCGAGCGACACGAGTCCGAAAGCAAGCAAGGTAGAGGCGGCCGGCACGGAAATCTCCTTCGGGGCGAAGCGGTCAGGGGCGAGTTCGAACAATGTATTGCATCTCGACCGCCAACTGCATGAATAAACTTCAAGCCGCCCATGAGCGCTGTTCATCGCACCGGCCGTTCGTTACCGGCTCTTTCTCGCGCGCGTGCGGATCACCTTCGCCGCCTTCGTGCATTGCGCGTCGACGAGCCGCACGAACTCATCCGCGACCGCGTTGCCGGCCGTATTCCACGACAACCGCACCGAGCGATGCAGCCTGGGCGACAGTTCCAGCACGCGGCCACCGAACGGCGTGTACGTGAGCGTGATGCGCGGCACGATCGACACGCCCATGCCGGCTTCCGCCATCGACAGAATGGTCCGCATCTCGACCACGTTGAACGCGGCCCGCAGCGGCGCCCCGCCGCGCGCGAAGTAATCCGCGATCACCGGCCCGCAGCCGGCCTTCGAGAAAATGAACGGCGCCGACGACAACTGCTTCGCCGATACGCTCTTGCGGCCGGCGAACATGCCGTCCGCCGCCACTGCGACAAAATCCTCGTCGAGCAGCGGCAGATTGTGCGCGAACGTCTTCGTGCCGGCCACCACGCCGACATCGGCCGTTCCGTCGTCGATCCACCCTTCGACTTCGCTGTCGGTGCCTTCGAGCAGCACCGCCGACACGCCCTGGTGCCTTTCCTTCAACGCCTCGAGCGCCGGTACGACGAACGCCAGCGACACGCTCGGCAGCGACGCGACCACCAGCTTCCCTTCGAGCTTGCCGCGCGACAGGCTGAACTGCTGGCGCAACAGCTGCGCTTCCCGCACCACGTTCTGGACGTACGGCCACAGGCGTTCGCCCGCCGCCGTCAGGACGACCGGCTGCCGGTCGCGCCAGAGCAGCTTGACCTCCGTGATGTCCTCCAGCTCGGTCAATGCATGACTGATCGCAGACTGACTGCGGCTCAACCGGTCGGCCGCGGCCGTGAGCGAGCCGAGTTCGACCACGGCCGCCAGGGCCTGCAACTGGGCAAGCGTCATCGACGCCTCCTTGTTCAAAGATATGTATATCGTGCATGAGATGGGTAATCGTCATGAATTATATTGAACCGAGGAAACGATCACGCCGACGCTACCCGTGGCGCACCGCGGCCGATGCCGAATGTCCTTCACAACGCTCGGGTAAGATGCATCCTCGAACCGCATATCGGTTGCCTGCAGCCCCGCCCACACAACGGCGCGACGTCCTGCAATCGACTTCCGGTTCTAGCCGATCCAGAACAAGTGCGTGCAACACGCACGCGACCGCAACGGGCTCCGTCGACAGCGCTCGCTGCCGGACATGCCGCGACATGCCATTCCATGATGCATTTCAATCTGACTGAAGGTGTGCTGGTCTCCAGCCTGCAGGGGCTCAGCGCGTTCGATCTGGCCGGTATCGCCGTTGCGCTGCTGCTGGGCGGCATGGTCAAGGGGATCACGGGCATCGGCGTGCCGCTGATCGCGATGCCGATACTCAGCCAGTTCCTGCCGATCCGGCATGCGGTGCTGCTGCTGTCGATGCCGATCATCCTCGGCAACATTCCGCAGGCGCTGGAAGGCGGCCAGTTGCTGGCGACGGCACGCAAGATCGCCGCGCCGATCGCGGGCACCGTGATCGGCAATATCGTCGGCGTGGCGATCCTGCTGTCGCTCAATCCGGGTCATGCGCAGGCGGCGTCCGGCGCGTTGCTGATCGTAGCCGCGGCGCTGATGCTCGCCGCGCCGAAACTCAACCTGCCGGACGCGTGGCAAAAGCCTGTCGGCTTCGCGCTCGGTTTCGGCGCAGCGCTGATGGAGAGCATCGCGTCGGTGCCCGGCCCGCTGCTCGCCACCTACCTGATTTCGTCCGGCGCAACCGGGCGCGTCTTCACGAAGCAGATCGCGATCATCCTCGTGGTGTCCATCGTCACGCTGGTCACGACGTTCAGCGGCGCCGCACACGCGAGCGGCGCCGACCTCGCGATCTCGGCAGCGGCCAGCCTCCCGGCCATTGCCGGCATGTGGCTCGTTCGCCCGCTGCGGGACAAGATGTCGCCTCGCCTCTTCAGGATGGTCGTGCTGCTGTTCGTGCTCGTCGCGGCGTCGCAGATGATCTGGAAATCGGGCGTGTTCCGGCACGGCGGATCGCACGTGACCCGGATGGACAACGCGCACGCAACCAAGAATTAGCAGCCGGCGCACCGCCATCGATGACGCATGCGTTCTGAAAGCTGCCAGGCGTAGTATTCGCGGGCCCGGCGTATCGCCCCGCCCGACGGTGCGGACGATGCGTCACCGACCTTGCTGCTCGCTCGCTGATGCCCGCATCGGCGCAGCCATGCTTTCAGAGACATGAAATGGAAACCTACGTGTTGCTCGGCTGCGGATTCGGCCTTGGCCTGCTGATCGCCATCTGGGGCATCTGGCAACTCAAGTAACGCTTGCCCGCCCGATCCACGCGCAAGCAATCCGTATGGTGACGGACGGGAAATTGTAGTTGCATCCGCATTCGTCACCCCTCTCCCTCTGTTTCGCACTCCGATTCAGCGATCCGACAGCATCGGCTACCCGCGCCTGCTTCCGTTCGAAAGCAAACGCGATCGCGCTGCATCGAAACGCGTGCACTCGGCCTTGAGCCAGTCCGAAAACACCACGGTGCGCGGATCGTCGGGATTGCGTGACAACAGCATGTAGCGCGCCGGCGCTCGCACGTGCCTGCCGAAAACATCCACGAGCCGTCCACTCGCGATCTCGCCGTGCACCAGCGCGGCGCGCCCCATCGCGACGCCCTGATGGTTCAGCGCGGCCGCGATTGCCAGGCTGGAAAAATTGAACTGCGGGCCGTCAAGATGGGCCGTCCACGCCGGACGGACCGCCTCCAGCCAAGTGCGCCACTCGACGAATTCGGGTGCACCGCCCCACGGAGCCGCGTCGTGCAGCAGGACGACGCCATCCAGCGATGCCCCGCCGGCAAAGGCCGGATGCTGCGCCAGATACGCCGGCGTGGCGACCGGAAACAGGATTTCGTCGAGCACGGCCTCGGCATGCAACCGATCGTATTGCACCGGGTCGTAACGCACCGCCACATCGATGTCGTCGGCGTCCATGGCCTGACGATCCAGCACCTGAAACTCGGCCTTCACGCGAACCGGCACGTTCGGCTGTTGCCGGTGAAATTCGGACAGGCGCGGCATCAGCCACTGCAGCGCGAGCGACGGCAGGCAACTGACCTGCAGCGGGGCATCCGACATGCCAAGCGCCTGAAGCGTGCGATTGATGTCGACGAATGCGCCAGACACCGTCCCGAGCAGGATCCCGCCCTTCTCGGTCAGCTTCAGTCCGCGCGCCTGGCGCACGAACAGCGGATAACCGAGCCGGTCCTCCAGGTTCCTGATCTGCTGGCTCACGGCGCTTTGCGTCAGGTTGAACGCCTGTGCCGTCTTCGTGAAGCTCAGCAGCCGGCCGGCCGTTTCAAAACAGAGCAACGCACCCAGGATCGAACCGTCGAGTCGCATAGATATCAGTCAGGCTAATACATTCATTAGAAATCGGCGCTTTTGCGCAGCCGAACCGAATCGTAGCATTCCGGCCAGATGTTCCATTTATCCGATGCAAGGCCGATCCATGACCATTACACTCCAGCCCGCCGATCTATTAGCCAAACTGCAATCACGCCGCCCGCTGCTGTGGCTGAATCCCCATGCCGGCGGCCCGCTGCCGCACGACGCACCGTCGCCCGGGGCCATTGCGATGGCCGAAGCGCGGCTGGCGCGCTGCGAGCCGCTGATGGCCGAGCTGTTTCCCGAACTCGCGGCAAGCGCCGGAAAAATCGAATCGCCGCTGATGCCGGCCGACCGCCTGCAGCGCACGCTGTCGCTCCCGGCGGACACACACGGCTCGTGGTTCATCAAGCGCGACGACGCGTTGCCGGTCGCCGGTTCGATCAAGGCGCGCGGCGGCTTTAATGAAGTGCTCGCGCTCGCGGAGTCGATCGCGATCGAACACGGGCTGCTCGACCCCGCGGGCGACCGGCGGATCCTCGCATCGGCCGCCGCACGCGAACTGTTTGCCGCAAACACCGTCATCGTGGGCAGCACCGGCAATCTCGGCCTGAGCATCGGCGTGATGGCCGCCGCGCTGGGGTTCGAGTCGGTCGTTCACATGTCGACCGACGCGAAGCCGTGGAAGAAAGCGCGCCTGAGGCAACGCGGCGTTCGCGTCGTCGAACATGACGGCGACTATGCGCAGGCCGTCGCGGCCGGACGCGCGCAGGCACGCAATCAGCCGCGCAGCCACTTCGTCGACGACGAAGGCTCGCTGATGCTGTTCCTGGGCTACGCGGCCGGCGCCCGGCATCTCGCCGCGCAGCTCGCCGAAGCGGGCCGCCGCGTGGACGCGGCGCATCCGCTCTTCGTCCATATTCCGTGCGGCGTCGGCGGCGCGCCGGGCGGCATCGCGTATGGCCTCAAGGCGCTGTTCGGCGCGCACGTGCATTGCTTTTTCGCCGAACCCGTCGCGTCGCCGTGCATGCTGGTCCAGCTGGCCGCCGGCCCCGGGAAGCCCGTGTCCGTCTACGACGCGGGGCTCGACAACCGGACCGAGGCCGATGGCCTGGCCGTCGCGCAGGCCTCGCACCTCGTCAGTCCGCTGATGGCGTCGCTGCTGTCGGGCGTGTTCACCGTCAGCGACGCGCAGCTCTACACCCAGTTGCTCGCGGTCCACCGTACGACGGGCGTGGAGCTCGAGCCGTCGGCCGCCGCTGCCGTCGGCGGCCCCGGCTGGCTGTCGCAGTCCCCGGCCGGCCGCGACTACGTGCAGCGCCACGCGATCGACCTGCGCCGGTCGACCCACGTCATCTGGGCGACGGGCGGCTCGCTCGTGCCGCCGGAAGAACATGCCCGGTTCCAGTCTCATGCGAAAGCGCTCGCCGGTGCCGCAGCGAATGCGTGACGCGTCGGGGCCGGTGCCCGGCCTCGTTCCCGAAGACGCGTTAGACTGTCTCGATGGAACAATGCCGTTATTGCCAGAGAATCCGCGATGAATGGGATTGCCACGGTGACGAATGCCGCCGGGCAATCGCCAAGGCGCTGCGCCGGCAGCGCGCGGGCCTGCCCATGGTGCCCGATCGCATCCGCAACGAACTGCCGTCCGGCGCGCCGACCCAGCAGGTCATCGCCGTGCTGTCGCGCCAGCGCCTGCGCGCGCGGCGCGGCAACGAGGAACGCCGGGAACGCAAGGAAATCGACGACGACGTCTGATCCGGCAGCGTCGCAGCCCGCCCGCATCCCCTCGCTCCGCCCGCGCCTTCGCCGCCGTGCGCCCGCCCCTGCCGCACGCGTCCGCCCCGCTCCATTGCAAATCCGGCAACCTGGATTAGGGACAGAAGGCGTTTGTCTCGAAATTATTATCCAGGCTGCAACGATCTTTCGCCGAAACCAACGTTTACCCTAGGTCGACCGGCGCCTACGATGTAATCAACCGCTTACGACATGGTGTCGAACGCGGAAAGCCAAAAACATCGGAGGTCATCATGAAATCGCTCGTTTCCGCAGTCGTTGCCGCTGTCGCCCTGTCCGCCTCGTTCGGCGCATTCGCGCAAAGCACCGTGACGCGCGCTCAAGTGCGCAATGAACTGGTCCAGCTCGAAAGCGCCGGCTACAAGCCGAGCCAGTCGAGCCCGTACTACCCGGCCGACATCCAGGCCGCGCAAGCCCGCGTGCACGCCGCCGACAACAGCGGCTACGGTGCGCAACCGGCCGCGACCGTCCAGGGTGGCGCGCCGGCCGTCAAGGTGCAAAACCCGCGCGACTCGGTCTACTTCGGCCACTAAGCCTTCGCGCGCAGTCCGCGCGGCCACGAGCCCGTCTTGCGACGGGCTCGTGGCGTTTGCATCGCACGCTTCACCGGCCGCCGCCCGACGCGGCCCGGCCGGCCGCTTCGTCCGTCCCGCAGCCGGCGCCGCTGCCGTTGCCGACCAGATCCTGGTAGCGCACGAACGCGCGCTGCGCGGACGCCTTCGCCGCGTACATCGCCGCGTCGGCCTTGACGAGCAGTTCCTCGGCCGACGCACCGTCAGCCGGAAACTCGCTGACGCCGATGCTCGCGCCGACCGCCACGCGCCGGTCGCCAAACTCCAGTTCCTCGGCCATCACGAGCTGGATGCGCGACGCGACGTCGCCGATCACCGCCGGTGAGCGCACGTCCGCAATCAGCACGATGAATTCGTCGCCGCCGAGCCGCGCGACCATGTCGCCGCTGCGCAGCACGAGGCTCAGCCGCTGGGCGACCGCGACGAGCGTGCGGTCGCCGGCCGAGTGCCCGTGCTGGTCGTTGATCTGCTTGAAGCGATCGAGGTCGACGAACATCACGGCCAGCCCTTCGTGCATCGCGGCCGCACGCCGGATCGCGGCATCGAGACGCTCCATGAACAGCAGGCGATTCGGCAACTCGGTCAGCGCATCGTGCCCGGCGAGGTGCGTGAGCTCCAGCTGCTTCGCACGCAGCATCGCGACCTGCGTGCGAATCTCGACGCGCATGCTCTCGAAACAGCGCGCGAGCACGCCGATCTCGTCGGCACGCCCGACCGGCAGCTGCTCGGCGGCCGGATCGTCGAACACGTGGGTCGCGGCGCGCGCGAGCGTCTGCAGCGGCCGCGTGATCGCACGCGCGAACAGGATCGCGAGGATCACCGCCATCAGGCTCGACTCGAGCACCATCCGGACGATCCGTTCGCCGAGCATGCCGGCCGGCGCCAGCACATCCGTCAGCGGGCGCCCCATCCCGAGCACGACGAAGCGATTGCCCTCGTCGTGTCCGAACGGCGTGCGCACGAACGCGAACATCTGCCCCGGCGCCGCGGCAGGATTGGTCAAGCCATTGACGGTAACGTTTGTGCGCGCGTCGTCGAACAGCGCGCGCGTGACGGCGAAGCGGTCCTGCATCAGCACGCGCCTGCCGCGATCGAAGCCGAACGTCTGCGCCGGATCGGGGTGCACGAGAAAATCGCCCCACTCGTTCGCGAGATACACCTCATAGTCTTCCGGCAGATCGCGTTCGAGCCGCTCGAACACGCGCGACAGCTCGACATCGACGACGAGCGCGCCAACCGCCTGGCCCGACGTGTCGACGACCGGCGTGCCCACGCGCAGGATAGGCAGCCCTTCGGCTGCGTGCGACCCCGTCTCGTGGTTGATCACGATCGGCGACAGGTAGATATGACCGGGCGCCGTCGCGAGCGTATCGAATACATAGGAAAACTGCCCTTTCTCCTGGAGCGCACTGGCCGGCAATACGACGATGCCGTGCGCATCGCGATCGACGCGGATGCGTTCGAGCCCGAAATCCCCGCGCGCGATCAGGCGGATCTGCAGGTACTCCGGGTGATTTCTCATGAAGCTGTAGAACACCTGCTCGAGCCGCGCGCGTGGCGCGCCATCCCGGTTGTCGCCGTCCGCGACCAGCGCGCACGACGGCAATTGCGCGAGCACGAGCGCATCGTCCGCGACGTCGGACAGCACCGTGGTGAAGCGCTGCCCGAGCAGTTGCGTCGACATCAACAGGCTGTGCTGTGCTTCCTGCACGAGCATCGCGCGGTTCGCGCGATACGTGTAATAGCCGGTCGCGCCCGACGCGATCACCCCGATGCACGCGAACAGCACCGACAGTTTCGACGTGAGCCCGAGCCGGATCATTTTCCGAACCGCTCAGGCCGGTCGCCCGACACGATGCGGCTCCACAGCGACTCGCGCCGCGCGATGTCCTCGACAGGCTGGAGCCAGACGAGATGCTGGTGCCCGGTATCGAGACCTGGCGGCGGCGCGAGCGTGTTCGCGAGGCCCTGGCGTTCGGTCAGCAGCGCGCCGATCGCCGGTTCGAGCATGTAATTGATCCATGCGAACGCGAGCTCCGGATGTTGCGCGCCACGCGTGACGGCCCAGCAGTCGAGCCATGCGAGCGCGCCTTCGTCCGGGATCACGTAGCCGACGTCGGCGCCGGCACGTCGCAGCAGTTCGACCTGTTGCGTGCCGTAGTTGCCGAACATCAGTGCCGCACGATGCTGGACGAACAACGCGGTCGCCTCTTCGGGCAGCGTGTAGTACGTCAGCAGGTTGCGGCGCAGGGCGATCAGCTTGTGCGCGACGGCGAGCGTCTGCGCGCTCGACAGGCGAAACGGATCGGGATAGCCGAGCGCCAGCGCCGTAAACGAAAAATTGTGCTGCGCGCTGTTGAAGTCGAGCACCTTGCCGCGGTAGCGCGGGTTCCACAACTCCCGCATCGAGCGCGGCGCGACCGGCACCTGCTTGCGATCGTAGATCAGCCCCATCGACGAATACGTGAACGGGATCGCATAGATGGCGCCATCCTCCACGAGCCCGTCGATCGTCGCGAGTTGCTGGAAGTTCGGCAACTGCCGCCGCCGGTTCGGGATGCGCGACAGGTCGATCGGCGCGAGCAAACGTTCGTGCGCATAGCGCTGGATCTCGGCCGTGTTCGCGGCCAGCACGTCATACGGCGGTGGCGCCGCGCTGTGCATGCGCGTCCATAGTGCTTCATCGGAGTCGACGAAACTCACTTCGACACGTACGTGAAATTGCGCTTCGAACGCGCTGACGACGTCGCTGTCCGCATAGCCGGGCCATGCGAGCACGCGCAGCACGTTGTCGTTGACGGCTTCGGGAGACGCGGCGAACGCCGCAAGCGCAGAGGCAAGTAAGCTCGCCGTCAAAATGATAAGCAGCCTGCGCACGGCGATACGTGCGCGCGTACGTGCGCCGATTCCCCTGATCAATCGGACTCCGCGTGAATCGCACGGCTGCATTCGACTGTCCTTTTTCGAGTCGATGCGATATCCCGCCACGAGACCATAAAACGTACGGTCGCGCAATTGGAAGAAGCCGTATACGGCGCGTGCCCCATCGTCGACGCCGCGTGCGGATGCCGTTACACCGGCCCGTTTCCGCTTGCCGGAACGAACGTCAGCGCCACGCCTGCGTGAATTCCGCGATCACACGCGACAGGTGTGCACGCATCGCGTCGCGTGCAGCAGTTGCGTCGCGCGCCATGATCGCCGCGAAGATCCGCTGGTGATCTTCCTGCGACGCCTCGCGCAGCGCGGTCGAGTGAAAATGTTCCTCGATCTTGTCCCACAGCGGATCGCTGCGCGCGCAGTCCCACATCGCTGTGACCATGTGCAGCAGCACCGTGTTGCCGGTCGATTCCGCGATGCGCAGGTGGAACTGGCGATCGGCCGCGTCGTACGCGACCTTGTCGTTCATCTGCTCGCGCATCGTCGTCAGCGAGAAGAACAGCCGGTCGAGATCCGCATCCTTGCGTTCGGTCGCCGCGAGCGCCGCGACTTCCGCCTCGATCAGCCCGCGTGCGCGCAACGTCTCGATCGGCCCCGGGCCGCGCGGCACCTCGAACGTCACCGGACGCGCGGCGTCGGCCGCCGATACGTAGATGCCCGAACCGATCCGCACTTCGACGATCCCCTGCACCTCGAGCGCGATGATCGCCTCGCGCACCTGCGTGCGGCTCACGCCGAACTGGTCGGCCAGGCTGCGCTCGGACGGCAACCGCGCGCCGGCCTCGAACGCGCCGGCGGCCACCATCGCGTGAATCTGCCGCGCAAGGCCGATATAGGAGCGGTCCGCGGCATCGGTATCGCGGCTGGCCGGCAGGCTGGAAAGATCGGTCATCGAAAGGCTCGCAACAGGCTGGCCGGCGCCGTCGCGGCGCCGGATCGCCAAAATGGTACACCAATTCCGGGCAGCACCCGGTTCCGCGTCTTCGCCGGCGTGCTGGGTGCTTCCTGAAATGCCATGCCGGCCGGTTTGGACCCCGACAACTGGTAAACCACTATCCCGCATAACTGGCATACCAATCATAATCCGCACACCGGGGACGGGCCGGCACACTGCCGCCCGTCCGCCCGATGCATCAACCGCCAGCCAGGAGCCGCTCCAGTGAAGATGTCTTTCCGTTGGTACGGCGAGTCCGATCCGGTCTCGCTGCAATACATCCGCCAGATCCCGGGCGTCACGCATATCGTGTCCGCGATCTACGACGAACCGGTGGGAGAAGTCTGGCCCGCGCACAAGATCGACGCGCTGAAGGCGACGATCGAGCGCGCCGGCCTGCGGTTCGAAGTCGTCGAGTCGGTGCCCGTCCACGAGGACATCAAGCTCGGCAAGCCGGGCCGCGACCGCCTGATCGACAACTACCGTCAGACGATTCGCCATCTCGGCGCGGCCGGCGTGCGCGTGATCTGCTACAACTTCATGCCCGTGTTCGACTGGACGCGCACCGAGCTGTCGAAGACGCTCGACGACGGCTCGACCTGCCTCGCGTTCAGCACCGACGCGGTCGACCGGATCGATCCGGATGACGGCATCGCACTGCCGGGCTGGGATTCGAGCTACCAGCCCGAACAGTTGAAGGCCCTGCTCGCCGAGTATCGCGACGTCGACGAGCACGCGCTGTGGGCGAACCTCGAATACTTCCTGAAGGCGATCATTCCGGTCGCGGAAGAAGCCGGCGTGAAGATGGCGATCCACCCCGACGATCCGCCGCGCCCGATCTTCGGACTGCCGCGCATCGTGAAGAACCGCGACGATCTCGCGCGAATCGTGCGCATCGTCGACACGCCCGCGAACGGGCTGACGCTGTGCTCGGGCTCGCTCGGCGCGGGCCCGCAGAACGATGTCGAAGCGCTCGTGCGCGAATTCGGCGCGATGGGCCGCATTCACTTCGCGCACATCCGCAACGTGAAGGTCGACGCGAACGGCGATTTCGAGGAAACCGCCCACCTGTCGAGCTGCGGCTCGCTCGACATCGCCGCGATCGTGAAGGCGTACCACGACACCGGCTTCACCGGCTACGTGCGTCCCGACCACGGCCGCATGATCTGGGGGGAGACGGGCAAGCCCGGCTACGGCCTCTACGACCGTGCGCTCGGCGCGGTCTACCTGAACGGCCTGTGGGAAGCGCTCGCGAAGTTCGACCGCACGCCGTCGCAAGCCACGCAATAACCCGCCCATCGAGGCCGCCGGCGCTGCGGATCGCCGGCGGCCCGTCACGACATTCCGCGCGGAGACACCGCATGCCACGCATCCGATGGGCCATGATCCTCATGTGCTTCCTGGCCAACGTCATCAACTTCATCGACCGCGCGAACCTTGCGATCGCGGCGCCCAGCATCCGCGCCGACCTCGGCCTCGACGCGGTCGGCATGGGGCTCGTGCTGAGCGCGTTCTTCTGGACCTACGCGTTCCTGCAACTGCCGGCAGGCTGGTTCATCGACAAGGTCGGCGTGCGCGTGAGCCTCGCGCTGGCCGTGGGCTGGTGGTCGGTGTTCACTGTCGCGACGGGCGCCGCGCGCGGCCTCGCGCAACTCGTCGGCGTGCGGCTGATGCTCGGCGTCGGCGAAGCCGCGGCGATCCCGTCGTTCGCGAAGGTTGCGTTCAACTGGTTCCCGCGCGGCGAACGCGGGCTCGCGAGCAGCATTTTCGACAGCGGTTCGCGCGTCGGCTCGGCGCTGTCGCTGCCGCTCGTCGCATGGCTGATCTCGATCGTCGGCTGGCGCGGGTCGTTCGCGATCACCGGCGGCATCGGCATCGTGTGGGCACTGGCGTGGTGGTTCATCTATCGCGACCCTGAACGCTATCGCGCGGTCGCGCCCGATGCCGTCGATGCACTTCTGGCGCAGCGCGGCGCGCCAACCGTTGCGGCCGCAACCGACGGACCGAAGGTATCGTGGCTCGACCTGTTCCGCTACCGCACCGTGTGGGGCATGATGATCGGCCTGTTCTGCCTGAACTTCGCGATCTACTTCTTCATCACGTGGTTCCCGAGCTACCTGCTGCAGTCGCGCGGCTTCTCGCTCGCGTCGCTCGGTACCTGGGGCATGCTGCCGGCGCTGCTCGCGATTCCGGGCGGCTGGCTCGGCGGCTATGTGTCGGACAGCCTGTTCCGCCGCGGCTGGAGCGCGACTGCCGCGCGCAAGACCTGCCTCGTGCTCGGCATGCTGCTGTCTTCGTCGATCGCATTGTCGGCCTTCGTCGAGAACGTGTGGGCCTGCCTCGGCCTGTTCGCCCTCGCGTACGCAAGCCTGTCGTTCGCCGGCGCCAATGTGTGGACGCTCGTCGGCGAAGTCGCGCCGACGCCGGCGCATGTCGCATCGCTCGGCGGCATCCAGAATTTCGCGGGCAATCTCGCGGGGATCTTCATCACGACGTTCACGGGCGTGATGCTGTCGATCACGAAGGGCTCGTTCGTCGTGCCACTCGCGGTGGCCGGTGCGTTGTGCGTGGTCGGCGCGCTGTCGTACCTGTTCATCGTCGGCAAGGTCGAGCCGTTGCCGCCGCTGCGCGGCGGTGCGAACCCGCAGAACGTCGAGCCGAACGCGGCCTGACGCGGCAGGAAAGCGCGGCCGACGGGCCCGCACTTTCCTTTTCGGGCCGCGCATCGGACAATGAGCCGCGCCCGCCGGCGCGGCGCCACTCCGGCCCGCGCGTGGCGACGGCGCGCTCTGCCCTCGCCGATGAAACGCTACGAAACCCTCGCCCACACGATCGCCGACGATATCCGCAACGGCAACCTCGCCGTCGGCACGCGCCTGCCGTCGCTGCGGCAGATCATCGCGCAGCACGGCGTGAGCCAGTCGACGGTGTTTCGCGCGTACTACCTGCTCGAACAGTGGGGGCTGATCCGCGCACGCGAACGCTCGGGCTACTACGTCGCGCCGGGCGCCACGCCGGCAGCGAGCCCCGCCGCCAAGCGCCGAGCCAGCCGTGCCGGCGCCACGCGCAAGGTCGACATCAGCAGCCTCGTGTTCTCCGTCCTCGACGCGGCCACGCAACCCGGCATCGTGCCGCTCGGCTCCGCCTTCCCGTCGCCGCAACTGTTTCCGCTGCCGCGCCTCGCGAAATCGCTCGCGCAGGCCACGCGGCTCGTCAGCCCGTGGAGCACGGTCGTCGACCTGCCGCCCGGCAACGAGGCGCTGCGCCAGCAGATCGCACGGCGCTATCTCGCGACAGGCATCTCGCAACCCATCGACGAGATCGTCGTCACGAACGGTGCGCTCGAAGCGCTAAATCTGTGCCTGATGGCCGTCACGCGGCCCGGCGACGTCGTGGCCGTCGAAGCGCCCGGTTTCTATGCGGCGCTGCAGGCAATCGAGCGCCTCGACCTGCGCGCGGTCGAGATTCCCGTCGATCCGCACACGGGCCTCGATCTCGATGCGCTCGCGAACGCGCTCGACCGGCACGACATCCGCGCGTGCTGGTTCATGACCAACTTTCAGAATCCGACCGGCGTCACGCTGTCCGCCGAGAAAAAGCGCGCGCTCGTCGAGTTGCTCGCCGCGCGCGACGTGCCGCTGATCGAGGACGACGTATACGGCGAGCTGCACTTCGGCCCCGACTATCCGCTGCCCGCGCGTGCGTTCGATCGACACGGCCTCGTGATGCACTGCAGTTCGTTCTCGAAGACGCTCGCGCCCGGCTACCGGATCGGCTGGGCCGCCGCCGGCCGGTTCGCGGAGAAGGTGCAGCGGCTGAAGCTGATGACGACGCTGTCGGCCAGCATTCCCGCGCAGGCCGGCATCGCGAACTATCTCGAGCATGGCGGCTACGATCGGCACCTGCGCAAGCTGCGCGGCGCGCTGCACGCGCAGCTCGACCGGATGGACGACGCGCTGCGGCGCTGGCTGCCGGCCGGCGTCGAATGGGTGCGGCCCGAAGGCGGCTATTTTCTATGGCTCGCGTTTCCCGACGCGATCGACGCGATGGAACTGCATCGCCAGGCGATCGCACGCGGGATCAGCTTCGCGCCGGGGCCGCTGTTTTCGGCCGCACACGGTTTCGAGCGTTGCGTTCGCGTGAACTTCGGCCACCCGTGGAGCCGCGACATCGAGCGCGCGATCCGTGTGCTCGGCGAGCTCGTCGCGCAGCCGTCGGTCCGCAAGGGCGCTTGAGTCTCACGCGGTGCACCCTGCCTGCGTCACGGTGCTGCACGCGACCCGCACGCGGGTTACAGTGCCGATCCCGCCGCTCCTCACGATTGCCCATGAGTCAACTGCCCTACCTCGATCACGACGCGCTGTTGAAACTGGCCGCTGAAGCCGCGCACGTCACGCGGCCGTGCGCCTGCACGAGAACGCCGCTCGCCGGATGGACGACCCTGCCGCTGTCGCTGCAGGACGCGCAACTGACCGAAGTCGCCACGCTCGCGCCGCCGGGCGAGACGGAGCCGACCCACGCCGAACATCACCCGGCCGGCACGCGCTACGCGTCGGACGACGCGCCGATCGCACTGCGCCATTTCCCGTACAACCGCTGCACCGTCAACCGCTGCCGCTCGTGCGGCCGCCTGTTCCTGCGCTACCAGGAAGGCGGCGGCTACTTCATCGACCAGCGCATCCGCGCGCTCGATCCGGCGCTCGTCGTCGACGCCGCCGCCTGAACACCCGCCACGGGCACGCACGCATGCCCGGCCCGCGCCGGCGTCGCGCCGGCCATCTGCTGCGCCCTTTTCGTCCCCATCTGCTGCTTGTCCCGCCTCGCCGCGTTCCCTACGCTGTCTGCGGTTGCCCGACATCCGTCGCAACCTCTCTCCCGAGCCACGCGCTTCGCGTCGCGGCTCCTCTCGCGTATCACGTCATGTATCGATATACCGTTTTCGACCGGGCGCTCGTGCACAGCCGCGCCGCCCAGTTTCGCGACCAGCTCGAACGCTGGCAGCAGGGCACGCTGAGCGAAGAGGCGTTCCGGCCGCTGCGCCTGCAGAACGGCTGGTACGTGCAGCGCCACGCGCCGATGCTGCGCGTGGCCGTCCCGTACGGCGAACTGTCGAGCGCGCAGCTGCGCGTGCTCGCGCGGATCGCGCGCGACTACGACGTGCCGGACGACGCCACTTACCGCGCCGCATCCGACGCGCAGGCCTTGCTCGGCACGCTGCGCCTGCCGACCCGCAGCGCGCACTTCACGACCCGCACCAACGTGCAGTTCAACTGGATTCCGCTTGACAAGGCCGCCGATGTGATGGACCTGCTCGCGACCGTCGACATGCACGGCATCCAGACGAGCGGCAACTGCATCCGCAATATCTCGTGCGACGAGCGCGCCGGCGTCGCACCGGACGAGATCGCCGATCCGCGCCCGTTCGCCGAGGTGATGCGCCAGTGGACGACGCTGCACCCCGAGTTCGCGTTCCTGCCGCGCAAGTTCAAGATCGCGATCACCTGCGCAACCGAAGACCGCGCAGCCACCGACTGGCACGATGTCGGGCTGAAGCTCGTGCGCGACGACGCGGGCGAACTCGGCTTTCGTGTGAGCGTCGGCGGCGGGATGGGCCGCACGCCGATGATCGCGACGCTGCTGCGCGCGTTCCTGCCGTGGCAGCACGTGATGAACTACATCGAGGCGATCGTCCGCGTGTACAACCGCTATGGACGGCGCGACAACAAGTACAAGGCGCGCATCAAGATCCTCGTGAAGACGGAGGGGCAGCGCTACATCGACGAGGTCGAGGAGGAGTTTCGCCAGATCGTCGATCACGACGGCGGACTGCACACGATTGCGCAGGTCGAGTTCGACCGCGTCGCCGCCTCGTTCGTCCCGCCGCGGCTCAGACCGCGCACGGTCAGCCTGCGCGACGCGAACCTGCGCATGTCCGCCCAGGCGGCGCGCCACCCGGCCTTCGCGCGCTGGCTCACGCGCAATGTGGCCGACCACCGCGATCCGGCGCTTCGCATCGTCACGCTGTCGTTCAAGCGCCGCCTGCAGGCGCCGGGCGACGCATCGCCGGACCAGCTCGATGCACTCGCCGATCTCGCCGACCGTTTCTCGGCCGGCGAGGCTCGCGTCACGCACACGCAGAACGTCGTGCTGCCGTGGGTGCATGTCGACGACCTGTTCCTGCTGTGGGAAAACGCGCGCGCGATCGGGCTCGCCAGCGCGAACGTCGGACTCCTGACGGACATGATCGCGTGCCCGGGCGGTGACTTCTGCGCGCTCGCGAATGCACGCTCGATCCCGATCGCCGATGCGATCGCCGAGCGCTTCCAGGATCTCGACATGCTGCACGACGTCGGCGACATCGACCTGCACATCAGCGGCTGCATCAACTCGTGCGGCCATCACCACAGCGGCCACCTCGGCATCCTCGGCGTCGACAAGGACGGCGCCGAGTGGTACCAGGTCACGCTCGGCGGCTCGGACGGCTCGAGCGCGAGCGGTCCCGCGCGGCCGGGCAAGGTGATCGGCCCGTCGTTTTCGGCGGACGAGATCGTCGATGTCGTCGATGCGATCGTCAACGCGTATCTCGACGCGCGAAACGACGACGACGGTCGCAGCGAACGATTCATCGACACCGTCCGCCGCATCGGCACGGAACCCTTCAAGGCCGCCGCGAACGCTGCGCGCCATCAGGAGGAGCACGCATGAAGCAGGCGCACCCTACCGCACGTATCCGGCTGTTGACGCCGGCCGAACACGCCGGCGACACGCCGCGGCACGACGACGCGACGCTGACGATCGGCAACGACGAGGAACTGCCGCCGCTCGCCGAACACATCGCGCGGGCTGCGCGCATCGACCTGGCATTTCCGTCGTTCACCGACGGTCGCGCGTACAGCCAGGCGTACCTGCTGCGCAAGCGCTACGGTTTCGCCGGCGACCTGCGCGCGACCGGCGATGTGCTGGTCGACCAGTTGCTGCTGATGGAACGCACGGGGTTTTCGAGCGCGGTGCTCGTCGACGGCACGGACATCGCGGCCGCGCGGCGCCAGCTCGACCGGTTTCCGGGCTTCTACCAGCACGATGCGCGAGGGGCGACGCCGCAGCAGAACGCGGCAACGCCAGCCGGAAAATGAAACGGGCGGCCCGCAGGCCGCCCGTACGATGAACCGGAAGCTACCGGCCGGCGTTCAGCGCGCCGCGACCGGCTTGCCGAACGCGCCGAGGATCTTCTTCTCGAGCGCGATATAGTCGCGGCCGAAGTGGTGATCGCCCTGCGTCTTGATCACGTCGGCGCCCGTGTTCACGAGCGCCGGACACATCGTGTCCTTCTCTTCCGCGCCATAGAAGCACTGCACGAGTTGCGGCGGCACCTTCGCGATTTCCGGCGCGACCTTCAGCGCCTTGTCGCTCGCGGGCATGCCGAGCCAGCCCGTCACGCGGATCTGGAAATCGGCGGCCGGCGCGAAGCCGAGCAGCGACATCACGGCGACCTTGTCGCGCAGGTCGGCCGGCAGCCGGTTGTACGCGAACGGCATCACGTCGGCGCCGAACGAATAGCCGACCAGCGCCACGCGGTTCGCATGCCAGCGCGCCATGTAGGTGCGCATCACGCGCGCGAGATCGCGGCTCACCTGCGCCGGCGGCTTCTCGCTCCAGAAATAGCGCAGGCTGTCGATGCCGACCACCGACACGCCGTCGCGCTGCAGCGCCTCGGCGATCGTCTTGTCGAGATCGCGCCAGCCGCCGTCACCCGAGATCACGATCGCGAGCTGGCCGTTGCCCCCCTTGGCCGGCAGTTCGACGAGCGGCAGGTCCGACACGTCGAGTTCGTCGCCGCTGCCGGTGTCCCGCAGATGCGACGTGACGAGCGACACGAGCTTCGCGGAATCGCCCGAGGCCGCCGTTTCGACGAAGCCCGGCATCGCGCGGCGCACGATCGTCGGATCGGGCGGGCACGGCTTGAAGCGCGGATCGAGCTTGGCAGCCGGATCGACCGATACGACACCGGCGATCGTGTTCTCCGGCGCCATCGACAGGATCTGCTTCGCGATCGCGCCGCCCTGACCCACGCCCGCGACGATCGGCGTGAAATAGCGCGACGATTGCGCAAGGCGTTCGAGCTGGTGGCTGACCGCTTCGGCGTCGCCGTCGAGGTGGTGGCAGGTCTCCGGCTTCGCGGCGAGATTCATCGCATAACGCTCCGAATCGACGCCGACCGTCATCGCACCGGCCTTCGCGAGCGCATCGGCGGCCTGCTGGTCGGCCGCATTCCAGCCGGCCTCGCGCGAGAACAGCACGACGAAGCCGCGCAACGGCCCGCTGGGTTTGGTCACGGTCACGGGCCCGTAGCGGCCGCCCGACACGGTTTCGGCCTTCACGGCGGCCGGTTGCGTGGCGCACGCGGCGCCGGCCAGCATCATTGCAGCGCAGGCGGCTGCCGCCCGCGCGATTCCCTTCTTCAACATCATGAACGCCGACCTCCCGCCAGCAATGACAGATCCGCCAGCGTGACAAACACGCCGACCGTGCCCGAGGCCGCGAGGTAACGCGGCTCCCAGTGCGGTTCGAACTTGCTCTTGAATGCGCGCAAGCCGCGGAAATTGTAGAAGCGGCCGCCGAAGCGCCAGACCATCAGGCCGATCCGGTGCAACGGCGACGGCATCTTCGCCGCCCCCATCCCCGAGAACGGCGCGATACCCAGGCTCAGCTTGCGGAAGCCCGCTTCCTTCAGATGCAGCGCGAGCTGCGTAAACAGATATTCCATCGCGTACGGCGACGCCTCCGGCAGATGGCGCATCACGCCGACCGTCGCCTCGGTGTTGAGGTCGGTCGTCATGAACGTGACGAACGCGATCGGCTTGTCGGCCTGCCGCACGAGCATCACCGACTGCGTCGCCAGATAGCCGTCGTGGAACGCGGCGACCGAGAAGCTCTTCTCGCGCGCGTCGCGGCTGTCGAGCCAGCCGTCCGAGATGTCGCGCAGCGCCGGCAGCGCGGCCGGCACGTCGCTCGGCGCAATCACCTCGACCGTCAACGCGTCCTTGTCGCCGCGGCGCAGCGCGTAGCGCAGGTGCGAGCGGTTCGAACCTTTCAGGTCGAACTGGTCGAGCGCGATATGCGCTTCCTCGCCGAGCTTCATCAGCGTGAGCCCCGCATCGAGATACAGCGGCAGCGCGTTCGCGCGCACCTGGTAGAACGCCGCCCGGCCGCTATGCGCGTGTGCGAGCGCGATGAACTTGCTGATCAATGCCGGCCATTCCTCGCGCGGCCCGACCGGGTCGTGCAGCGCGGCCCACGTGCGGCCGTTCTTCGCATACATCAGGAACGCCCGGCGGGACTCCGAGAACAGGAACGACTTGTCGCCCATCAGCGCGAGGCCCGCATCGCTGCATTCCTGCGCGCGGATGATCCGTTCGGCATCCGACAGGTCCTGCTCCGCGGGCTTCACGAACCGGCCCGGCGCCGGGCGCAGCAATTGCCACAGCGCGAACAGCGCGACGAACACGCCGGCCGCGAGCGTTGCGCGCAGCGCACGCGGCGCACGCGCGTCGAACGAGAAATGCGACCACAGCTCGCGTGTGTACGGCACGTCGCGGAACGCGAAGAACAGCACCCATACGGCCAGCATCAGCACCATCGCCACCGACACGAACCAGCTCACCGTGAAGCGCTCGGCCAGCAGCGACGAATGGCGATTGAAGCGGCGACGGCTGACCAGCAGCAGCACCAGCAGCGTGCCGAGCACGCCGGCCTCGACGAACGCGAGGCCCTTCGCCAGCGACAGCGCGAGGCTCGCGAGCGTCAGCGCGAAGGTCATCCACCATGCGCCGTCGAGGCGGCGCAGCAGCCCGCGCGCGACGAACAGCAATGCGACGCCGAGCACGCTGCAGATCACCTGCGAGCCTTCGAGCACCCACAGCGGCACGAGGTGGCGCAGGATCGCGATCCGGTGCCAGAACGCGGGCGTCGCGCTCGAGATCACCAGCATCCCGCCGACCGCGAACGTCACGAGGCTCAGGAACACCGGTGCGAGCTGCGACACGCGCACGGCCTGCCGCGTCACGAGCCGGCGCCGCAGCGCGCGGCCTTCGAAACCGGCCAGCAGGCCGGCCGACAGCACGAGCGGCACGCCGAAGTAGATCGCGCGATACGCGATCAGCGCGGCGACCATCGCGTGCGGCGGCACTTCGCGACCGAGCGTGAAGACCATCGCCGCTTCGAACACGCCGATCCCGCCCGGCGTATGGCCGATCATCCCGAGCAGCAACGCCGCGGCGTAAACGGTAATGAAGGTCGGGAAGCCGACCGGCGCGGCCGGCAGCAACACCCACAGCGTCAGGCCCGCCGCGACGACGTCGAGTACCGCATACACGACCTGCGCGACGAGATCGCGTCGCGCCGGCACGTCGAACGACAGCCACTTGAAGCGCGTGACGACCGGGCGTGCGGCGTTGCCGCACATCACGACCATCGCGGCCAGCACCACCAGCAGCGCCGCGCCGGTCCACGTCAGCACGCCGGGCGCGACGTGCAGCATCGCGGCGAGCGCTTCCGGCACGCAGACCATGCCGACCGCCGTCATCAACACCATCGCGAGCGCCAGCGTGCCGCTCGTGAACACCGTCATCCGGCCGATCTGCGCGGGCGTGACGCCCGACACGCCGTACACGCGTGCACGCACCGCGCCGCCCGTCAGCGCGCCGAAACCGGTCGCGTTACCGAGCGCGGACCCGGCGATCGCGCCGATCCACAACGCGACGCGCGGCACCTTCGCGGCGACGTAGCGCAGGCCGACCGCGTCGCGAGCGACGAGCGCGAGATAGCTGAGGGCCGTCGCGGCCAGCGACGCGCCCCACTCGCCGGCGGACATGTGGCGCAGCTGGCGGATCACCGACCGGTAGTCGACGGATTCCGACAGGTGCTGGAAAACCACGATCAGCAGCAGGCCGATGCCGAGCGCGAGCAGCGGCGACAGCACACGCTCGTTGCGGATCAGCGCCCGGAAACGGGCGATCACCGCCGCGGCGCGGCCGGGCGAACCAGAGTGGCGGGAAGACATAGGTTGTTCAGTGGTGGTGCATAGCGTGTCGCGGCGCAAGACGGCCAGGCGGCGACGTATCTGGTTGTTCTGCTTGGGCGGCCGGCCGACGGAAATGGTTGGCGGCGCCTGGATCAGAACTTACGAGTATACGGAATTTATATTACAGAATCTTTCAAGTCCGGATTGTGCGGATTTGTGGTGCCGCGTGCGTAAATATCGCATCAAAAATTGTGCGTCCGATCAACGCAAGGTGCGCATCATACCGGGAACCGGAGGGGTTTTTTCATCGGATGAATGGCCGGTAGCGGAATTGGGAGAAATTCTCCCGGTCGGGCTGCGTGGACGAGCACGGATTCACGGGCCAGTTCACCACTTTGGAAATGGGGACGGGTTGATCCGTGTGACGGGCGCCTACCGTCTCCCGACCCGGGAACACACCGGTCCATTACTCCGCCCGCTCATGCTCCCCCAACCCGATCGCCTTGTAGTCGTAGGTCGGATAGAACTCCGTCCGATACGCGCCCCACGCCGTATCCTCGAGCACCCGATTGACCTCGCGCAGCCGCGACGCCGGCAACCGCAGCACGACGATCTGCCCGATCCCCATCGTCACGGTCCAGCTCACCACCTCCACGCCCGGCGGCGGAAACGCCTTGTAGAACCCCTGTTTCGCGAGCTGCGCATTCAGCTCGGCAAGCGGGCGCGACTGGTCGTGTTTCAGGAATACCGTGAGCAGTACCGCGTTGTCGGGCGTCGCGGCAGCCGATCCGGCCGGCACGGTCGACGTCTGGCCGATGGCCGGTGCGCCACCGATCGCGGCGCCGGCCAGCACTGCAGCGATTGCAAGGGGTCGAATCGGGAAATACGGGAATGCCGTCATGACGCGACTCCATGGCTTCGTGGGTGGAGCCGCCATCATGCGCCGACGGCCGCATCGCTGCAGCCGTCCGGCCGATGCGGCTACGCGCCGTCCACGCCGTTGCGTTCGCGCAGCACGTCGATGAACGCACGCAGCTTGGCCGGCACGTGCTTGCGATTGACGTAGTACAGCCACATCGGGGGCAGCGTGCGGCATGCGCCGGGCAGCACCTCGACGAGCGTACCGGCGCGCAAGTCCTGCTCGATCCGCTCGCGCATGAACGCGAACGCGATGCCGACACCCTCGCGCGCCGCATCGATCACCGCGTCGGCGTCGTTCGTCACGAACACGCCGTCCGGATCGAGGTCGACATCGCGCTGCCCGTCGCGCAACAGCCATTTGTGCAGGCGTCCGCTCTCCGAGAACCGGAAGCGGATGCACGCATGCCGCTCGAGCCCGGCAATCGACGCCGGCGCGCCATGCCGCGCCAGATAACCGGGCGACGCAACCAGCGCACACGTCAACGCCGGCGCGATCCGCACGCCGATCATGCCCGGCTGCAACCGGTCGGCCAAGCGAATCCCCGCATCGAACCCGTCCTTCGCGATATCGACCAGTTCGTTCTCGTAGCGGATCTCGAGCCGGACTTTCGGGTAGCGTTCGCGGAACGTGGCGAGCACCGGCGCGATCACGAGCGTACGCGCGAGCGGCAGCGCGGTCACGCGCAACACCCCGTTCGGCTCGCTGCGTGCATCCTTCAGCTCGTCGCGAGCCTGCATGACCTGCCGGTACGCAGGCTCCGTCTGCCGCCAGTAGCGCTGGCCGGCTTCCGTCAGGCTCACGCCGCGCGTGCTGCGATTGAACAGCTTCACGTTCAGCTCGCCCTCGAGTTGCCCGATCGCGAGGCTGACGGCCGCCGGCGTCAGGCCCAGTGCGGCGGCGGCACGCGTGAAGTTGCCGGCCGTCGCGACGGTCATGAACACGTGCAGCCCGGCCATCGGATCGCGTCTGCTCATCATTAAAAAAACTTGAAACGCCTTCGAGCGGAATGCGAATTCTCGCATATACCGCAACTGCCTACACTAGCCCTGTCGTCCCATCGGAGCCTCGCATGAACCCGCTCACCGCCGCGCTGCCGCTCGTGGCCGCCCGCCGCACGATCGACGCGGCACTGGCGCATGCCGCATCGCTGCAGGTCGCTGGCATCGCCATCGCCGTCGTCGATGCCGGCGCGAACCTGCTCGCGTTCGCGCGCACCGACGACTGCTTGCTCGGCGCGATCGATCTCGCGCAACGCAAGGCGCTGACGGCGGTCCGCTTCCGCGCATCGACCGGCGCGCTGGGTGCGATGTCGGGCGACGGTCCGCTGCGCGGCATCGAACACAGCCACGGCGGGCTCGTCACGTTCGGCGGCGGCGAACCGCTCGTCGACAGCGACGGGCGCTGCGTCGGCGCGATCGGCATCTCGGGCGGCAGCGTCGACGAAGACACCGCGATCGCGCAGCACTGCCGCGACCGCTTTCCGGCAACGTTCCACTCCACAAGGTAAGCACATGGCACCGAAACGCATCCTCATCACCGGCGCGGGCACCGGCTTCGGCCGCGAAGTCGCGCTGCGCCTCGCCGAACGCGGTCACGACGTGACGGCCGGCGTGCGCGTCACCGCCGGAATCGACGCACTGGCGGACGTCGCCACGCAGCGCGGCACCGCGCTGCGCGCGATCAAGCTCGACGTCACGTCGCCTCACGATCGCGCCCGCGCGGCCGAGCTCGACGTCGACGTGCTCGTGAACAACGCGGGCGTCGGCGAAGCCGGCGCACTGGTGGACCTGCCGGTCGAGATCGTCCGCGAACTGTTCGACGTGAACGTGTTCGGGCCGCTCGAACTCACGCAGCAGATCGCGCGCGGCATGCTTGCGCGCCGGCACGGCAAGATCGTGTTCGTATCGTCGATCGCGGGCCTGATCACGGGGCCGTTCACGGGCGCCTATTGCGCGTCGAAGCACGCGGTCGAATCGGTGGCCGAGGCGATGCACGCGGAACTCGCGCCGCACGGGATCAAGGTCGCGGTCGTGAACCCCGGCCCGTACAGCACGGGCTTCAACGACCGGATGATGGAAACGACGCGACGCTGGCGCGACCCGGCCGTGCATACCGTGACGCCCGAGCGGCTGACGTTCCCGCTCGAACAGCACGACCCTGAGGAAATGATCGCGAAGATGGTCGACGTGATCGACAGCGACGGCGGCGCGTTCCGCAACCTGCTGCCGGCATCGTCGGAAGCGTTCGTGCGCGCCGAACAGGCGCGCGCGTGGGAGCGGCAGCAATAAACCGCCGGCCGAGCGGCGCACGGCACGCCGCCGTTCCGTGCGTTCAGTACACGTCCCGCATGTAGCGCCGTGCCTTCGAAAGCCGCGCGACGTAGTCGTTCGCGGCTTCGTCCGACATGCCGCCGTGCTCGGCGACCACCGCCTTCAGCGCCGTGTCGACGTCCTTCGCCATCCGCGCGGCATCGCCGCACACGTAGAAGTGCGCGCCTTCCTCCAGCCACGCGAACAGCTCGGCGCCCTGCTCGCGCATCCGGTCCTGCACGTAGATCTTGTCGGCCTGGTCGCGCGAGAACGCCAGGTCGAGCCGTGTCAAGAAGCCGCTGTCGCGCATCGCGCCCAGTTCGTCGCCGTAGTAGAAGTCGGTCTGCGCGTGCTGCTCGCCGAAGAACAGCCAGTTGCGCCCGCGCGCGCCACGTGCCCGCCGCTCGTGCAGGAAGCCGCGGAACGGCGCGACGCCGGTCCCGGGGCCGACCATCACGATCGGCACGTCGCCGTTCACCGGCGGCCGGAAATGCGCGGACTTCTGCACGAATACGGGTACGCGGCCGTCATCCGCGCGATCGGCGAGGAACGTCGACGCGACGCCTTTGCGCGCACGGCGGCCGTTGTGATAACGCACGGCCGACACGGTCAGGTGGATCTCGCCCTGGTGCGCGCTCGGGCTCGACGCGATCGAATAGAGGCGCGGCTGCATGCGCTTGAGCATCCCGACCAGTTCGGCGCCCGACAGCTCGACCGGGAACTCGTGCAGCACGTCCGCAAGCTGTTGCCCCCACAACCATTGCTTCAGGTCGCGCTTGCGGTCGTCGCCGAGCAGCGACTTCAGCGCGCCGTTCGCGCTGCGCGACGCGATGAAGGCAAGCGTGTCCGGATGCGGGCGCGTGATGTCGAAGTGGCGCGCGAGCGCGTCGCCGAGGCGCATGTCGCCGACGCCCGCCACCGATACGGGCGCATCGGCCTTCAGCGCGGTGACGGACAGCAGTTCGTCGACCAGTTCCGGGCAGTTGGTCGGCCATACGCCAAGTGCGTCGCCGGCTTCGTATTCGAGGTTCGCGCCTTCGGTCGACAGCGACACATAGCGCGTGTCCTTGGCCGCGCCCGGACGGTTGAGCCGCAAGTTCGCGACGAGTCTCGACGGCGCCGGATGCGCCTTCGTCGGCAGCAGCCCCGACGGGCTCGTCCCGCCGGTCGGCACCGCGTGCAGCGCCGCATCGGCCTCCTTGATCCGCGCGACGACGCGTTCGAGCCACTGGTCGGCGTCGCGCTGGAATTCGACGTCGCAATCGACGCGTGCGCAGAGCCGCGCCGCGCCGAGTTCCGCGAGCCGCGCGTCGAGGCGGCGGCCGTGGCCGCAGAACTGGTCGTAGTTGCGATCGCCGAACGCGAGCACCGCGTAGTGCACGCCATCGAAGCGCGCGGCGCTGCCGGCCTGCAGTGCTTCCCAGAATTCGCTGCCGTTGTCGGGCGCATCGCCATCGCCAAACGTGCTCGTCATCAGCAGCACGTATTGCGCACTGGCGAGCGACGCCACCGGATAGTCGGACATGCACGCGGTGCGGATCTCGAAGCCCGCATTCATCAGTTGCGTCGCGTAATCCTCGGTCAACGATTCGATGTTTCCGGTCTGCGATGCCCACAGCAGCACGACCTTCGGCCGCGCGTGCACGATCCGCACGCCTGCGGACGCGCCGGCATCGGCCGGCAGCACAGGCGTCGCTGCCGGCACATTCGCCGGCAGCGAGCGGCTGAACAGCCCGGCCAGCATGCCGTCGAGCCAGACCCGCACCGGCGGCGTGAGCGGCGCGCCGGCCGGCAGGACGGGCACGCCGCCCTCGCGCCGGCCGGGGCTCGCCTTCAGCCCGCTGACGAGGCCGGCCACATACAGCCGTTCGGTGTCCGTCAACGGCGGCGGCGCGAGGTCGGCCACGCCGAGGGCGGCCGCGAAAGTGTCGATGTCTGCCATGTCCGATTCCTGTGAAGCGGTCGCCTGCGCCATCACCGGCGCGGGCCGCGCGTCGGCGGCGCGTGCGCCGGGTTGCGCCGTCTCGTCGGCGGCGGACGCGAACGCATCGGTCTCGACGCGCCGCAGCGCGACCGCGCAGTATTTCAGTTCGGGTTGCTGCGATTCCGGATCGATCGCGTCGTTCGTCACCGCGTTGATGCACAGGTCGTCGCCGTACACGTCGTTCCAGTGCATCGGCGCGAAGCAGTTGCCGCGCCGCACGCGCCCGGTCACGACGGCCGGCAGCACCGCGCGGCCACGCGCCGAGCGGATCTCGACGCTGTCCTTCGCGGCGATGCCGAGCGCGCTCGCATCGTCCGGGTGCAGTTCGACGAACGGGCGCGGGTTGAGCTTGTTCAGCATCGCGACCTTGCCCGTCTTGGTCATCGTGTGCCATTGATGCTGCAGCCGCCCGGTGTTCAGCACGATCGGGAACGTATCGTCGGGCAGCTCGGCCGGATCGACGTGCGGCCGGGCGAAGAAGCGCGCCTTGCCCGACGGTGTCGGGAACGCGACGCGCGGCGCGTCGTTGCCGTCGGCTGAAGGGCGCAGCGTCTGGCTCACGCCGTCGTTCAGGTAGCGGATCGGGTGCCGCTCGCGCGCGGTGCCCGGCGCGACCGGCCACTGCACGGGCCCGTCGCGCAGCGCCGCATGGCTCGCGCCGCGCAGGTCGTAGCCGGTCGCCGGATTCGAGAAACGGACGATCTCGTCGAACACGTCGGCCGCCGACGCGTAGTCGAACGCATCGCCGAAGCCCATCGCGCGCGCGACTTCCGCGACGATGCGCCAGTCGGGCAGCGCGTCGCCCGGCGGCGCGATCGCGGCGCGCATCAGCGTCATGTTGCGCTCGGAGTTGACCATCACGCCGTCGCCCTCGGCCCACAGCGCGCCGGGCAGCAGGATGTCCGCATAGCGGTTGGTCTCGGTGTCGAGGAATGCATCCTGCGCGATCACGAGCTCGGCGGCCTGCAACCCGGCGATCACGTTTCGCCGGTTCGGCACCGTGGCGACCGGGTTCGTGCAGATGATCCAGCATGCCTTGACGTCGCCGGCCGCCATCCGTGAAAACAGGTCGACCGTGCCTTGCCCCGCCTCCTTGCGCAGCGTGCCGGCCGGCACGCGCCACAGGTTCTCGACGAAACGGCGGTCGTCATCGGACAACACCGAACGCTGCCCCGGCAGCCCCGGCCCCATGTAGCCCATCTCGCGCCCGCCCATCGCGTTCGGCTGGCCCGTCAGCGAGAACGGCCCGCTGCCGGGGCGGCAGATGCGGCCGGTGGCAAGATGCAGGTTGCAGATCGCATTGGTGTTCCACACGCCGTGCGTGCTCTGGTTGAGCCCCATCGTCCAGCAGCTCATCCACTCCTGCGCGTCGCCGATCCATTGCGCGGCCGTGCGCAGGTCGGCTTGCGCGAGCCCCGTGATCGCCGCGACGCGCTCGGGCGTGTAGTCGGCGAGGAACGCGGGCATCGCGTCCCAGCCTTCGGTGTACGCATCGATGAACGCCGCATCGGTGCAGCCGTTCGCATGCAGCAGGTGCAGCAGCCCGTTGATCAGCGCGAGATCGGTGCCCGGCCGGATCTGCAGGAACAGGTCGGCCTTGTCGGCCGTGCCGGTGCGGCGCGGATCGACGACGATCAGCTTCGCGCCGGCCTTCACGCGATCCATCATCCGCAGGAACAGGATCGGGTGGCAATCGGTCATGTTCGCGCCGATCACGAAGAACAGGTTCGCGCGATCGAAGTCCTGGTACGACCCGGGCGGGCCGTCCGCGCCGAGCGACTGCTTGTAGCCGGTGCTCGCGCTCGCCATGCAGAGGCGCGAGTTCGACTCGATGTTGTGGGTGCCGACGAAGCCCTTCGCGAGCTTGTTGACGAGGTATTGCGCCTCGATCGACATCTGCCCCGACACGTAGAACGACAGCGCGTCGGGCCCGTGCGCATCGAGCACCGCGCGCAGGCGGCGCGCGGTTTCGGCAATCGCGTCGCGCGCCGGCAGCGGCACCAGGTCGTCCTCGCGCGCCCGGCGCACGAACGCGCGGTCGAGCCGCCCCGAACGGCGCAACGCGACGTGCGCCGATGAGCCCTTCGTGCACAGCCGCCCGAAGTTGGCCGGATGGTCGGCGTCGCCGGACACCTTGACGACTTCGCCTGCCTCGACGTGCAGCACCATCCCGCAGCCGACGCCGCAGTACGGGCACACGCTCTTGACGGGAGTGGCGCTCATGCGTGCTCCGGGGCGCTCAGGCCGCGACCCACACGAAGCCGTCCTCGACCCGCGACGGATACGCGCGCACCGACTGCTCGGGCGCCTCGACGCATTCGCCGGTGCGCAGGTCGAAATGCTGCTTGTACAGCGGCGACGCGACGACGACGCGCTCGCCGAGGCTGCCGATCAGCCCGCGCGACATCACGGCCGCCCGCGACACGGGATCGACGTTGTCGATCGCGAACACGCCGCCTGCTTCGGCATGCGCGACGCGAAACACCGCGACCTGCTCGCCGTTGACGAGTGCACACACGCCGGTGTTCGGCACGATCTCGTCGAGCGGGCACACGCGGGTCCAGGACAGCGGAAGACGATCGTTCATGATGGACTCCTTGGAAAGGACGCGGGTGTCGGTCGGGATCAAACGGTTGCGGATTCGGTCACGGCCTGCGTCGCGCTCGCAGCGACGACGGGAATCGTCACGGCCTTGCCGCGCACGCGCTCGTCGGGTGTCGCGGGGCGAATCTGGCCGCGCGTCTCGACGAACGCGATGTTCTCGTCCGGCGCGTCGCTGTTCACGAAGTGGCGGAAGCGCCTGCGCGTGTCGGGGTCGGTGACGGCCTTCTTCCATTCGCACTCGTAGGTGTCGACCACCTGCTGCATGTCGGCTTCGAGTTCGGCGCCGATCCCGAGCTTGTCGTGCACGACCACGTCGACCAGGTAGTCGAGGCCGCCTTCGAGGTTGTCGCGCCACACGCTGGTGCGTTGCAAGCGGTCGGCGGTGCGTACGTAGAACATCAGGAAACGGTCGATGTAGCGAACCAGCGTGGCACGGTCGAGGTCGGACGCGAGCAGCTCCGCGTGGCGCGGCTTCATCCCGCCGTTGCCGCACACGTACAGGTTCCAGCCCTTCTCGGTCGCGATGATGCCGACGTCCTTGCCCTGCGCCTCCGCGCACTCGCGCGTGCAACCGGACACGCCGAACTTGATCTTGTGCGGCGCGCGCAGGCCCTTGTAGCGGTTCTCGAGGTCGATCGCGAGGCCGACCGAATCGCCGACGCCGTAGCGGCACCACGTCGACCCGACGCACGACTTCACGGTGCGCAGCGCCTTGCCGTATGCGTGGCCCGATTCGAACCCGGCCGCGATCAGCTCCTCCCAGATCGACGGCAGCTGCTCGACGCGTGCGCCGAACAGGTCGACACGCTGGCCGCCGGTGATCTTCGTGTAGAGCCCGTACTTCCGTGCGACCTGACCCACCGCGATCAGCCCTTCCGGCGTGACTTCGCCGCCCGGCATGCGCGGCACGACCGAGTACGTGCCGTCGCGCTGGATGTTCGCGAGGTAGTAGTCGTTCGAATCCTGCAGCCCGGCGTGCGCCTTCTTCAGCACGAATTCGTTGAAGCACGACGCGAGGATGCCCGCCACCGCCGGCTTGCACACGTCGCAGCCGAGGCCGTGGCCGTGCTTCGCGAGCAGTTCGTCGAAGGTCGTGATGCGCTCGACGCGGATCAGGTGAAACAACGCCTGGCGCGAATGCGGGAAGTGCTCGCAGATATGGTTGTTCACCGCGAGGCCCTGTTTCTTCATCTCGGCCTTCATGATCTGCGTGACGAGCGGCACACAGCCGCCGCACGACGTGCCCGCGCCCGTGCACGACTTCAGCGCGCCGAGGCTGGTCGCACCGTCCGAGACCGCCGTGCAGATTTGCGACTTCGACACGTTGTTGCACGAGCAGATCTGGGCGGCCGCAGGCAGCGCGTCGACGCCGATCGCCGGCTTCGCGACGCCGTCCGACGACGGCAGGATCAGGAATTCCGGCGACTCGGGTAGCTCGATGCGGTTCAGCATCATCTGCAGCAGCGTGCCGTATTCGGCCGCGTCGCCGACCATCACCGCGCCGTGCAGGAACCTGCCGCAGTCGGACACCACGAGCTTCTTGTAGACCTGGCGGCGTTCGTCCGCGTACTGATAGGTGCGGCTGCCCGCGGTCGTGCCGTGCGCGTCGCCGATGCTTGCGACGTCCACGCCCATCAGCTTCAGCTTCGTGCTCATGTCGGCGCCCGCGAATACGGCCGCCGCTGCACCGTTCGCATCGCCGCCGAGCTGCTTCGCGACCACGCGCGCCATGTCGTAGCCGGGCGCGACGAGGCCGTACACCATGCCGTTCCAGGCCGCGCATTCGCCGATCGCGTAGATGTCGGCGTCGCTCGTGCGGCAGGCGTCGTCGATCGCGACGCCGCCGCGCGGGCCGATGTCGAGCCCGCATGCGCGGGCCAGTTCGTCGCGTGCGCGGATGCCGGCCGAGAACACGATCATGTCGGCGTCGAGGTGCGAACCATCGGCAAACGCCATCCGGTGCGTGCCTGCTTCGCCATCGACGATCTCGAGCGTGTTCTTGCCCGTATGCACGGTCACGCCGAGCGCCTCGATCTTCGCACGCAGCATCCGGCCGCCGCCGTCGTCGACCTGCACGGCCATCAGCCGCGGCGCGAATTCGACGACATGCGTGTCGAGCCCCATGTCGCGCAGCGCTTTCGCGCATTCGAGGCCGAGCAGCCCGCCGCCGACCACCACGCCGCGCTTCGCGTGCGCGCCGCACGCCTGCATCGCTTCGAGGTCCTCGATCGTCCGGTACACGAAGCAGCCGTCGCGATCGCGCCCCGGCATCGGCGGCACGAACGGGCGCGAACCCGTCGCGAGCACCAGCTTGTCGTACGCGAGCGTTTCGCCGGACGTGAGCGTGACCGTATGCGCGGCGCGGTCGATCGACGCGACTTGCGCGTTCAGGCGCAGGTCGAACGCCGGATGGCGCTCGAAGAAGCCGGGTTCGACGAGCGACAGGTCGTCCGCCGACTTGCCCGCGAAGAATTCGGACAGGTGCACGCGGTCGTACGCCGGGCGAGGTTCCTCGCCGAGCACGGTGACCTGCAGCGCGCCCGTGGCGCCCGCTTCCGCCGCGATGCATTCGAGCAGCTTGTGGCCGACCATGCCGTGGCCGATGACGATGAGTTTCATGATGACGTTTCCTTCGGTCGATCAGTTCGCGACGCTACTGGCGGCCAGCGCGCGGTCGCGCAGCTCGGCTTCGCGCGCCTTGTGTTCTTCGCTGAAGCGCACGGCCATCGCGCACAGCGCGGTCGCGGTGACGGCCAGGCCGAGCAGGCTCAGCGTGTGCTGCACGTCGCCGACGCCCTTCAGCAGGAAGCTCGCGGCGACCGCCCCCACGTTGCCGCCCGCGCCGACGATCCCCGCCACGCCGCCGAGCGCCTTGCGGTCGATGAACGGCACCAGCGCGTAGGTCGCGCCGCACGCCATGTGCGTGAACAGGCCGAAGGTCAGCATCGCGACGAGCGCGATGCCCACGTTTTGCGCATGCGAGAACCAGGTCAGCCCGAGCCCTTCGCCGACGATCAGCGCGCACAGCAGCGTCGCGCGCACGTCGAGGCTGCGGCGCGCGGCGATCCTGTCGGACAGCCAGCCGCCGAGCGCACGGGCAAACAAGGCGAGCAGCCCGAACAGGCCGACCGCGAACCCTGCATCCTTCAGCGACAGGCTGAAGTGATCGACGTAGTACAGCGCGGCGATGTTGTGGATGAACACCTCGACGCCGAAGCACGCGCCATACGTGACGAACAACATCCACACGCGATAATTGCCGCAGGCCGCGAGGAAGCTCGCCCAGCCGCCCTTCTTGCCGCTGTCGACTGTCACGCCTGCGTTGCGCAGCGCGACGAAGTCGCCTTGCGGGCAATCCTGCGTGAAGCGCCAGTAAGCCCAGGCCATCACGAGCATCGCGACGCCGGGCACGACCAGCGCGATACGCCACGACGCATCCTCGCCGAAGCCGAGCATCAGGCCGGCGGCGACGAGCAGCGGCATCAGCGCCTGCGTCGCGCCGGCGCCGGCATTGCCCCAGCCGGCCGTCGTCGCGTTCGCGGTGCCGACCACGTTCGGCGCGAACATCACCGACGTGTGGTACTGCGTGATCACGAAGCCCGCGCCGATCGCGCCGATGCCGAGCCGGCAGATCAGGAACGACAGGTAGTCGTGCGTGAACGACACCGCGAACACGGGGATCGCGCCGAGCAGCAGCAGCCCGACGTACACGCGACGCGGGCCGAAGCGGTCGCACAGCGGGCCGACCAGCAGCCGCACGGCGATCGTCGCGGCCACCGCGGCGATGTTGATGTTGGCGACCTGTGCCGCCGTCAGGTGGAATTCGCGTGCGATCAACGGCATCAGCGGCGCGCACGCGAACCACGCGAAGAAGCACACGAAGAACGCCATCCACGTCAGATGAAACGCGCGCATCGGCGCGGTGCGGAGGCTGAAGAGATCGATACGGGTAGCTTTGTCGGTCATGTCATCCGCCAAACGAAAAACGGCGTCCTGCGCACCCGGTCTCGTCGAGACCCGATGCGTAGGACGCCGTTGCCCATGAAGCCCGTTGCCGGGCGCGTCGGTAATCGGTACTGCCGGACGAACCGCCATTGATTCGCCCGAGCCCGTTGACGCAAACGCCGTGCCATGTCGTCACGAATCGGGCCCACAGCCTCGCCACGCAAGGCGTGCCGGGTGTCATGCGACGCACGGCGCCTCGCGACACGCGATGCGCTGTGATGCAGCGAGGCACAGATGTGGTGCGCTGCAGCACTGTCGCCGTGCGATATCGCGGTGCGCGCTGACGGGCCGCGATGCACGCCGATGCGGTATTGCGACTGCCCGCGCGCGGCAGCCGCCTGCATGAATGGCGCCATCGCGCGGCGCGGTGCGCGCGGTTCCCGCCGCGCCGGCGTGACGTGTCATGCCGGTTGGCCCGGATATTGCTGAATCCGGTGCATGACACCGGCAACGGCGCCGGTGGGCAGTCCCAGCAAACCATGTCCGTCGTTCAGGCGGGCCGATCAGGACAACGGTGTCCTCCCGTGCGCGGCACGGCTGGACACCGGTGCATTTCGACCGCCCGCCGCCGCCCGCAACGACACCCACTCGACCGCCGGATGCAGGCGGCACAGGAACACGACATGACGACAGGCAAAGTCACGCTGCTGGGCGCCGGGCCCGGCGATCCCGATCTCCTCACGTTGAAGGCCGTGAAGGCACTGGCGGCTGCCGACGTGCTGCTGCTCGACGATCTCGTCGCGCCCGGCATCGTCGAACTCGCCCCGCAGGCACGCGTGATCCGCGTCGGCAAACGCGGCGGCTGCCGCTCCACGCCGCAGGCATTCATCGAGAAGCTGATGTGCCGCTACGCGCTGCGCGGCGCGCACGTGGTGCGCGTGAAAGGCGGCGATGCCCTGCTGTTCGGGCGCGCCGGCGAAGAACTCGCGACCCTGCGCGCCGCCGCGATTCCGGTCGAGATCGTCAACGGCATCTCGTCGGGATTCGCGGCCGCCGCGAGCCTCGGTATCTCGCTCACGCACCGCGAGCATTGCCACGGCGTCACGTTCGTCACCGCGCACCGTCGGGACCACGGCGAACCCGACTGGGCGCAGCTCGCGGCGACCGGCACGACGCTCGCGATCTACATGGGAATGAGCCGCGTCGAAAGCATCGCCGCCGGCCTGCTCGCCGTGCTGCCGCCATCGACACCGGCCGCGGCCGTGCAATGGGCCGGCACGCCCGACGAACGCCGCTGGACCGGCACGCTCGGCGGTCTCGCGCGCGGCATCGACGAAGCACGGCTCGGCAGCCCGGCGGTGATCCTCGTCGGCGGCGCGATCGGCGAAGCGGCCGTGCAGCACGTGCCGGACGCGGGCGCCGCGATCGAGGCGGCCTTGTCCCGGGCCGCGTAGCATGCGCGACACCACGCGGCACCGGCCGCCCACCTATCACGAAGACAGCGGCGCCGGCCGCCGGGCTGCCATGCGCGGCGCCGACACGATGTCTGCGCGGGGCCGTTGCCCCCGCACCGCGCATCGCGCCACGATTTCGCCGCCGCCGGTCGCGCCATGAGTGCGTCTGCTTCTTCCGCCCGCCTGCGCGTGCTGCTCGTCACCGATACCGACAAGCCGATCGGCGAACTCGGCGATGCGCTTGCGCACCTCGGCTACGAGATGCTGAACGACGTCGCGACGCCCGCGCGCCTGCCGGCCGCCGTCGAGGAGCAGCGTCCCGACGTCGTGATCATCGATACCGATTCGCCATCGCGCGACACGCTCGAGCAGCTTGCCGTGAT
Organism: Burkholderia sp. AU30280; assembly: GCF_020420125.1. Lineage (NCBI taxonomy): Bacteria > Pseudomonadati > Pseudomonadota > Betaproteobacteria > Burkholderiales > Burkholderiaceae > Burkholderia > Burkholderia sp. AU30280. The sequence continues at coordinate 182,670 of NZ_JAIZRY010000006.1, forward strand.
GCATGCCACCGCGCCGCGCCCCGTGCTGATGTTCAGCCACGACGCCAACCAGTCGCTGATCCGTGCGGCGGTCGGCGCAGGCGTCAGCGCGTATCTCGTCGAAGGGCTGTCGGCCGAGCGCCTCGCACCGATTCTCGAAGTCGCGCTCGCCCGTTTCTCGCATGACGACGCGCTGCGCCGGCGGCTCGCCGACGTCGAGCGCGAACTCGCGGAGCGCAAACTGATCGACCGCGCGAAGCGCCTGCTGATGGACCAGCGCAGGCTGTCCGAACACGACGCATACGCGACGCTGCGCAAGCGTGCGATGGATCAGGGCCTGCGCATCGTCGACGTCGCGCGGCAACTGCTCGACGCGTCACCCGAGTCATGACCGCCATGGATACCTCCGCCCCCGTCGCGCCGGAACGCGCGCATCTTCGCCTCGGGTTCGTCGCGCTGAGCGACGCGGCCCCGCTGATCGTCGCGCACCGCCTGAACCTCGGCGCGCGACACGGCCTCACGCTCGAACTCAGCCGCCAGCCGTCGTGGGCTGCCGTCCGCGACAAGCTGCTGAGCGGCGAGCTCGACGCCGCCCATGCGCTGTACGGGCTCGTCTGCGGGCTGCAGCTCGGGATCGGCGGCCCGCAGGCCGACATGGCCGCGCTGATGGTGCTGAACCGCAATGGCCAGGCGATCTCGTTGTCGCCCGGCCTCGCCGACGCGTATCGCAACAGCGGCAGCGTGCGCGACGCGTTTGCGACGCTCGGCCGCAAGCCGCTCCTCGCCCAGACGTTCCCGACCGGCACGCACGCGATGTGGCTGAACCACTGGCTCGCGTCGCACGACGTCGACCCGCTGCGCGACGTGCGCAGCATCGTGATCCCGCCGCCCGAGATGGTGGCCGCGCTCGCCAGCGGCGAACTCGACGGCTTCTGCGCCGGCGAGCCGTGGCATGCGGTGGCCGAGGCCTGCGGCGCGGGGCGGACCGTTGCCGTCACGAGCGAGATCTGGCCCGATCATCCGGAGAAGGTGCTCGCGGCGCGGCGCGATTTCGTCGCGCTGTACCCGGCCGCTGCCCGCGCGCTGATCCGCACGCTCGTCGATGCCTGCGCATGGCTCGACAGCGCCGCGCACCGTCGCGAGGCGGCCGACTGGCTCGCGTCGCCCGATGCGCTCGGCGTACCGGCCCGGCTGATCGCGCCGCGGCTGCTCGGCGACTACGGATCAGGGCCGTTCGCCGTGCCGCCGCTGCCGATCCGCTTTCACGACGGCGGCGCCGTGAACCGCCCCGATCCGCGCGAAGGCGAGTGGTTCCTGTCCCAATACCGGCGCTGGGGCATGCTCGACGGTTCGCACGACGACGCGGAAATCGCCCGCGCGATCGCGCAAACCGCGTTGTATGATGCTGCCGTCGCCGAAAGCGGCGCACCGGGCCTGCCGCAGGCGTGATGCGCGCCGCGTGATGCAGGCGGCGCGCGCTCCCGCGCCACGCCTGTCCAGGCCGCCTGCCGGCGCCCGGCATGCGCCCCCCGGGTGACGCCGCATGACCACTCCGTCCCCGCTCAGATTCGATGCCGAAACCCGCGCGCGCGCCGCTCGACGTGCTGCTCACCGAAATCCGCGCGTGCCGTGCCTGCGAAGCGGGCCTGCCGCTCGGCCCGCGCCCCGTCGTGCGTGCCCATCGCGACGCGCGCATCCTGATCGTCGGGCAGGCGCCGGGGGCGCGCGTCCATGCGAGCGGCATCCCGTGGGACGATGCGAGCGGCCGGCGGCTGCGCGGCTGGCTCGACGTCGACGCCGACACGTTCTACGACGAGAGGCGCTTCGCAATCGTGCCGATGGGTTTCTGCTACCCGGGCCGCGGCGCAAGCGGCGACAACCCGCCGCGCCCCGAATGCGCGCCACTGTGGATCGACCGGTTGCTCGCCGAGCTGCCTTCGATCCGGCTCACGCTGCTGGTCGGCCAGTACGCGCAGCGACATTTCCTGCGCGATACGCGCAAGGCCACGCTGACCGACACCGTACACGCGTGGCGCGACTACGGCCCCGACGTGTTGCCGCTGCCGCATCCGTCGCCGCGCAACCAGGCGTGGTTCAAGCACCACCCGTGGTTCGACGCCGAGGTCGTGCCCGAGCTGCGGCGCCGGGTCGCGCCGCTGGTCGCCGTCGACGCAACCGCCCCCCTGTCGCGACGCTTCGCGACCTCCCCGTTATCCGTAGCGAATCCAGAATGAACGACACCCCCACCGACCTCGACTTTGCCTGCAACGGCTGCGGCGGATGCTGCCACGACCTGCGCATTCCGCTGACGATCGACGAGGCCACCGCGTGGCTGCAGCGCGGCGGCCACGTGGAGCTGCTGTGCGACGCGATGCCATGGCTGGTCGAACCCGAGCCCGACAATGCGTTCGCCGAATACAAGCGCGTGCGCTCGACCGCCGCGCTCAGCGGCTCGCTGCCCGTCCGCGTCACGGTCATGCTTACCGCGACCCATGCCGGGCCGTGCCCGAACCTGCTCGACGACCTGCGCTGCGCGATCTACGACGAGCGCCCGCTCGTGTGCCGGATCTATCCGGCCGAAGTGAATCCGTTCGTGCCGCTGGTGCCGGCCGGCAAGCAATGCACGCCCGACGCGTGGCAGCAGGCGCCGTTCCTCCGCGGCGGCACGATCGTCGACGCGGCCACGCGGGAGAACATCGCGCGCTCGCGTGCGGCGAGCGAAGCCGAGACGCCGCTGCGGGCGCGGCTGTGTACGGTGCTGGGGATCGATACGGCGGCCGTGGCCAACGAAGGGTTCGCGGTCCATGCGCCGCCTGCCGGCGAGTTGCTCGCCGCGTTGACCGATCTACACGCGGCAGCGGTCGCCAACGACACCGTCGCACCGGCAACCTGGATGCTAGTGACGAACCGTACCGCGACGGCTGAAGCGCTCGCATCCGTCGGCGCCGCCAGCCGGCTTGCGGCAGGCGATACCGATCCGCGCACCCGCTACCTCGGCTTTCACCCCGGCGAGTAACCGCAGCGGCGACGGCAGTGTCATGGGGCCGTTTGCGCGCGGCACGGCCCCGGGTCTGCGTCGCATCCCGGAACATCGCGATGTCATCCCGGCCGGCATCGCGTCCGGCGCAATCGGTTTTTACGCTTTCCCCCATTTTCGCCATCACCGCTCAACACAAAATCCATAAAATCGCGACTCTCTCGAAATAAACACGTCATTTAAATCGAGATAATCTCGCCTCAATATTCGTCCGCATTCATTGTGCTAGCCTCATTGCCTTCCCAGTGAATAACGAGCATGAGCTCAAGGAGTGCAATGATGCGTTTCGATAACAAGGTTGCGATCGTCACCGGTGGTGCAAGCGGTATTGGTGAAGCCACGGTTCGCGCGTTTGCCCGCGAAGGCGCCAGTGTCGTGATTGCCGACCTGACGGACCAGGGTGCGCGGCTCGCCGGCGAGATCGTCGAAAATGGCGGACACGCTACGTATATTCGTACGGATGTAACGGATAGCGAAGCGGTTCAGAAACTGATATCTGAAACCGTACGAATTTACGGGCGCGTCGACATCATGTTCGCCAATGCCGGCATCGCAGCCGACGATTGCATCGAACATCTCGACGAATCCGCGTGGCAAAAGACGATCGATATCAATCTGACCGGTGTTTATCTTTGCGATAAATATGCGATTCAGCAAATGCGCAAGCAAGGCAGCGGTGTCGTCGTCAATTGCGGCTCGATCCACAGTCACGTCGGGAAATCGGGCGTGACGGCCTATGCCGCCGCGAAAGGCGGCGTGAAGCTCCTGACGCAGACGCTCGCGATCGACTATGGTCAGCACAACATTCGCGTGAATGCCGTGTGTCCCGGGTATATCGACACGCCGCTGCTGAAAGACGCGCCGGTCGCGCAAAAACAGGCGCTGATCGCGCTGCATCCGATGGGGCGTCTCGGGAAAGCCGCGGAAGTAGCGAGCGCCGTGCTGTTTCTCGCCAGCGACGACGCGTCGTTCGTCAATGGATCGTCGTTGATGGTCGACGGCGGCTATACGGCTCAGTAACCGGCTCAGTCGCCGCTTCGAGCTCCGCCGGCCGGCGTCGCACCTGGCGACGCCGCAGTTCAGAGTGTGGCCCTGCCATTCGATGTCAGGGCCATTCCCGGCCAGGGGCACGATCCCGCCGCGGCAGCGGCTCCGGATTCTCCCTGCTGCCCGGCACAGGTCGGTTTCGCTGTACCATCGCGGCTCAACCGCGTCACGACCAGCAGAATCCTTCATGCCCTCCACCGCCCCGCCGCGCCTGTACGGGATGCCCGAACGCAGCGACCGGCTCGACTTCTACATCCGCGACCAGGCGTCGCGCCAGGCGATCACCGAGCCGCACCGGCACGCGTATTTCCAGATCCAGTTCAATCTCGGCGGCGACACCGAGCAGCGGATCGGCGGCGTCACGCGGCCGTTTCCGCGCGGCGCGCTCGCGTTCGTGCTACCGCACCGCGAGCACCTGATCCCGCATCCGGAAGGCGCGCACTTCATCGTGATCAACTTCAGCCAGGCATTCCTGCGCGCCGATCTCGACGTCGACCCGCTCGATCTCGAGGACGTGCCCGCGCACCGCTTTCCCGAGCTGACGCCGTTCCGCTTCCAGGAACACCTCGACTTCATCCTGACCGGCGATACGTACGACGAAGCGCGCCGCCTCGCGCTGTGCATGCTCGATACCGATCGCGTGCGCACATTCGGCTCGACCACGCTGCTGCGCGGCTACCTGCTGCAGCTGATCGGGCTCGTCTGCACGCAGTACGCGGGTGCACTCGACAAGCTCGCGCAGCGCGGCGCCCAGCGCGCGGGCCGGCGCGACGCGCTCGCGCGCGTGCTGCGGCACGTGCGCGCCAACCTGACCCGCGAAGACCTGACGCTCGCCGCGACCGCCGAGGCCGCGTTCCTGTCGCCCAACTACCTCGCGCACCTGGTCCGCAAGGAAACCGGCAGCACTTTCACCGATCTCGTGACCGAGCGCCGGATCGCGCTCGCGCAGTCGCTGCTGGCCCACACCAGCCGGCGCATCGCGGACATCGCACGCTCGGTCGGTTTCCGCGACGAAGGGTATTTCGCGCGGCGCTTCCGCGCGCGGGTCGGCGTGTCGCCGAAGGCGTACCGCGACGCGAATGCCGCGCGGCCGGACGGCGACGACGCACCGGCGGCCGCCGACGCGTAGTTTTGTACCGGTAAAACGCAGTTGCGTCGCATCCGGCCGCGCGGGCGTCGGGTATCGTTGCAAGCATGCCGGCCCGTGCGCCGCACGGGCGCGGCATCCGTCTTCCCACCGAACGAGGCCATCCGATGTCCGCTTATGTCATCGACGCTGCCGAGCGTCCTTCCGTCGAAGTCGACCAGTCGTCCGCGCGCTTTCCGGTGCGCCGCGTCTTCTGCGTCGGCCGCAACTACGCCGACCACGCGCGCGAAATGGGCGCCGATCCCGACCGCGAACCGCCGTTCTTCTTCACGAAGCCAGCCGACGCGATCGTCCCGGCCAGCGGCACCGTCGCCTATCCGCCGCTGACGAACGACCTCCATCATGAAATCGAGCTGGTCGTCGCGATCGGCAAGGACGGCCGGTCGATCGACCCGGCCGACGCGCTGTCGCACGTGTGGGGCTATGGCGTCGGCGTCGACCTCACGCGCCGCGACCTGCAGGCCGAAGCGAAGAAGCTGAGCCGCCCGTGGGACTGGGCCAAGGGCTTCGACGCATCGGGCCCCGTGACCGCGCTGCGCGCGGCATCGGCCACCGGCCACCCGGCGACGGGCCGCATCTGGCTCGCGGTGAACGGCGACACGCGCCAGCAAGGCGACCTGGCCGACATGATCTGGGCCGTGCCCGACGTCATCGCCTATGTGTCGCGCTCGGTCGAGCTGAAGGCCGGCGACCTGATCTTCACCGGCACGCCGGCCGGCGTTGGCGCACTGCAGCCCGGTGACCGCGTCACGGGCGGCGTCGATGGCGTCGCGACGTTCGAATTCGTCGTGGGCGCGAAGCCGTAAGCCGTAGTCCGTCACGCGGCACGCATGGCGGCCGCCTGCCCGGGGCCGCCGTGCGATATCCCGATGTCGGTCAGTCGTAGCGGCGCAGGAAGGCGTCGGCGACGGCCGGCGGATTCAGCACCTTCGCCGATTCGTTTTCCAGCGCTTCGGCAGCGTCGTCGTCGCTGATCGACACGAACAGCGTGATCGCCGCCCTTTCGTCGCCCGTGCCGAACAGGCCCTCGCGGTCGAGCAGGCGCAACGCCCCGATCATCTCGGCATGCAGTTGCCGCGCAAATTCCGGGAATCTCGACCGGACGAACTGCGGGCTCAGCACGTCATCGGCGAGCTTGCCGCAGATCGCATTGAACGGCGACGCTTCCGCCGCCGCGTAAGCCCATTCGGAAAAGCCCCACACATACCACGGGTCGTCGTCCGGCACCGCCTGTTGCGCGCGGATCCGGCGCAGCCCCTCGACCGAATTGGCCGCCGGCACCACCGTCATCGCGCCGCTGTCGGTATACAGCGCGAACGCATAGAAATGCTCGTCCGGGTGCTGCGCCCGCAGCGCCCGGAATGTCGCTCTCGCGGCGTCGGCAATGTCACGCTGGAAATCAGAAAAGTCGCTCATCACGTCCTCGTCCAGTCGCCCTTCGCGCGTCGGCGCGTGCTCGGCGTGCGGCGGGCGCGTCGTCTCCCGATATTCGATCGATTGTCCGCCAATCGCCGGCGGCACGGTAGCGCGCCCTCACCGGCCCCCGGTTCCGCGCGCCCCTGTTCAGCGGCCGGCCTCCCTGGCATCGAACACCCGCACACAGACGGCCGCCGCCAGCGCGATCGCGGCCGACAGCAGCATCATCACGAGCGGCGCATAGCCCGCGTTGCCGGCCGTCAACACCGCCCCCGTCAGCGACGAAAGCGCGGCGCCGCCGGCGATCGTCATCGCGCCCGCCAGCCCCGACGCGCTGCCTGCCAGTTCCGGGCGCACCGACACCGCGCCGGCATGCGCCCCGGGATTGGTCAGCCCGTTGCCGATGCCGACCAGCACGCACGGCCCGAACCATGCAATCGCCTGCGTCGCGCCACCGAACATCAGCGCGAGGCCGATCGACGGCCCCGCGCACGCGACGACGCGCCCGCACAGGATCGTCGTGGCCAGCGCGTAGCGGCGCGCGTAACGCGCGGCCAGGAAACTGCCGCACACGAAACCGGCCGTGATGGCGCCCATGTAGACGCCGATCTCCGCGGGCGCGATGCCGAACACCGTTTGCGCGGCGAGCGGCGCGCCGGCCAGGAACGCGTAGAACGAGCCGGTCGAGAACGCCATGCAGAGCGCATAGGCCCAGAAACGGCGCGCACGAAGCAGCGCCGGATACGCGCGAAGCTGCTGCCCGAGGCTCGACGACCGGTTCGCATGGGTTTCGACGAGATCGAACGCACACCAGACGAACAGCGCGACGCCGGCCGCGCCGAGCAGCCAGAAACTCGCGCGCCAGCCCATCGTCTGGTCGATCGCGCCGCCGAGCGTCGGGCCGAGCATCGGCGCGAACGCGGCCGCCATCGCCGCATAGCCGATCCGGCTCGCCACGCGGGCACCGCCGCCGGTATCCCGAATCGTCGCCATCGACACCGGATAGACCGACGTGATCGCCGCCTGCATCAGCCGACAGGCGAGGAATGCACGAATATCGGTCGCCATCGCGCAGCCGAGCGAGCCGAGCGCGAACACGCCGATGCTCGCCAGCACGACCGGCCGCCGCCCGAACCGGTCCGACAGCGGCCCCATCACGAACTCGAGCGACGCGGCCACGGCCGCATAACCGCCGAGCGACAGCGCGACGAGCGCATAGTCGGCGCGCAGGTCGCGCGCGATGGCCGGCAGCGACGGCAGGAACAGGCTCAGCGGCAGCACCGAGCACGCGCACAGCAGGATCAGCGTCGCGTGTCTCGGCGACGCCCGTTCGGAAGCGATCGGCAGGTTCGATTGCAAGCGAATGCCCTCCACGCACGTGCCGCACGGCCGTGCGCAACGAAAAAAAAGCCCCCGAACGAGTCGGGGGCGCATGGGTGCCGGCGCGGTGCCGCTACCGGACCCTGCGCCTGTGGACGACTACGATGAAGATGGCTGCCTGCATGCCGGATGGCTCCTGATTGCCTGGCTGACTGCGTGCGATATCGGACGATGGTAGGGGGACGATACCGTCCGCGTCAACGCCCTACCTCGCATGCACCGACACGAACCTCCGCGCATTGTTGCGCTGGATCAGCACCGCGATCACGCTGCCGCCGCTCGCTTCGAGCGACTGTATGTCGTCCGGCGTCTCCAGCAGCGTGTCGTTGAGCTCCAGCACGACATCGCCCGGCTGGATGCCGGCCCTGGCCGCCGGGCCGTGCACCGCGTCCACCATCATCCCGACCGCGAGTCCCGTCGAACGGCGCTCGTCGTCGTTCAGCGCGTGCATCGTCAGCCCGAGACGGTCGCCGCCGTCTCCCGCCCCGGCTCCCGGCCCCGTTCGTGCAGCCCCCTTCGGCGCAGCCATGCCGACGGCCGTGCCCGCGTTGCCGGCGGCCTCGTCGGCGCCCGTGATCGTCAGCATCACCGGCGCGCGGTTGCGGATCAGCCGCAGCGATGCCTTCTGCCCAGGCGGCAGCGCGGCGGCCAGGTCGTTCAGTTCGGCCGAGCGGCCGATCGTCTTGTCACCCAGCTTCACGATCACGTCGCCGGGCCGCACGCCGGCCGCGGCAGCCGGCGAGCCGGGCGCGACGCCGTTGACGAGCGCGCCCGCCGGACGCGGCAGCCCGAACGCCGCGGCAAGCCCGATGCCGACATCCTGCACGTCGACGCCGAGCGCATTGCCGGACGACGCGTCCGGCGCCTGGGACGGTTGCGCCTGAGCCTGCATCTGCTTCTGCAGTTGCGCACGCACCTTTGCCGCAAACGCGATCGGGATCGCGAACGTCGTGCTTGCGTAGCGGTCGGTGCCCGTATAAACCTGCACTGCGATACCGATCACGTCGCCCGCCCGATTGAACACGGGGCCACCCGAGTTGTCGGGGTTCGGCGCGATGTCGGTTTCGAAGAACGGAAACGCGCTGCCGTCCGGCAGCCGGTGCGATGTCGCGCTGACGATGCCGGCCGTGACCGTGTTGCCCGATCCGTCCGGCGCACCGATCGTCATCACCGGTTCGCCCGCGCGCACTTTCGACGAATCGCCGACGCGCACGAACGGCAGCTTCGTCGCATCGACTCGCAGCACGGCGACATCGCTTTGCGGATCGACGGCCAGCACGGTCGCCTTGAATTCGCGGCGGTCGGTGAGCCGCACCGTCACGTCGGTCGCGTCGTCGACCACGTGGGCCGAAGTCAGAACCAGGCCATCCGCGCTGACGATGAAACCCGAGCCGCTGCCCGATACCGCACGTGGCGCCGTGTCGGGGGCCGGCGCTTGCGCCTGCGCCTGCGGGCCCTGTGCGGGCGGCGGCGCGTCGTGCCGGAAGAACGCGGCGAGCGGATCGTCGGGATCGAGGATCGCGAACGACGGACCGCTCGCCTGCTGGTCGGGTGCGGCGGTCATGATGGTCACGACCGCCGGGCCGTAGCGGTCGACGATTGCCGGAAAGTCGACCGGCATCGCGTAAGGCGCGGCAGCCGGGCGCTGCTTCATGGGGTGGGGCGTAACGGGCGGCGAGAGGGTTCCGGCAAGGGCGGCCGGCGAGGCCAGCCAACAGCCGGCAAACACGCCCCCGATCAACGCGGTGCGAAGCACGGCGCGAGCAAGCGTCTGGCGAACCACGGTGCACCTCCCCCGGGCGTCGCGGCGCCGACATGCGCGAGACGCGCAGGCACCCGACAAGCACCGGTACACGCATCCATTTATAGTCCACGCGGCCTGTTCGAACATACGAATCGAAACCCGAATGCCGGGCGGCCCGGCAGGCGCGGCGCCGCCACGGCATTCGTTTCGAACAAAGTGCGCGGTTCGTCAATCCGCACATCCACCACGCGACCATTTCTGACGATCAAGACCGCAGCATGTTCAGCTCGGGGAGCGAGACCAAAAATCGACGAACATCAACCTTGATTTTAAAAATCCAATATTTATAAGGTTGGCAAAATAAATTGCCGTGATTGAGCGGCGAGTCTCGCCTCACGCCCCACCCACCCGCTCCGCGATCGCCGACAGCATCCTCAACATCGGCTCGAACGCGTCGGCCGACGTATTGCCGAAACCGAGCACGAGCCCGTTGCCCGCCGACGCCGCATCGATCGAAAAGCCCGACAGCGGGAACGGCCCGATGCCGTGCGCTCGCGCCGCGTCGACGATCGCGCGATCGCGATAGCGCGCCGGCAGCCGCAGTGCGAGATGCAGCCCGCACGGCCCGCCCTCGATCTGATGCGGCACGCTCAGGGTGCGGTCGAGCGCGGCGAGCAGCAATCGCCGCCGGTCGCGGTACAGCCGGCGCATGCGGCCGAGATGGCGGCCGTACTCGCCGGTCTCGATGAAATCGGCCAGCGCAAGCTGCACGTGGCGCGTCCCGCCGCGCAGCATCTCCGGCAACACCGGCCGCACCGCCGCCAGCAACGCATCGGGCAGCACGAGAAAACCGATCCGCAGCGCCGGAAACATCGTCTTGCTGAACGAGCCGAGATAGACGACGGGCGAATCGGGCGCGAGCCCGTGCATCGCGCCGATCGGCTCGCCGGTATGACGGAATTCGCTGTCGTAGTCGTCCTCGATGATCCACGCGCGATGCCGGCGCGCGGCATCGATCAGCGCGAGCCGGCGCGAGATCGACAGCACGGCGCCGGTCGGGAACTGGTTCGACGGCGTCGTATAGACGAGGCGCGGCGTCCGCTCGCGCCAGTCCTCTGCTTCCGTGCGCAGCCCTTCCGCGTCGACCGGCATCGGCACGACGTCGAGGTCGGCCGCCTGCATCGCGGTGCGCGCGCCGCGATAGCCGGGCTCCTCGACCCACACCGTATCGCCCGGGTTCGTCAGCAACTGCGCGCACAGCGCGATCGCGCCCTGTGCGCCTTCCGTGATCACGATCTGCTCGGGATCGCAGCGCACGCCGCGTGTCACGGCCAGGTGGCGCGCGATCGATTCGCGCAGCGCGCGCTCGCCGAGCGGATCGCCATAGCCGAGCAGGTCGCGGCCGGCGCGGCGCAGCGCGCGGTCGATCGCGTGGCGCCATGCGTCCGCCGGGAAATGCGTCAGCGCGGGCACACCCGGCCGGAAGCCCTCCGATTCGCCGGTGCCGATGCGGCTCGGGCGAATCCGGCCGAGCCGCTGCGCAACGGCCGGCGGCGCGGCACGCCGGCGCGGCGGCGCCGGCCGTGAAAGCCCGACCACGCGCGTGCCGCGGCGATCGGACTGCAGGAAGCCTTCCGCGACGAGCTGCTCGTAGACGGCGGCTGTCGTGTTGCGCGACACGCCGAGCGTTTCGGCCAGCGCGCGCGTGCCGGGCAGCCGCGTGCCGGCCGGCATCGCGCCGCCGAGAATCGCGTCGCGCACGCGGCGCAGCAACTGGCGCTGCAGCGAAGGCGCGCCCGGCGTGCGCGCCAGCGGCGCGTCGAGCGGCAGCAGCGGTGCATCGCCGGAAGGAAGGACAGTCGTCATCGGAACATCGCAGCGTGAAAATGTCGGAACGTCGCGCACGGCTACGGGCGCACGGCGAGTGCAGGACGGGCTCGTGGTTCGCGCCCCGAAACTCGTGGCACCATAAATTTGCCGATCGCTGGCGCTTCTCATGGTACCTCGCCGCGACTACGATCGTCTGCATGCCGGCATGTCGCCGGCCGCCAACCGAAGCGAGATCGACCTTGTCCACGCTCACCAACGCTTTCCAGCAACCCATCGGCCACCCCGTTCCCGACTGGTCCGCGCGCCCGCGCCCGGAACGCATCGTGCTCGAAGGCCGCTACTGCCGGCTCGAACCGCTCGACGCCGAGCGCCATGCGGCCGACCTGCACGCCGCCTACGCACAGGCGCCGGACGGCAGCGACTGGACCTATCTTGCACACGGCCCGTACGCCGACGAATCGAGCTACCGCGACTACGCGCGGAGCGCGCAGGCGAGCCCGGATCCGCTGCACTACACGGTGATCGACCGTGCCACGGGCCGCGCGGTCGGCACGCTCGCGCTGATGCGCATCGATCCGGCCAACGGCGTGATCGAGGTCGGCTCCGTCACGTTCTCGCCGCTGCTCAAGCGCACGCCCATTTCGACCGAAGCGCAGTTCCTGTTGATGAAGTACGCGTTCGACACGCTCGGCTACCGGCGCTACGAATGGAAGTGCGACGACCTGAACATCCCGTCGCGCAAGGCCGCTGCACGGCTTGGCTTCCGCTACGAAGGCACGTTCCGGCAGGCGATCATCTATCGCGGCCGCAATCGCGACACCGCGTGGTTCTCGATCATCGACAGCGAATGGCCGGATGTCCGCGCCGCGTTCGACGCGTGGCTCGCTCCGGAGAACTTCGACGCGCAAGGCGAGCAGCGCCAGTCGCTTGCCGCCATCCGCCACGCGCAGGCGAACGCGCGCGATGCGGCCAGCCGCGCGAACGACGCAACGCGCGTCACGGTGCGCCCGCTCGTCGCCGCCGACGAAGCCGCGTGGCGCCCGCTGTGGCAGGGTTATCAGAAGTTCTACGACACCGCGCTGAGCGAGGCGGTGTTCGCGACGACGTGGGCGCGCCTGATGGATCCCGCCGAGCCGATGTTCGTGCTCGGCGCATTCGACGCATCAGGTGTGCTGGTCGGGATCGTGCATTCGATCTACCACCGTTCGTGCTGGACCGAAGGGCCGTACTGCTATCTGCAGGACCTGTACACCGCGCCCGACGCACGCGGGCAAGGCGCGGGCGGCGCGCTGATCGAGGCCGTGTACGAACATGCCCGCGAAGCCGGCGCGAGCCGCGTGTACTGGCTCACGCACGAAACCAACACGACCGCGCGCGCGCTGTACGACAAGCTCGCGAACAACGCCGGGTTCATCCAGTACCGGCACGACCTGAAGAAGTAACGCGGCGTCGCAGCCGGCCGGCATTCAGCCGAAAACGTCGGCCGGCGCGTGCGCGTCGTCGCCGTCCGGCGCAACGTCGCACGCCACGCCGGCGGCCCCCGGCACCGACGCCGGGCAGATCATCTCGTCGCCATTGGCCGGCACGGGCCGCCGCACCGGCCGGAACACCGGATCGCCCGGCTCGATCGGCTGCCCCGAGATCGCGCAGCGGCCCGGCTGCAACGCGACGCGCAAGCGCCAGCGCTGCTCGCCGTAATGGCACCGGCCGCTCTCGACCCAGCGAATCAGCAGCGCGTCGTCGTCGGCCTCCAGCACCGTGACGAACAGTTGCTGGCGCAACGGCGAGACGGCCGCGGCGGCGTGCTCGGAAACGGCCGCGCGACCGAGCGTCGCGAGCGGATCCGCGACGCCGCCACGCGGCGACATCGCATCGTCTTCGACCCATGCCGGCGCATCGCACGGCACGTCTTCTTCGCAAATCAGGCTTTCCATGGTGTTGAGCATGCTTGACGGATTTTCGTGCAGGTTGAACGGCGCCGCGCCCAGCGCCGGCCCATCGGTTCGCGCAGCAGCGACAGGCCGATCGCCGCGCCGGTAACGGCGGCCGCGAGCATCAGCCCGATGCCGCCCGACCAGCCCAATGCACCGACGATCGCGCCGATCGCCAGCGGCCCGATCACCTGTCCGAGATCGTTGCCCTGCACGACCCAGCCGATGCCGAGCGGCGCCAGCGACGTACCGGCAGGCAGGCCGCGATGCCGCCGAACACGCCGCCGAACGGAAACACCGGCATGATCCCGCTCAGCGACGCGAGCGAGCCGCCGAACTCGTGCTGAAGCGACGGCAATACGATCGTCGCCTTGCCGACGTGCAGCGCCGACACGATGCTCGCGAGCACGACGTTCGCGACTGCGGCCCGGTCGCTGCGCGACGGCAGCGTGGCGGCATCGGCCGCGACAGGTGTTTCGGGCATTTCCCCCTCCGTTGAAACGGCCGCGTGCAACGGGATGCGTCACGCGTCCGAGATCGGACTGCCGCACATGATACAAATTGAAGTTCACTTCAAGTAAAGGGGTAATGTGCGCAACGATCCGTTCCGCCAATCGCGGCAATGAGCCGGCATGGCAGCGTGCGCCTGCCTGATCTAAGCTGTCGCATTCGCCCCGACGACGACGCATACGACCGCATGCCGACCGCCTTTCCCGCTCCCGACGCCCCGCTTCCGCTCGACGCGGCCTGGTCGACCTTCTCAGGCCGCAAGGCCGCCGTGCGCATCTTCGTCGCCGGATACTGCGCCGCACGCGACCGGCGCGATGCGCCGCTGCACGACAGCCCGGACGGCCAGGTCGTGCAATTCGACGCCGGCATGGGACGGCCATTCGAGCACTTCGTGATCGAGGGCGCGCCGGCGAATGGCGACGGCCCGTTCCGCGTCGGCGCGTGGATCACGCGCTTCGGCGCCGCGCCGCTGCCGGCCGCGCTGCAAGGCAGGACTCGCCGGCTGTCGGACGAGCATTTCATGGCCGCCGATATCGGCAGGCTGCCCGGCGACGATGCGCTCGCGCGGGCGCTCGCCTGCCACACGCCGGGCGACATCGATACGTTCAATGCGCACGCCCCGTTCCCGCCGTTCCAGCCGAATCCGGCCGCGTTCCTGTTCGCACACCGGCTGGATGGACAGATCGCCGCCGCCGCGCGTTATGGCTTTGCGTCGGCGCGCGATATCGTCGTCGACCGGGTCGGGACGGCCGACGCGTACCGCCGCCGCGGCCTCGCGATGCAGTTGCTCGCCGCGATCGTCGCGCACGCTCGGCAACGCGGCGCGCAGCGCGTGTGGCTCGTGTCGACCGAGGCCGGCCTGCCGCTGTACCGCGCGGCCGGATTCACGCTGCTCGCACCGGTTGCGGTCGACGAAATCGTCGCCTGAATGCGCGTCGAACCGCACCGGCCGTCGCCGCGCGTCTCACGGTTCGTCTCATCGCGCTGAGACGAACGTCCCAGCGTCTCACCGGCGTGTCGTTCAGCTTTCGCAGCAAACTTCACGCCGCGCCCCCGTCAAACCTTTGCCGGTCAACGAACCGGGAAATGCCGCATCGCACCACGCTCATCCCGTCCGATCGCGGCCCGGCGCACCCCTCGAGCTGGCCCCGTTCCTGCATACCGGTCGATCGCGCAATCGCGCGACGGGCGCACCGGCAGCCACGCCTCGCGCCCGACGACAACCTGATGGAGACAGCAACGTGAGTACACCGGCATCGACCACCGCTCCCAGCATGAAAGCCGCCGTCTGGCACGGCCGCCACGACATCCGCGTCGAACAGGTTCCCGTTCCGGAGCGCCCGCCGGCAGGCTGGGTCACGATTCGCGTGCACTGGTGCGGGATCTGCGGCTCCGACCTGCACGAATACGTCGCGGGCCCCGTCTTCATCCCGGTCGACGCGCCGCATCCGCTGACGGGCCTGAAGGGCCAGTGCATCCTCGGCCACGAGTTCAGCGGCGAGATCGTCGAACTCGGCGCGGGCGTGACGGGCTTCGCGGTCGGCGACCGCGTGACGGCCGACGCATGCCAGCATTGCGGCACCTGCTGGTATTGCAGGCATGGGCTGTACAACATCTGCGAGAACCTCGCGTTCACCGGGCTGATGAACAACGGCGCATTCGCCGAATACGTGAACGTACCGGCCGAGTTGCTGTACAAGCTGCCCGACGATTTCCCGACCGAGGCCGGCGCGCTGATCGAGCCGCTCGCGGTCGGGCTGCATGCGGTGAAGAAGGCCGGCAACATCGTCGGGCAGACCGTCGTCGTGGTCGGCGCGGGCACGATCGGCCTGTGCACGATCATGTGCGCGAAGGCCGCAGGCGCCGGGCGCGTAATCGCGCTGGAAATGTCGGCCGCGCGCAAGCAGAAGGCGCTGGAAGTCGGCGCGAGCGTCGTCGTCGATCCGAAGACGTCCGACGCGATCGCGGAAGTCAAGGCACTGACCGGCGGCTACGGCGCCGACGTGTCGTTCGAGTGCATCGGGCATACAACCACGGCGAAGCTCGCGATCGACGTGATCCGCAAGGCCGGCAAGTCGGTGATGGTCGGCATCTTCGAGGAGCCGGCGCCGTTCAACTTCTTCGACATCGTGTCGACCGAGAAGGAAGTGATCGGCTCGCTCGCGTACAACGGCGAATTCGCGGACGTGATCCGCTTCATCGCCGACGGCCGCATCGACGTGCAGCCGCTCATCACCGGGCGCATCACGCTCCGCGACATCGTCTCGCACGGCTTCGAGGAATTGGTCAACCACAAGGACCGGAACGTGAAGATCATCGTTCAGCCCGGCATCGCCTGACCGCACGCGCGGCCGCGGCAGCGATTCGCGCCGTGGCACGCGTGGTGGCGAGTGTCACCCTGAAGCGTCGCCCGTGTACGGGCGGCGCGCCTGCCTGCCGTTTCCCCCGCCCTGCCGCCGTCGTCGAGCGGCACGAAGGCGCCATCCACGTGCACAGCGTCGTGCAGCAGGGCACCACGGTCACGATCACACCGCCGGGCGCGGCGCTTCCGTGACGGCGCCGCAGGCGGCAGGCGGCCGAGGCGGCACCGCATCCCCGCCCGATTCTTCGATATACTGGACCGAACCCTTTTCGGGGCAACCGCGGGCCACCACGCTCGTTGCACGTTCGCCCCAACCTGCGTGGGATTGCTCACCGTGAAACCGCGAGCCGGACTGATTCTCGAACTCTTCGTCAACCTGGTGCTGCCCTGGGTCGCCTACCGGGCCGCTCTGCCCTATTTCGGCGAAACCGGCGCGCTGTATGCGTCGGCGATCCCGCCGATCATCTGGTCGATCGTCGAATTCATCCGCTCGCGCCGCGTCGATGCGGTGGCGGCCATCGTGCTGCTCGGCATCGCGCTGTCGATCATCGGGATGGCGCTCGGCGGCAGCCCGCGCACGCTGCTGATGCGCGAATCGCTCGCGTCGGGCACGATCGGCGTCGTGTTCCTGCTGTCGCTGTTCCGCGAACGCCCGCTGATCTTCTATCTCGCCCGCGCCACCGTGGCCCGCGAGATGGATGGCGGCGCCGCGCATTTCGAAGCCGTCTGGAACGCACAGCCGGGGCTGCGTCAAATGCTGCGGCGAATGACCTTCGTCTGGGGCGCGTTCATGACCGTGGAAATGCTGCTGCGCCTCTGGATGGTCGTGACCTGGCCGGTCGAACGCGTGCTGGTCGTGTCGCCGGTCATGGGTTACACCGTGTTCGGCTGTCTGCTGCTGTGGACATTCTGGTACCGGCGGCGGATGCGCGAGCGCAACAGCGTCCACATCCCGGGCCGCGACGGCGTCACCGAAACCGCCGGCCGCTGACCGCCGACGATTCCGGCCAGCATGGCAAGACGGCTGCGGTATGATGCGCGGCGTCTCGTCCGACGAATGCCGCTCCTGTCATGTCCCTTTCGCTCCTTCCGTCCGCCACGATCTGGCTCGCCCTGTTCGCGGCCGCCGCGTTCGTGTGGCATCGCCCGCAGCACGGCCTGAGCGTCGGCCTTGCCGTGCTCGCTTATGCGTGCGCGCTGGCGTTCGGCAAGCTCGCGCCGCTCGCGCTGGCGCCCCTCGCGTTGCTGGCCGCGGCCGCCTGGGGCGCGATGCCCGAGCGCCCGCGCGGGGTGCGCATCGCCGCGCACGTCGTCTTTGCCGCGCTCGCGATCGCGCTCAGCCTGCACCTGATTCCCGGCTTCCACAATCCGCGCGTGATCGGCCCGACGCGCTTCACGCCGGATGCCGTGCCGTTCACGATGTACCTGAATCTCGACAAACCGCTCGTCGGCCTGTGGCTGGTGTGGGTGCTGCCGTGGGTCGCCCCCGACGTCCCGCTGTCGCGCGCGCTGCGCACCGGCGCGGTGGCTGCCGTCGCGACGGCAGCCGCGTGCCTGGCCGGCGCGCTCGCATTCGGGATGGTCGGCTGGGCGCCCAAGTGGCCGCCGTCGGGCTGGCTGTGGCTCGTGAACAACCTGCTGATCGTGACGCTCGCCGAGGAAGCGCTGTTCCGCGGCTACGTGCAGGGCTGGCTCACGCGCGCGCTGCGCGGATTCGCATGGGGGCCATGGGCCGCGCTGGCGATCGGCGCGGTGCTGTTCGGCGCCGCGCATGCGGCCGGCGGCTGGCAATGGATCGTGCTCGGCACGGTGGCCGGCATCGGCTACGGCCTCGCCTGGCGGCGCGGCGGGCTGCTCGCATCCGCGCTCGCGCATGCGGGACTGAACATCGTCCATTTCGGCCTGTTTACCTACCCGATGCTCGACGCCGCGCGCTGACGGCCGCGCGGCGCCACCGCTCAGTTGATCCCGGCGACCGCGTGCGGCACGTACGGGCGTTCGAGCGTGGCAATCTCGTCGTCGGTCAGTTTCAGCTCGAGCGCGGCCAGTGCGTCGTCCAGCTGCCGCACCTTCGAAATGCCGACGATCGGCGCGGTCACCCCGCGCTTCTGCGCGACCCAGGCGAGCGCGACCTGCGCACGCGGCACGTTGCGGGCAGCCGCGATCGTCGCAACGGCGTCGACGACCGCCTTGTCCGACTCCGCCGTCGCATCGTAAAGCCGCTGGCCGACCGCGTCGCTCTGCTGCCGCTCGGTCGACTCGTCCCAGTTGCGGGTCAAGCGGCCGCGCGCGAGCGGGCTCCACGGAATCACCGCGATCCCTTCGTCTGCGCACAGCGGCAGCATTTCCCGCTCTTCTTCCCGATACAGCAGGTTCAGGTGGTTCTGCATGCTGACGAAGCGGGTCCAGCCGTGCTGCTTCGACGTGTGCAGCGCCTTCGCGAACTGCCACGCGAACATCGACGACGCGCCGATATAGCGTGCCTTGCCGGCCTTCACGACATCGTGCAACGCCTCGAGCGTCTCCTCGAGCGGCGTGCCGTCGTCCCAGCGGTGAATCTGGTAGAGATCGACATAGTCGGTGCCGAGCCGCTTCAGGCTCTGGTCGATGTCGGTCATGATCGCCTTGCGCGACAGCCCCGCGCCGTTCGGCCCCGGCCGCATCCGGTAGAACACCTTGGTCGCGATCACGATCTCGTCGCGTTTCGCGAAATCGCGCAGCGCACGGCCGACGATCTCCTCCGACGTGCCGTCGGAATACATGTTCGCGGTATCGAAGAAGTTGATGCCGGCTTCGGCCGCCCGCTGGATGATCGGGCGGCTCTCCGCTTCCGGCAGCGTCCACGGATGCGTGCCGCGTGACGGTTCGCCGAACGTCATGCAACCCAGCACCAGCCTGGACACGTCCAGCCCCGTCGATCCGAATTTCACGTATTCCATTGCACGCCTCGCCATTGAAGTTGAGCTGACGGCCGGACGCGCGCCGCGCATCCGCCGAACCGTCGCATGGTATCCCGGGCGGCAAGAATGCGTGCGGCGTCGCCACTTGGTACGAAGGCAGTGCTCGTCAGCGCGAGATCGCACGGGGCGCCGGCTGCGCGGCGCGTGCGCAGCGGCGCCGCCCGCTGACTTGCTTACTTGGCCTGGTCGGCGATCGGCTGCAGGAACGCGGAGAAGCCGGTCAGCATGATCTGCACGCCGATGCACAGCAGCAGGAAGGCCGACACGCGCTTCGCGACCTTGGTGCCTTCGCTGCCGAGGTAGCGCGACAGCAGCGCGGAGCGGCTGTAGACCTGCCAGATCACGATCGCGACCAGCACGGAGACGGCGATCGACACGATGCTCGACAGCATGAATTCCGACAGCTTGTGCGTGCGGTTCGCATTCAGCGCGATTGCGGTCGCGATCGAGCCGGGGCCGACCGTCAGCGGCATGGTCAACGGGAAGAACGCGCGCGTCATGATCGCGTTCGCGTCGATCGGCTTGACCGGCGTATCGCCGCCGCCCGGGCCGTCGGGTTCGTTCAGCATCTGCCAGCCCGCGACGGCAACCGCGAAGCCGCCGCCGATCCGCAGCGCTTCCATCGAAATCCCGAAGAAATGCAGCACCGGCGTGCCGGCGAAGAACGCGACCATCAGCACGATGAACGCGTTGAACGCGACCTTCCTCGCGAGCAGATCGCGTTCGTGCTCGGTGAGCGCCTCGGTCCGTTCGAGAAACAGGAACGCGATGCCGATCGGGTTGATGATGCCGATCAGGCCGGTGAAGCCGAACAGGATCTCGGAGATAAGGCGGTTGACGATCATCGGATGAGGAATCGGTCGGGGCTGGGCCGGCAGCGCGCCGGAGGTCACGCATTGTAGAGCAAGCGCCAGCGCCGCCAAACTCGGCTACGCCCGTCGTGCCGTCGATCGTCACCGTTTCGCCGTCGCTTCCCCTTACTCGGCGCCCGCCTCCCATGCCGGCGGACGCTTCGCGAAGAACGCGGTGAAGCCCTCCTTCGCTTCCGGCGTTGCCCGCACGCGGGAGATCGTCTGCGCGGTGAACGCCGCGCGCTCGTCCGACGGCGGATACTCGCCGATCGCGTCGAAGAAGCGCTTGATCTCCATCAGCGCATTCGGGCCGTTGCGGCCGAGTTCGGCGAGCGTCTTGTCGAGTGC
Source organism: Burkholderia sp. AU30280 (assembly GCF_020420125.1). NCBI lineage: Bacteria > Pseudomonadati > Pseudomonadota > Betaproteobacteria > Burkholderiales > Burkholderiaceae > Burkholderia > Burkholderia sp. AU30280. The sequence continues at coordinate 203,212 of NZ_JAIZRY010000006.1, forward strand.
TTCGTCGAGCGAATCGAGCGGCACGGCCTGGTGAATCAGGCCGATCGCGACCGCTTCGCCGGCGGCGAGCTGGGTCGCCGTCAGCGCGAGCCGGCGCGCCTGGCGCTGGCCAACCGCCTCGACCAGATACGGGCCGATCACGGCCGGCAGGATCCCGAAACGAGCTTCGCTGACCGAGAAGCGCGCGTGATCGCTCGCGATCACGATGTCGCATGCCGCGCACAGGCCGACGCCGCCGCCGAACGCATGGCCCTGCACACGCGCCACCGTCGGCTTCGGACATTGCCGGATCGCGCGCATCATCGCGGCGAACCGCTGCGCGTCGCGCAGGTTCGCCGCCGCGTCGTTCGCGCTCGCGCGCTGCATCCATTGCAGGTCGGCGCCCGCGCAGAACGCGCGGCCGTCCGAACGCAGCACGATCGCGCGCACGTCGTCGCGCCGGCCGAGCGTGGTGAACGCTTCGGTCAGTTCGGCGATCATCGTCTCGTCGAACGCGTTGAGCACGTCGCCGCGCTGCAGCGCGACGGTTGCGATACCGCGCGCATCGACCGTGACGGCCAGGGTCTTCAATCCATCCATCGAACAGGTTTCCTCGGGTTGAACGGCAAACATGGGAATCAGGCGGCCTGGCGGCGGTCGATCACGCGCCGGGCCTTGCCGGTCGCGGTCGCGGGAATGCCGCCCGCCGCCAGCACCGTCACGCCGGACGACACACCGACCATCGTCTTGATCCGGTGCTGCAGCTCACGCGCGAGCACCGCACGATCGCTTTCGCCGACGGACGCAGCCGCTTCGGAGCGCAACTCGACCGCGAGGTCGAGCCGGTCCATGTGACCGTCGCGCGACAGCGTGATCTGGAACTGGCCCGACAACTGCGGCAGCGCGACGACGATCTCCTCGATCTGGCTCGGGAACACGTTGACGCCGCGCACGATCAGCATGTCGTCGGAGCGGCCGGTGATCTTCGCAAGACGGCGCATCGCGCGTGACGTCGGCGGCAGCAGCGCGGTAAGGTCGCGCGTGCGGTAGCGGATCACCGGCATCGCTTCCTTCGTCAGCGACGTGAACACGAGCTCGCCGTGGCTGCCGTCGGGCAGCACCTCGCCCGTGACCGGATCGATGATTTCCGGGTAGAAATGGTCTTCCCAGATCACCGGGCCGTCCTTCGTCTCGACGCATTCGCACGCGACGCCCGGGCCCATCACTTCCGACAGCCCGTAGATGTCCAGCGCGTCGATGCCCACGCGCGTTTCCACTTCCTCGCGCAACGCCTGCGTCCACGGCTCGGCGCCGAAGATGCCGATCTTCAGCGACGACTCGGCCGGGTCCATCCCCTGCCGCACCATCTCGTCGATCAGGTTCAGCATGTACGACGGCGTGACGAGGATGATCTTCGGCTCGAAATCGCGGATCAGCTGCACCTGCTTCTCGGTCTGCCCGCCCGACATCGGCACGACCATGCAGCCGAGCCGCTCCGCGCCGTAATGAATCCCGAGGCCGCCGGTGAAGAGCCCATAGCCGAACGCGTTGTGCAGCGTGTCGCCGGGACGTCCGCCCGCCGCGCGGATCGAGCGCGCGGTCACGTTCGCCCAGGTATCGATGTCGCGCGCGGTGTAGCCGACCACCGTCGGCTTGCCCGTCGTGCCGCTCGACGCGTGCACGCGCACGACCTGCTCGCGCGGCACCGCGAACAGCCCGAACGGATAGTTGTCACGCAAGTCGCTCTTGGTCGAGAACGGGAATTTCGCGAGATCGGCAAGCGACGTCAGGTCGTCCGGATGCACGCCCGCCGCCTCGAACGTGCGGCGATAGTGCGGGACGTTGTCGTACGCGTGGCGCAGCGACCACTTGAGGCGCTCGAGTTGCAGCGCCTGCAGTTCGTCGCGACTGGCGGTCTCGATCGGCTCGAGGGTGGCGGCGGGATGCGTCGGGTGAGTCATCGGGGTGCTCCTCCAATGGAGTGATGTCGTTATCGTGTTCGAAGCAGCGGGGGCGACGGCTACGACCGGAACGTGCGGCCGGCCGCGTGCAGCGCGGCAATGCGCGGCGACACGCGATAGCGGTCCTCGCCGTAGCTCGCCGCCAGGTTCGACAGCACGCGATGCACGCGGCCGATGCCGATCGCATCGGCCCACGCCAGCGGGCCGCACGGGTAGTTCACGCCCTTCTCCATCGCGAGATCGAGATCGGCGGGCGAACATACGCCCTGGTTCACCGTATCGGCCGCCTCGTTCGCGAGCATCGCGACGGTACGCATCACGACCATGCCCGGCACGTCCGCCACGCCGACCACGCGAAAACCGGCCTGCTGGAACAGGCCGACCGCGTCCGCATAGGCCGCATCGCTGCACTGGAGCGCGCGCGTCAGCGCAACGAGCCCGGCCTGCGCGTAATCGCGCGCAAGGTCGACCAGCACGAGATCGGCGGCGCCCGTCTGCGCGGCGCGCGCGGTCGCGGTGCGGCCGTCGGTCAGCGCGATCGATGCGCGGCCGGCCGTCGCGAGCAGGTCGTCGGCGGTCGCGGCGGCCTGCCGGGCGCCGGCGATGCGTTCGGCAAAGCGCGCGTGCAGCGCGGCGGCCGGGCCGTCCTGCGCGAACAGCACGACTTCGGCCGGCGCGTCGCGCTGCGGTTCGAGATCGGGCGCGGGCGGCGTCGCGCCGTCCGCATACGCATAGAAGCCGCGACCCGACTTGCGCCCGAGGAAGCCCGCATTCACGAGTTCCTGCTGGATCAGCGACGGCGTGTAGCGCGGATCGTTGAAGTACGCGCGGAATACCGACTCGGTCACCGCGAAGTTCACGTCGTGGCCGATCAGGTCCATCAGCTCGAACGGCCCCATCCGGAAGCCGCCGGCCTCGCGCATCACCGCGTCGATCGATGCCGGCGCGCCGCCCTGCTCGTTCAGCACGCGCAGCGCCTCCGCGTAATACGGCCGCGCGACACGATTGACGATGAAGCCCGGCGTCGATTTCGCCATCACGGGCTGCTTGCCCCACGCGGCGGCGGTCGCAACCAGTACCTGTGCGACCTCGGGTGCGGTCGCGAGCCCGCTGACCACCTCGACGAGCGCCATCAGCGGCGCCGGGTTGAAGAAATGCAGGCCGGCGACGCGCTGCGGCACGCGCAGCCCGGCCGCGATCGACGTGATCGAAATCGACGACGTGTTGGTGGCCAGCAGGCACGCGTCGTCGACATGGCGCTCAAGGGTTGCGAAGATCTCGCGCTTCACGTCGAGCCGCTCGGCCGCCGCCTCGACGATCAATGCCGCGCCCGCGAAGTCGGCCAGTTCGCGCACCGCGCGAATCCGGGCGCCGGCCGCGTCGGCCTGGACGGGTTCGAGCCGGCCCTTCTCCGCGAGCCGCGCGAACTGCGCGCGGATGCCGGCCAACGCCTTGTCGCAGGCGGCGGCGTTCAGGTCGTACAGCAGCACCGTATGGCCGGCCGCCGCCGCGACCTGCGCAATACCCGCGCCCATCGCGCCGGCACCGATCACGCCGACGACGGCCGACGGCGCCAGCGCGCCCGAGTTCACCGAATGTGCAGAAGAAACAGCCATCGCTTGCGATCCGTCAAGAAGTGGAGGTGCGAGCAATTATAAACCGACCGGTCGGTAGATTTATGTCAGGGCGAGCCCGAATTTGTCGTGCAAGAGACCGTTACGGAAACTGCAAAGACAAAAAAATTGAAAGGTCGGGGCACTTTTTGCAGACAGAAAGGTCAATGAAAGCATTCGAATATGAGATAGTGACCCCCGAACGCCTGATAAAATTCGACAAATCGCCGGATTTCAGGGGGAACCCGCGTGTCACGCTGCCACCGTCGTCCGCCCTTCCGGCGTCGGAACCGAGCCTCCGGCACGGGCCGCGTCTCATGTGCTGGCCTCGCCACGTGCGGCCAGCCGCATCGAACCGTTTCATCCAGCGACGGGCTTCGGCCCGCCCGCGCCCCTCGCTGCCTCACGGCGGCGAACCCAGGGCAGCACCGTTGCGTGCCGCCACCTTTCGGTTTCATCGTCCTCGTTCGGCGGATAGTACGGCCGGGCTTCGTCAACCCGTGACGGCGCGTCGCGCGCCGCCACTCGCATAAGGAAACCCTTCATGCCGCTCTCGTCCAACCAGCTCCCGCGCTGGACCCTCGTGGCCCCGCTTGCCGCATGGCTGGTCCTCGCGCTGTCGCGCGTCGTGCCGGCCGAAGGCCTCGTCATCGCGGTGTTCGCCGCCGCACTCGCCGGCGCCGTGTTCGCCGCTGTCCACCATGCGGAAGTCGTCGCGCATCGCGTCGGCGAGCCGTTCGGCACGCTCGTGCTCGCGGTCGCCGTGACCGTCATCGAAGTCGCGCTGATCGTGTCGGTGATGCTCGGCGCGGGCCCCGAGAAATCGGGCCTCGCCCGCGACACCGTGTTCGCCGCCGTGATGATCATCTGCAACGGCATCGTCGGCATCTGCCTGCTGGTCGGCGCGTGGAAGCACGGCGAGCAGGACTTCCAGGGCCGTGGCGCAAGCAAGGCGCTCGCGGTGCTGGCGTCGCTGTCGGTGCTGTCGCTCGTGATGCCGAACTACCTGAACGCCGCACCGGGCCCGTTCTTCTCGAAATCGCAGCTCGCATTTGCCGGCGTGTCGTCGCTCGTGCTGTACGGCGCATTCGTGTTCGTGCAGACCGTGCGTCACCGCGACTACTTCCTCACCGCGCACGACAGCGCGAACGAATCGGTGCACGCAGCGCCGCCGAGCAACCGCACTGCGGTGATCAGCATGCTGCTGCTGTTCGCAAGCCTCGTCGCGGTCGTGCTGCTCGCAAAGCTGCTGTCGCCGGCGGTCGAGCACGCCGTAATGAAGCTCGGCGCGCCCGAAGCCGCGGTCGGTATCGTGATCGCCGCGCTCGTGCTGCTGCCCGAAGGGCTCGCGGCCGTCACCGCCGCGCGTGCGAACCGCCTGCAGACCAGCATGAACCTTGCGCTCGGTTCGGCGCTCGCGAGTATCGGGCTCACGATCCCGACCGTCGCGGCCGTGTTCATCTGGGTCGGCCAGCCGCTCACGCTCGGCATCGGCCCGATGGAAACCGTACTGCTGGCGCTGACGCTGCTGGTCAGCACGCTGACGCTCAGCCAGGGGCGCACGACGGTGCTGCACGGCGTCGTGCACCTGTCGCTGTTCGCCGCGTACCTGTTCCTGTCGATCACTCACTGACGCAAAAAAGCGCGCGGCCCGGCGGATCCCCTCCGCCGGGCCGCGCGCAGTCTTTCACGTCCCTTCAGCTTCCTTCGTTCACGTCACGCCGCCGTTACCGCACCGGAATCACGAGGTGCTGGCCCGCCAGGATCAGGTTCGGGTTGGCAAGGTTGTTGCGGCGTTGAATCTCGCGATAGCGCTGGCCGCTGCCGAGCTTGCTTGCCGCGATCATGTTCAGCGTGTCGCCCGCCTTCACCACGTACGTGTGCTCGCCCGACGCGGCCGCGGTCGTCACCGCCTGGTCGCTGACGAAGTACTTGCGCAGCAGGTCGAGATACTGCGGCGACTGCTTGAGCTTCGCGATCGCCGCGTTCAGGTAGATCAACAGATCCTGGTCGTCGGCGCGCACGCCGATCTTGTACGCGATGTTCGAGCCGTCGAGCTTGGTCACCGCGAACTTCAGGTCGGTGTCCTTGATCGAGCTGACCGCGAACGGATAGTCGTAGATGAACGCGTCGACCGTATGGCCGTCGATGCTCTTCGCGATGAACGCCGGATCGGAATCGTCGATTTCAACGAACTTCACGTTCGGATACTGGCGCGTGACGAATGCGCGCACGTCCGGGTCGCCCTTCAGGATGCCGACCGTCTTGCCCGCGAGATCGTCGGTCGAGCGGATCGCGGAGCCCTGCCGCACGATCAGCGAATAGCCGAAATCGTCGACGTACGGCACCGAATAGACCACGCCCGACGGCGTGTTGTCCGGGAACGTCAGCCCGTCCATCGCCACGTCGACCACGTGGTTCCCCTTCGCGTCCGTATCGAGCAGCTGCTTCGGCACGCCCGGATACGTGTCGACCTCGTGACGCGTATCGACGACGACCGGCTTGCCGCCGTGCGAGAACGACGGATCCGCGAACAGCAGCCGCGCGAATTCGACGTTGAAGCCGTGCGGCGTGCCCTTGTCCTCGCCGAAGAACGGTTCGCTCGGGTTCTGCACGGAGATCCGCACGACGCCGTTTTCGGCAATCGATTTCAGCGCGCTGGCCTGCGGCGTGAAGCCCGCCGGCAGCACGCTGGACGACGGCGACGCCTGCGCGGACTGCCCGGTGTCGCCACTTTGCGCGGACGTCGAGGCCGGGGCCGCGTCATGCGCGGGAATCAGTGTCGACAGGCCGCCCTGATGCACGATCCATACGCCGACGAGCACGACCAGAAATGCGATGGCGCCAAGAAGTTTTTTCATGGTTGCGAACCTGCAGGAAGTTATTGTTGTTTCGACGGCAGTTGCGCGGGGTTCGCCGCATCGAGCCCGGGCGCGTGCGGCGCATTCATTACCGCCTGCTGCTGCGCCTGCTTGACCTCGGGGTTATCCATCAGCGACGTCTCCATTTCGGAGAACGCCTTGTTGACCGAGCGCATCACCGAATCGACGGCCACGTCGGTCTTGATCTGCTCGAACGTGTCGGACGCCTGCCGGCCCGCGAGCTTGTTCATCTGCTGCGCGGCCTGCGACATGTCCCACATCGCCTTCGCGCGGTCGATCGCCGACGCGAAATTCTTCAGTTCGGCCTGCACCTGCTTGTAGCGCCCCTCGCGGAACGCGAGCAGCTGCTTCATCGTGTCGAGCTGCTGCCGGAAGCGTGGCGCATCGTCCGGATACTGCTTCTCGAACAGCTCCGTCTTGTTCTCGAAGTTCTTCACCTCGGTGCGGAACGCGGTGATGCTGTCCGCGAATTTCTGGGCCGCCTGGCGCTTTTCCGCGAGCTGGTTGATCAGCGTCTCGATCGGATTGGCCTGCGCCTCCTCGACGATCATCTTCACCTTCTGGTTCGCGAACTTCATCGCGACGACCGGCGCGAAATAAATCGCGCCGAGGCCGATCACGCCCGCCGTGACCAGCGCGATCACCCCCTTCAGGATGAACAACGCGGCCGGAGCCGCGATTGCGACGCCGGCGACGATGATCGCCCACTTGATCAGCTTGACCTTGCCACTCCCCGAACTGCCGTTTGCTTCTTCATTCGAAAGCTGCGACATGAGTTTTTCTCCTTGAACCTCGAACCGAACTGCTTGCGTTTGCTTTTTCAAGCTCAATCGAAATGCTTCGGACTTCGGTGCCGCCGGGCAATCAGGCAAGCCGGCGGCGCAATGCAAGGATGGGCGCGACGGACGTCACGAGACGCCGGTGTAGGCGCCGTTCAGGATGCGGTGATGAGGAGCGGCAGACAACGCTGCGATGCGGCGCGCCGGACGGGCGCCGTTCGTCGCCGCGGCGCTCGCGCGGACGGGAAAGTGTACCGATGCACGGTACGCAACGGGATGACGGATAGGTGACGCGCCGGGCGTCGGGAGAAGCGTTGTTCCGGCGGGCCGACAAACGCGGGGCCGGTATTCCGGTACGAGTGCGTAAAGGCTCATCGTTGTTCTTTTGTGTATCGCGGGTGCAGGACCGCGCGGCCGGCGCGTCCCGCTCCAAATGCACGGACGTATCGTGCGCCGACCGGCATGCAGCGTCAAGCAGTTGTCGCAGTGCAGCGAACTGCTGCGTTCCTCCTTTGGAACACCGGTAGCGAAGCAGCTTTCAACGCGGTAAGGATTCGCAGGACTGCGACTGGTCGTGCTCGGTCAGGATTGCTTGGCATCGCTTGCGCAAGCTTCCGGGTTGAAAGCTTGTCACATCGCGCCGACGGATTCCGCGCTTATGCCGTTACCGCGCCGCCGTGCTCCTGCGTCAGAAACCGCTCGACCATCGCGTTGAACACCGGCAGCGCCGGATTGTCGTTGTCCGCTCGCCACGCGAGATACAGCTCGGCCGCCACGTCGGCGCCCGCCAGCGGCCGGAACATCACGCCGTCGACATGCAGTTCGCGCGCCGACGCCGGCACGAGCGCGGCACCGAGCCCCGCGCGTACGAGGCCGAGGATCGTATGCGTCTGCCCGACGTAGTGCAGGTAGTTCGGCAGCCGCCCCGCGTTCGCGAACAGGCCCGAGATCAGGTCGTGGAAGTATTTCCCTTCGTTCGGCGAATACGCGATGAACGGCTGCCGGTCCAGATCGTCAGGGCCGATGCGCTCGCACGCGGCAAGCGGCGCGCCTTCCGCGACCGCAACCAGCATCGGCTCGCGCTGCACAAGCCGGTATTCGAGCGGCTGGCGCGCGGCACGCTGGCGCACGAAGCCCGCGTCGAGCATCCGCGACGCCAGCGCATCGATCTGCACGGTCGACACCATCTCGCGCAATTCGATGTCGACGTCCGGCAGCGCGTGCGCGGCGTGCGCCAGCAGCATCGGGATCATCCGGTATGCGCTGACCGCCGTGAAGCCGAGCGTGATGCGGCCGGCGCCGCCATGGGCGACGCGTTGCGCGGCCTGCTCGGCCCGTGCGGAGAATTCGAGGATGTGCCGCGCGTCGCGCAGGAACCGCTCGCCGGCCGCGGTCAGGCTGACCTGCCGGCTGCTGCGTTCGAGCAGCGCGATGCCGAGCGCATGCTCGAGCAGCTGGATCTGCCGGCTGAGCGGCGGCTGGGTCATGAAGAGCCGCCGGGCCGCGCGACCGAAATGCAGTTCCTCGGCGACCGCGACGAAGCAGCGAAGCTGGTGCAGTTCAATCATCCAATTCTTGAATCGATCGATAGTCTTTTGATGTTAGACGCATATCGATACGATTTCTATACTCGGTTGCACCTGATGCACGGCCCAAGCCGCGCACGACGACCGAGACCTTCATGACCATCGACATCCTGCTCACCCAGCCGCTCCCCGACGCCATCGACGCCGAACTGTCCGCCCGTTACGCGGTGCACCGGCTGTATGCGGCCGAGCAACCGGACGCGCTGCTCGATCGCGTGGCCGCACGCATTCGCGGCGTCGTGACCGGCGGCGCGAACGGCCTGTCCGCCACGCTGATGGACCGGCTGCCCGCGCTCGAGATCGTCGCGATCAGCGGCATCGGCACCGACGCCGTCGATCTCGACCGCGCACGCGCACTCGGCATTCACGTGACGACGACGCCCGACGTGCTGACCGACGACGTCGCCGACATGGCGATGGGGCTGATCCTGATGACGCTGCGCGACCTCGGCGCCGGCGAGCGCATCGTGCGCGGCGGCCGCTGGGGCAAGGCGGCCCAGCCGCTCGCAACGCAGGTGACCGGCAAGCGGCTGGGCATCGTCGGGCTGGGCCGCGTCGGACGCGCAATCGCGCAGCGCGCGCAGGCGTTCCGGATGCCCGTCAGCTACTTTGGCCCGCGCGAGCATCGCGACAGCGGCTATCGCTTCGTGCCCGACCTCATCGCGCTCGCGCGCGACAGCGACGTGCTCGTGATCGCGGCATCGGCCGATCACGGCAACGTGCTTGTGACAGCCGACGTGCTCGCCGCGCTCGGCCCCAAAGGATTCCTGATCAATGTCGCGCGCGGCAAGCTGGTCGACGAAGCCGCGCTCATCCGCGCGCTCGCCGACGGCACGATCGCCGGCGCCGGCCTCGACGTATTCGCGAACGAGCCGCACGTGCCGGCCGCGCTGCTCGAGCTCGACCGTGTCGTCGTGCAGCCGCACCGTGCGAGCGCGACCCGCGAAACCCGCGAAGAGATGGGCCGGATCGTGCTGGCCAATCTTGCCGCGTGTTTTGCCGGCCAGCGCCCGCCGACCAGCGTCACGCGCTGATCCCCGCGCCGCACGGCGGCCACCCGTTACAACACCGGATGCCTCCGCACGACGGAGGCCAGGAGACACGCATGCCCAATCGATCCAGCGGCACCGCCCTCGCCGCGTCGCCCGCCGCCTCGCGCACGATCGGCCGCGTCCGCTATGCGGTCCTCGCGCTGATTTTCGCGGTCACCGTCATCAACTATGCGGATCGCGCGACGATGTCGATCGCCGGAACCGGCGTCGCTCACGACCTCGGGCTGACGCCCGTGCAGCTCGGCATCGTCTTTTCCGCGTTCGCGTGGGCCTATGCGATCGGCCAGATCCCGGGCGGCTGGCTGCTCGACCGCTTCGGCGCACGGCGCGTGTACGGCCTGAGCCTGCTGCTGTGGTCGGTCTTCACGATGCTGCAGGGCACGGTCGGCTGGCTCGCCGTGCAGGGCGCGGCCGCCACGCTCGCGCTGTTCGTCATGCGCTTCATGCTCGGCCTCGTCGAATCGCCGGCGTTCCCGGCCAACTCGAGAATCGTCGCGTGCTGGTTCCCGACCGCCGAACGCGGCACGGCGTCGGCCCTGTTCAATTCGGCGCAGTACATGGCCGTCGTGCTGTTCACGCCCGCGATGGCCTGGCTCACGCATGCGCTCGGCTGGGAGCACGTGTTCCTGTGGATGGGGATGCTCGGCATCGCGCTCGCCGCGCTGTGGTTCGCGTGGTATCGCGAGCCGCACGGCCATCCGCGCGTGAGCGACGCGGAACGCGACTACCTGCGCGCGCACGGCGCGCTCGTCGATCTCGAGGCGAACCGCGTGCGCCATCGGCCGCGCGTGTCGTGGCACGACGTGTCGCAACTGTTCCGCCACCGGAACCTGTGGGCGATCTACATCGGCCAGTACTGCATCACGGCCCTCACCTATTTCTTCATCACGTGGTTCCCGATCTACCTGATCAAGGGACGCGGGATGACGATCATGGAGGCCGGCTGGGTCGCCGCGCTGCCGGCGATCTGCGGGTTCACGGGCGGCGTGCTCGGCGGCGTGCTGTCGGACTGGCTGATCCGGCGCGGCATGCATCCGTCGAAGGCGCGCAAGACGCCGTTCGTCGTGGGAATGGCGATGGCGACGCTGCTCGTGCTGGCGAACGGCGCATCGTCGAACGCGGTCGTGATCGCGCTGATGACGATCGCATTCTTCGGCAAGGGGCTCGCGGCGGTCGGCTGGGCGGTGCTCGCCGACACGGCGCCGGAAGGGATGGTCGGGCTGAGCGGCGGCGTGTTCAACGGCCTCGGCAATATCGCCGGGATCGTCACGCCGCTCGTGATCGGCTACTTCGTCGCCAGCACGGGCTCGTTCGCCGGCGCATTATGGTTCGTCGCCGCGCACGGGCTGCTCGGCATTGCCGCCTACGGATGGCTCGCGGGTCGCTTCGAACGGATTCGCATCGCGCCGCGCGCATGAACCTCGCCGCGGCACGTGCGGTTCGCGCGAAGCATGCCCGCGCGAATCGTCACGCTCGCTTGCGGCCGCCCCGCGTCTGTTCGGTCGTCAGCCGGTCGAGTTCGCGCAGGTCGTTCTCCAGCGCGGGCGTGAGCGTCGTGCGCAGGTGGTCGAGGAACGTACGGATCTTCGCGTCGAGATAACGGCGGGTCGCGTAGACGGCATACACGCTCACCGTCTGCAGCCGATACTCGGGCAGCACGCGGATCAGCCGCCCTTCGCGGATGTCGTCGAGCACCGTATACAGCGCGACGCACGCGATCCCGCGCCCGGCGCGCACCGCGACGCATAGTGCGTCCGGCACATTGACCTGGAACGGCGCGGGCTGCAGCTCGTAGACGGTCTCCTCGCCATCGCTGCGCTCGAGCCGCCATTCGCCGGCCGGCGAGGCGGGCGTATCGAGGCGCAGGCACACGTGGTTCGGCAATTCGTCGGGCGACTGCGGCGTGCCGTGGCGCGCCAGGTATTCGCGCGATGCGACGAGCACGCTGCAACTCGTGCCGCAGGTCTGCGCGACATAGCCCGAATCGGGCAGTTGCGACGCCGTCACGATCGATACGTCATAGCCCTCTTCGACGAGATTCGGCATCCGCTGCGCGAGCGTCAGCTCGACCGACACGTCGGGGTTGTCCTCCTGGTAGCGCACGATCGACGACACGACATGACTCTGCCCGAGCCCCGTCATCGCATGGATGCGCATCTTGCCGCTCGGCCGCAGCAGCGCGTTGCGCGCCTCCGCGTTCGCGTAGTCGATTTCCGCGAGGATCGATTTCGCGCGCTCGAAATAGCGTTCGCCGCTTTCGGTGAGGCCGAGATGGCGCGTCGTGCGATGCAGCAGCCGCGTCTGTACGTGCGCTTCGAGGTTCGATACCGCGCGCGACACCTGCGCGGTGGTCGCGTCGATTTCCTTCGCGACCGCAGTAAAACTGCCGGCTTCGACAACGCGCACGAACAGGCGCATGTTTTCGAGCATGTCCATTGAATTGGCTTGGGGAGAGTCAGTGGGGAGGCGTCGGCAGCGCTCGCGTCAGATGAGGAACGGAACGCAGCCGCGAACCACGTCGATTCGATCACCGTGCCGGGAGAAAGGCGGGAGAGCGGGCATCGCGTTACGTGGTTCTGGCATGACGGGGGGATTCAGTGGCCCGAATTGTACGCCGCCGCAGACAAATTTGCGCGGCTCCCCGGCCCGCAAGCTCTCATCCTACGAAAGGTTTTTGCAAGCAACGCGCATCGCACACGGGCAACCGCTTGATGCAGCGCGACAATTTATATCACAACGCGATATAATTCGCCGCTCGTCGCTGCGCGCATCCGCGCGTCACTTTTACCGCTTCCCGTCCATGTCGTCAGGCTCCCCTCCACCGCGCCGCACGTTGCGGCAATGGCTGCATAGCTTCGTTCCCCATCCGATGTCGCTGGGCTGGCGTGAGCGCCTGCGCTCGTGCACGGGCGCGCTCGTCGGCATCGCGACGGTCGGCTGGCGATGCGGCTGCTGCCCGGCGTGCCGGGCCTCGTGCCGCTGCTCGTCGCGCCGATGGGCGCGTCGGCCGTGCTGCTGTTCGCCGTGCCGGCGAGCCCGCTCGCGCAACCGTGGCCGATCATCGGCGGCAATCTCGTCGCCGCGACGGTCGGTGTCGCGTGCGCCCAATGGATCGCCGATCCGGTCACGGCTGCCGCGGTCGCGATCGCGTGCGCGATCGGCGGCATGTTCGTGCTGCGCTGCGTGCACCCGCCGTCGGGCGCCGTCGCGCTCACGGCCGTGGTCGGCGGCCCGGCGATCCATGCGCTCGGGTTCAGCTTCGTGCTGGAGCCGATCGCGCTGCAATCGGCCATCCTGTTGTCGGCCGCGCTCGCGTATCACGCACTGACCGGGCACCGCTACCCGCACGGCGGCATGCGTCCCGAAGCGAAACCGCAGGCAGGCGGCGCCACACCCGAGCGAGGCGGTTTCACGCGCGGCGACCTCGACGCGGTGCTGAAGCGCCGCGGCGAATGGCTCGACGTCGATCCGGACGATCTCGAAGCCCTGCTGCGCGAAACCGAGATGCAGGCGTATACGCGCACGTTCGGCCAGCTCTCGTGCGCCGACCTGATGACGAAGAACGCCATCGAAGTCGCGCCGTCGACGTCGGTGACGGCCGCGCTCACGCTGCTCGACCGCCACCGCGTGAAGGCGCTGCCCGTCGTCGACGGCGAAGGCCGGCTGACCGGCATCGTCACGCGCGCCGACCTCACGCGCCAACTGCACCGCCCGACCCCGCTGTGGCAACGCCTGTCCGCGCGGCTGCCGCAAGCGTTCGGCGGCCAGCCGGCGAGCGTCGCCACCGTGATGACGCGCGACGTCGCGTACGCGCCGGAAACGATGCCGATCACCGCGCTCGTCGCGCTGTTGACGCATTCGGGCCACCACCACATTCCGGTCGTCGATGCATCGCACCGGCTCGTCGGAATCATTACTCAGACGGATCTCGTCACGGGCCTTTATCGGCAGACGCAGATGCTAGAGGCGGCGTAACGCATGCAGCGCACGTAACGCCACGTCACGGCCTGCGCGACGCAGAATGGATCGAATCCGCCAAGATTCGGCCATTTGCATCATGTTGTGATATATTTATCGCTACCGAAACTGACTGTCCGACCGCCCCGATGAACGATACCCGACGCGCGCTGGCGAAAAGCGATTTCCAGCAACTGTCCGAATTCCGCTACCAGATGCGCCGCTTCGAGCGCTTCTCCGAGCGAGCCGCGCAAAGCGAAGGCGTGACGCCGCTGCAATACCTGCTGCTGCTGCACATCAAGGGTTATCCGCATCGCGAATGGGCAACCATCGGCGAACTCGCGGAACGCCTGCAGGCGCAGCATCACGGCGTCGTCGCGCTGGTCACGCGCTGCGAAGCGCTTGGCCTCGTGAAGCGCAAGACGAGCGAAGCGGATCGCCGGCAGGTCGAGGTCCACCTCGAGCCGGCCGGCGAGACACTGCTCGCCCGCCTCGCGGCCATGCATCGCGCCGAGCTGAAGTCGCTCAAGGATGCGTTCCAGGTTCCCCAGATCGATTACTGACCCTTGCATTTTCCACGCCGATGAACGGACCACACAAACGCGATTTCGCGACCAACGACCGCCTGCCCAGGATCGCGTTGCTTGCCGCCGGGATCGGCCTGCTCGGCACGCTGGCCGCATTCGTGCTGTTGAGCCTGATCCACTTGTTCACGAACCTGTTCTTCTACCAGCAGTTCTCGTTCGTCGACCGCTCGCCCGCGAACAACACGCTGGGCGCATGGGTGATCGTGATCCCGGTGATCGGCGGGCTGATCGTGGGGATCATGGCGCGTTTCGGTTCGGAAAAGATCCGCGGCCACGGCATTCCCGAAGCGATCGAGGCGATCCTGTTCGGCAAGAGCCGCATGTCGCCGAAAGTCGCGATCCTCAAGCCGCTGTCGTCCGGCGTCGTGATCGGCAGCGGCGGCCCGTTCGGCGCTGAAGGCCCGATCATCATGACGGGCGGCGCGCTCGGCTCGCTGATCGCGCAATGCGTGCACGTGAGCGCTGCCGAGCGCAAGACGCTGCTCGTCGCCGGTGCGGCCGCCGGCATGACGGCCGTGTTCGGCACCCCGGTCGCCGCCGTGTTGCTCGCGGTCGAACTGCTGCTGTTCGAATGGCGCCCGCGCAGTTTCCTGCCGGTCGCGCTCGCGTGCGCGGTGGCCGGTTTCGCTCGCGCCGTATTCTTCGGCGTCGACCCGTTGTTTCCGGTGACCACGGCGGCGCCGACGCCCGTCGCGCTGCTGTCGTGCATCGTCGCGGGCCTGCTGTCCGGCATGCTCGCGTGCGGCCTGTCGGCGGCCCTGTACCGCGTCGAGGACACCTTCGCGAAGCTGCCGGTGCACTGGATGTGGTGGCCTGCGCTTGGCGCGATCGTGATCGGCATCGGCGGCTGGCTCGAGCCGCGCGCGCTCGGTGTCGGCTACGACGTGATCGGCGACCTGCTGCACCAGCACATCGCATTGAAGATCGCGCTTGCACTGCTGATCGTGAAGGCCGCGACGTGGGTGATCGCGCTCGGCTCGGGCACGTCGGGCGGCGTGCTCGCCCCACTGCTGATGCTCGGCGCCGGCCTCGGCGCCGTGCTGTCGCCGATGCTGCCGGGTGGCGATCCGGCGCTGTGGCCGCTCGTGTGCATGGCCGCGACGCTCGGTGCCACGCTGGGCGCCCCGCTGACCGCGATCGTGTTCGCATTCGGCCTCACGCATGACGCGAACGCGCTGTTGCCGCTGCTCGCGGCGACGCTCGTCGCGCACGGCTTCTCGACCGTCGTGATGAAGCGCTCGATCATGACGGAAAAGATCGCGCGCCGCGGTTATCACATCTATCGCGAATACGGCGTCGATCCGCTCGAGCGGCATGACATCGGCGAAGTGATGACGTCGGCCGACCGGCTCGTCGCGATCGACGGCGACTCGACGCTCGACACCGTCGAGTCGCAGTACTTCGGCGCGAAGCAGACGCACCGTGCGTACCCGGTCGTGCAGAACGGCCGCCTGCTCGGTGTCGTCGATCGCGCGACGCTCGACGCGCAGCGCACCCAGGCCGCGGCCGACACGCCGATCTCCGGTGCATTCGCCAACCGCGCGCCTGCGGTCGCGCAGGCGCACGAAACGTGCCGCGTCGTCGCGTCGCGGCTCGCGATGCTCGGACTCGAGCGCCTGCCCGTCGTCGCCGACGAGCAATCGATGCGTATCACCGGCATCGTGTCGCGCAGCGACCTGATCAAGCCCGCGCTCCAGCACTTCGACGACGAACAGAAGCGCGAGCGCTTCCGCCCGATCGTCCCGGCCAACCTGCGCGACATCGGCACGCGCAAGGCCGGCTGATCCACCGCGCAGCGCGCCACCCTCGCTGCGCACACCCCGCTCGCGCCACCTCTGCCGCGCGAAGCGGCACACCACTCACGTGCGGCATCGCATTGCGCCGCTTCCCGCGTTTAAAGTTGGTTAACAATTCGACGAGCGAAAGTTTGTCATCATGGTGCTCATGCGACGGGGCCATCAATCAGCCATTCCACTTCGCGATCAAATAAAGAGTCGCGGCACGGCATGCAGACACATGCCGCTCGCCGCGACCGTCACATCACCACACGACCGGGCAGCGCGCCGACCACGCAGCGCGGGACGTTGTGCCGCACACGATGCATGCCGTGCCGCAGCAAAGTGCAAAGCATCGGAGCCGTCGTTTGGCAAGCGCGTTAACAACTTGTTTCCGAATAGCCGGAACCGTGCTCGTCCGATGCAATCTCACTGTTACGCAGTCCTGCTGCGCATCCCACTCAATCAATCACGAATCGAGGGAGATAACGTGAACGCAAAATACTTACCGCTCATCGCATTGACCGTGGCATTTTCTGCTCATGCAGCCGATTCTGCCCTCCAAAACGTGGGACAAAGCCAGAAACCCGCCGACCAGGTTGCGCAGTGCATCGCCAAGACCTGGGCCGACAAGTCGCAGCAACAAGTGACATCGCAGTATGAACTCGCGAACGGCCTCGCCATGGCCGTCTATGCGCCGGGCCAGCAGCCGCCGAATGGCGCCGCGGCCATCGTGCGGCCGGCCAACGCCGCCAATGCGAAAACCTGGGTGGGTTTCCGCGGTGGCGATGCATCGTCGGCCGGCGACATCAACGCCTGCCTGTAACGAGAACAGGCGCTCCGGATGGCCTTGGCGCCATCCGCTTGCGACAAGCCCCGCTTCGGCGGGGCTTTTCTTTTGCTGCGCGGGGCGTGTTACAGGTAGCTGCAGACGTAGTCGAGCGTCTCGAGCACTTCGATGTCGAAGCGGCTCTTGCCCGGCACCGAGAACGACTCACCGGCGCCGTAGGTCTGCCATTCGCTGCTGCCGTCGAGCTTCACGCGGCACTTGCCGGCCTGCACTTCCATCAATTCGGGGGCGTCCGTGCCGAAGTTGAGCGCGCACGGCAGGATCACGCCGAGCGTCTTGCGCGTGCCGTCCGGGAAGAGCACGGTATGCGACACGCACTTGCCGTCGAAATAGACGTTCGCGCGCTTGACGACCGATACGTTGTCGAATTGGGTTGCACTGGTCATGAAATGCCTCTGATTGCTGGATGCCGGATGGCGATGTTGTTGGAGGCCGGCCGGAGCGGCGGGCCGGCCGCTATGATACCGGCTCGCGCGGCATGCGCCGCAATGGCGTGCTCGCTGCGCAAGCCGCATGCCCGCCAGACGACGGCAATGCCGCACGTCCAATCATCAGGATACCGATGCAATGACGATTGCGAACCGCAGGCACCGGTTCATCGCAGCCCCTTGCGTCGCGCGGAATCGCGCAGGCAATCGAGCAGCATCGCCGCGGCAGGCGTCAGCGGGCTGTCGCGACGCGTGATGACCTGCACCGAGACGCCCGGCAGGCGCTCGCGGATCGGCAGCACCGCGAGCTGGTCGCGCGCCCACTCGCCCTGCAGCAGTTGCTCGGGCATCGACGCAATCAGGTCGCAACCGGTCATCAGGCTGTGCGCGAGCCCGAAGCTCGGGCATTCGACGACGCGCGCCGGCACCGGCAGCCCGTAGGCGACGAACGAATTGAACAGCACCTGCGTCGAGCTTTCCGGCGACGGGTTCATCAGCCAGTCGGCCTCGACGAGATCGGCGAGCGACGTGGCCGACGCGAGCGGATGCCCCTTGCGGGCGACGATCAGCGAACGGCTCGCGTAGAGTTCCGCGTGATCGAATTCGGCTGCCAGCAGTTCGGGCACGACGACGGCCACCGCGAAATCGAGCGAGCCGTCGTGCAGGCGCGGCAGCGCGACGCCCGGAAACCCTTCGATCAGGTTGACGCGCGCCACCGGGAAGCGGCGCCGGAACGCGCGAAACGCATCGGGCAGGATCGTCACCGCGGCGGCCGGCGTGATCGCCGCCGCGACGGAGCCCGTCATCGCGCCCTGCGCCTGCTCGATGTCGTCGCGGGCGCGCTGCATTTCGGCGACGATCAGCCGCGCGCGCACCTGCAACTGCTGGCCGAACGCGGTGAGTTGCACGCCGCGCGCGGTGCGCACGACAAGCGATACGCCGAGTGCGATCTCCAGTTCCTTGACCGCCTTCGTCAGCGCTGCCGGCGACACGTTCAGGCGCCGCGCGGCCGCGCGAATGCTCCCCTCTTCCGCGACGGTGACGAACGCTTTCAGCTGATGGTATTTCATGGCGGCGAGACGTGATCCGTGGAAACCCTGTGCTGCGCGGCAGAAGTCGGTTCAGGGTATTCCCGAGCGGCAACCGGTGGTGAGCACCAAAGCAATTTATCAGCTTCTGGTAGACAAAAGAAATTTATATGCTTGCTCGTCATATGTGCGTCAAACGCCCCACCTGCCCCACAGGAGAGACCATGCTGCAAGCCGTGAACCCCGTCATCCCCGGTATCGCCGCGATCGCACCCGAGCTGGTCGAAGTGCGCCGCCGCATCCACGCACACCCCGAGCTCGCGTTCGAGGAAACGCTCACGAGCGATCTCGTTGCCGAGTTGCTCACCGGCTGGGGCTATGAAGTGCATCGCGGCATCGGCAAGACGGGCGTGGTCGGCGTGCTGCGCGAAGGGCAAGGCACACGCACGGTCGGGCTGCGCGCCGACATGGATGCATTGCCGCTCGCGGAAGCCACGGGCCTGCCGTACGCGAGCCGCCATGCGAACAAGATGCATGCATGCGGCCACGACGGCCACACCGCAATGCTGCTGTGCGCGGCGCGCCACCTCGCGGCCACGCGCCAGTTCTCCGGCACGCTGAACCTGATCTTCCAGCCGGCCGAGGAAAACTTCGGCGGCGCGAAGGCGATGATGGACGACGGCCTGTTCGACCGCTTTCCGTGCGACGCGATCTTCGCGATCCACAACATGCCGGGCCGCGCGGCCGGCGACATGGCCTTCCGCACCGGCGCCGCGATGGCATCGGCCGACCGCGTGACGATCACGCTGCGCGGCGTCGGCGGCCACGGCGCGATGCCGCACTTCGCGCGCGATCCGATGTCGGCCGCGGGCAGCATCATGGTTGCACTGCAGACGATCGTCGCGCGCGAGGTCGATGCGCAGCATGCGGCCGTCATCACGGTCGGCAGCGTGCAGGCCGGCGAGACGTTCAACATCATTCCCGAAACCGTCACGATGAAACTGTCGGTGCGCGCGCTCAACGCCGACGTGCGCGCGCTGCTCGCGCGCCGCATCGAAGCGCTCGCGAAAGGCCAGGCGGAAAGCTTCGGCGTCACCGCGGAAGTCGACTACAACTACGGCTACCCGGTGCTCGTCAATCACGCGGAGCCGACTGAATTCGCGGCCGACATCGCGCGTCGGATGCTCGGCGCCGAACGCGTCGAAACCGACGCCGCGCCGCTGATGGGCAGCGAGGATTTCGCGTTCATGCTCGAAGCACGCCCCGGCTGCTACGCGTTCATCGGCAACGGGATCGGCAGCAAGGGCGGCTGCATGGTGCACAACCCCGGCTACGACTTCAACGACGACATCCTTGCGATCGGCGCAAGCTACTGGGTTCGCATCGCCGAAGCCTGGCTCGCGGCCTGACGGCCCTTCATCCCATCGTTTCGCGCCCACCCGGGGAGTCCCACATGGAAACGTCCGCCCTTTCTCTCGCCGGCACGCCGGTCGATGCACGCGCCGCCGCGAAGAAACGCCGGCTGATCGCGGCCGCCGCCGTCGGCAACGCGCTCGAGTTCTACGACTTCACGGTCTACAGCTTTTTCGCGATCCTGATCGGCAAGCTGTTCTTTCCCGTGCATTCGTCGTTCGGGCAATTGATGCTCGCGGTTGCGAGCTTCGGCGTCGGCTTCGTCACGCGCCCGCTCGGCGGGCTCGTGATCGGCATGTATGCCGACCGCGCCGGCCGCAAGAAGGCGATGATCCTCACGCTGCTGCTGATGGCGCTCGGCACCGCGACGATCGCGGTAGCACCGACCTTCGCACAGATCGGCCTCGCCGCACCGCTGCTGCTCGTGCTCGCGCGCCTGCTGCAAGGGTTCGCGTCGGGCGGCGAAGTCGGCGCATCGACGACGCTGCTGCTCGAACAGGCGCCGCAGCATCGTCGCGGCTTCTATGCATCGTTCCAGTTCTCGAGCCAGGGGCTCGCCGCGCTCGCCGGCGCGCTGACCGGCGTCGCGCTGACGTCGACGCTGAATGCCGCGCAGCTCGAAAGCTGGGGCTGGCGCGTGCCGTTCATCATCGGCACGCTGTTCGTGCCGCTCGGCTATTGGCTGCGCAAGACCGTCGAGGAAGTACCGGCCGCTACGCCCGCCGCCGCGCACGCCGAACCGGTCGCGTCGCTGCCGCTCGCCGACGTGCTGCGCCATCACGGCAAGGCCGTGTTCGCGGGTCTCGGTGTGACGATCGGCGGCACGTCGATCCACTACATCATCGTGTTCTACATGGCGATCTACGGCGTGCAGGTGCTGCACCTGCCGACCTGGCTGTCGATGACGGCCGGCTGCGTCGCCGGCGCGATCCTGATGCTCGTGACGCCGATCGGCGGCCACCTGTCCGATATCTACGGGCGCAACCGGATCGTCTGGTGGACGCGCATCGTGCTGATGGCCGCGATCTACCCGGCGTTCATCGCGCTGAACCGCTGGCCGGGCGCCGCGTCGCTGCTGTCGATCATCGCCGCGCTGTCGATCGTGCATGCGATCAACATCGGCGCGACGGGCGCGATGCTCGGCGAACTGTTCCCGCGCGCGGTGCGTGCGACCGGCGGCGCGCTCGTGTACAGCGTCGGCGTTGCGATCTTCGGCGGCTTCGCGCAGTTCTTCGTCACATGGCTGATCGCGGCGACCGGCAATCCGAATGCGCCTGCGTGGTATGCGATCGGGTGCGGCGCGATGACGCTGCTCGCCGTGCGCTGCATGGATGAAAAGGCCGGGAAGTCGCTGGACTGACGGGTGGCCGATACACGATGCGCGATTGACGTGATGCGTGCGCATCGTGCATGATCGCTGCATGCGCCACGTCACGACCACCACCTCGACCACGACGCGCACGACCGCCTTCGGCGGGCTCGTGCGGCGAGTGCGCGCAAGGTCGTAGCGCGATCCCTCACAGGCCCCGCCGGTTCCGGACGGGGTCTTGTCGTTTCTCCGTCCGCATCGGTCACTCAGGAGAAACGCCATGCCCGAAGTCTCTTCCCCGAAACGCGCCCTGCTCGTCGTCGACATGCAGGTCGGCCTGTTTCACGGCCCGGAGCGTCCGTACGACGGCGAACGCGTGCTCGCGAACATCAACCGGTTGATCGGTCGAGCGCATGAATCCGGTGCACCGGTATTTGCCGTGCGTCACACCGGGCCCGCCGGTTCGCCGATTGCGCCCGGAACGCCGCTGACCGCGCTGGTACCGAAACTCGCGATCGATACGGCGCGCGACATCGTGTTCGACAAGGCCCAGTCGAGCAGCTTCGCGGGCACGCGGCTCGCCGAATGGCTGCGCGAGGCTGGCATCGTCGAGATCGTCATCGCGGGAATGAAGACCCAGTACTGTATCGACACGGCGTGCCGCGCGGCCGCCGATCATGGCTTTCGCGCGGTGCTCGTGACCGACGCGCATACCTGCATGGACACGCCGGCACTCCCGGCCGAGCGGATCGTCGCGCATCACAATGCGACGCTTGGTGGGCCGTTTGCAACGCTCACCACGACCGAGCAGTGCGTGTTTTGATCCGCCGCAGTCGCCGAACTACGCAGTACGAGCGCATTTGCCTGTTGCAATAGCTTCAGCAAAGATCCGCCGCACCGATTGCCTTGATGCGCGAGGAAGCGTCGTGGACTGCAACGACCCTCCTCGCGAGTGCCTCGCCTCCAGACAGGTATTCGCTGAGCCGCTTGTCG
Organism: Burkholderia sp. AU30280; assembly: GCF_020420125.1. Taxonomy (NCBI): domain Bacteria; kingdom Pseudomonadati; phylum Pseudomonadota; class Betaproteobacteria; order Burkholderiales; family Burkholderiaceae; genus Burkholderia; species Burkholderia sp. AU30280. The sequence continues at coordinate 225,404 of NZ_JAIZRY010000006.1, forward strand.
ATGCGGCACGGGACCTTGATCATGTCGACGGTGTTCCGGAAGCTCTCCTCTGCTCATGTCCCTCGACAGACCTACGATGCAGACCTTCATGCATCAGTCTCTGTTCAATCACGCATCCGAATGCTCCCGCATGAAGTGTTTCAGCATGGGCAAGAAGAAATCGTGCCCACCGATCAGCGTGATTTCCGCTCCAAAAAGGCGAAGCCACTGAAAGCTGAATGCAATTGGCTCACCACCGGAACTTGGATCAGTTTCGAAATGCGACCAGTGCGCCTTCATTGCAATATTGTCACTCACCGTAGCATGCACGACATGCCGGTGCTGGATCTCGCTTCGTCCGAATTTCCTCATCGAATAGAAGTAGTCGCCAAGAACACGCGCGACTTTGGCATCGTCGATGCCACTTTCCTCTCGAAGCTCGCGTAGCGCTGCGGCTACCGGCATTTCTCCCTGGTTCATCGTGCCGGCAACCACCTGCCTTCCGGCTTCCGGGAACCTGGTTTGTGTAAACGTGAGCAAGCTATCTCGCCACGTAAGATAGACCAGTACCTTGTTGTTGATTGGCACGTGACTTTTCCCGTCGGAACCGCTCTAACCCGGCAACATGCCAACTGAAAGTCAATTACAACTCGTGAACCACGTCGCTCAACGTGCGGATCGCCGTTGATCGAAATACGTTTGCGTTGTCGAGCGGCGCGTTCTTGTCCGTCCACGCGATCGCCGCCAGGCATTGCACACCAACATAGTAGAGAAATTCCCTTCGAGAAACCTGCTCACCGTACGTATTCTCCCAGCCTGCGAGAAAGGCGCTACGCAGCGTTTGATCGGAAAAATCCATATCCACCCAGACGATCTTCGCTAGATCGTAGGTTGCGTCTCCAATGCGTGCAGCTTCGAAATCCAGAATCCCGGAAACCCTATCGTCGGAGTCGACCAGGATATTTCTTCCGATGTAGTCGCAATGCAGGAGCCGGAAATCGGATGGTTCACGCAAGTTGGCGCCGGAATGAAGCAGTCGATCCAGTTGGACGCAGTATTCAGGGTAGTCAGGAGCAGCCCGGTTCAGGCGTGACATCCACTTCGAAACCATCCCCTCAAGATGAGTACGCCACTCGACGGGGTGCTCCAGCTTCACATCACGCTGCTGCCAGAACTTCATCCCCGACAAGCTGGATGGCGTGATCGCACGATGAAGCTGCCCTAAAGCAGCACCGGCAGCCGAAACGAGCCGCAGTTTCGTCTCCCGTCCGGCCCGTTTCAAAACTTGATCAAGCTGATTGCCCTGAATGGCGCTCAAGACGACGACCCCATAGTCGTCCCAAGCGGCCTTCCCCAATATTTTCGGTGCGAAAGAATGCGCTTCGAGCGCTTCCAGGATTTCACACTGCCGGTCGAAAGCCGCTTTATCCGTCGTCGCCTTGACGAACACCCTTTCTTGCGAGGCATGAGCCTCGGCGACGAACGTGCCATCCCGCTCGACAACCAGCCTAAGGTTGTCGACCCGGACGAGCTTTTCCAATGCGGCCAGATCCTTCATGTGAAAAAGATTCCGTATTAGCGTTGCGAAGAGGATCAAGGTTACACAACGATCCATTGAACGGGTGAAGCCTGAACGTGGTTTTCCCGGGACTCGACGACAGCCGTTTCGTGGAGTTGAGCGGCCGATGCGTGTCGCACCAGCATTTGCTGGCCCGGAAAGAAATTTAGCGAATGCAAACTACCGAGCTCGCTTTACCGGTGGCTGCGAAACAACGGATGAACGTTCTGCCGTGTTCGTATCACGTCTTTTGAGTCCGGTGCGATGTACTGAAGCCAGACCGGCAAAACCTGTAGACGTAAAAAAGCACGGGTTGGAAACCCGTGCCTTTTGTGCATCCGGTGCCCTTCGCGCTCAGAACGTATGCATCATCCCCACATACGCCCCCGTCTGCGACTCGCCCGTCATCGGGCTCGTGCCCGACGTCGCATCACGCGGCGTCGCGAGCAGCGAGAAGTTCGAATTCCCGCCGTTGCGCGCATACGCGACCGTGCCATACAGAAACGTGCGCTTCGACAGGTTGTACGTCGTGCCGAGCACATACATGATCGCGTGCCCCGACGGATCGTGCGATGCATCGCCGCCGCCGTCACCCACCTTCACGTAATACCCGCCGCCCGTCACGGCCCACTGCGGCGTCGCGGTGTAGGTCGCGCCGAGCCAGTAGTGATCGGCACGATCGGCCACGCCGGCCGGGCTGTCCGGCGCCTGGTAATGCGTATACGCGCCCTGGATCTTGAACTTCGACACCTTCACGTTCGCGCCGACGAAATATTCGCGCGACGCGGTGAAGATGTTGCTGAACTTGCCGTTGTTGTCGCGCAGTTCATCGTAGATGCCGCGCACGTCGAGCAGCGGCGAGTGGTACGAGATCATGATCCCGTCCGAGCGGCCGAAATCGTCGGTCGCACCGTAGTTGAAGCCGCGTGACTGGTTGCCGAACGCGTATTGCGCCTGCACGTCGAAACCACCGATCACCGGGCTGTGATACTCGATGTTGTTGCTGGTCTGCTGCCAGTTGCGGCCGCGCACGAGCGAGGCCGACGAAAACGCCTGCTGCACGAACGGGTCGAATTCCCACACGCCGTCGCTGTCGATGAACAGGTTGCGGCCGGCCTGCAGCTGGCCCCACGTGTTGCTCTTGAGCCCGACATACGCGCGCCGCGACCACATGCGCCCGCCGCCCGTCTGGCCGTTCATCACCTGGAACGCGGTTTCCAGGTCGAAGACCGTCGACAGCCCGCCGCCGAGATCCTCGATGCCCTTCAGCCCGAACATGCTGGTGCCCCAGTCGCCGCTTTCGGCGCTCCAGCGGGTCCCGCTGCCGCCGTTCGGCTTCGCGATGTGGTTCAGGTATTCGATGCCGCCGTCGACGCGGCCGTACAGCGTCACGCTCGTCTGTGCAAAACCGGCCGCCGGCGTGGCGGCCGCGATCAGCCATGCGAAATGTTTGAGTCGCAAAATGAAGCCCCCTCGGAGTCTCGACCTTCCAGCGCGTGCCCCATGCGCGCGCCCCGGGTCCGTTTATCCGCGATCGATCGAAAAACGCCCGGGGCCTGCCGCGCAAAGCGCGAGCAAGCCGCCGGCGATCGCGATGTTCTTGTAGAAATGAATCATGTTGTTGATCTGCTCACCGCCCGTCATATTCCAGAAGTGGTGGCCGATGATGCCGGTGCCGATCGTATAGAGCGCCAGCAGCAGCGCGAGCGCGCGCGTCTGGAAGCCGACCAGGATCGCGATCCCGACGAACAGCTCCATCACGACGGAGATCGCGGCGGACATGATCGGCGCGGGCGCGCCTTCCGAACCCATGAACGCGATGGTACCGGGGAAGTCGACGATCTTCTTCCAGCCGAACATGATGAACAGGATCACGAGCAGGATCCGGGCAAGCAGCAGCAGCACATCGCGCTGGGACGCGAGAAACGGTTGATTCGGTGTCATGGTGTCGATCAACGAAAGCGATGCGTGTAGCGGGAACCCGCCCCGCGCACCGGATTGCGAATGAACCAGGACGGGCGGCCGCCTGCGCCGCCCGCCCCGCTCTGCAACAACCGGCATCGGGCAACAACCCGATGTGCTGTGCTCCTCCTCTTGTCAGTTATTGCCCTGCTTCGTCACGCGCCGCGTCAACGCAGCTTCGCGACGTCCTGCTCGGTCACCTTCGCGGCCGGATTGCCGAACTGCCCGGTCACGTAGTTCGTCAGCGCGGCGATCTGCGCATCCGACAGCTCGTGGCGGAACGCGGGCATCCCGACGTCCTCGCTGCCGGCCTTGCGCTGCACGCCGTTCAGGATCACCTGCACGAGGTTGACCGGATTCGGCGCGCCGACCGTCGAGTTGTGGAACAGCGGCGGGTAATAGCCGTCCGGCGTGCCCTTGCCCTGCATCTGGTGGCAGGTCGCGCAGTTGCCGAGATAGAGCCGCGCCGGATCGATGCCCGACGACGCGAGCGCGACGCCGCGCAGCGTCAGCCCGTCCTCGGCCGGCTTGCCCCACGACGAGCGCGACTGCTTCGCATCGCCGCTGGCGACTGCCGGCACCGTGCGAATGTACGTCGAGATCGCGCCGATATCGGCTTCCGTCATCTTCGAGAAGCTGTGCTCGATCGCCTCGGCCATCGGGCCGGCCGCCTGCGCGAGACCCGGCACGCTGCCGGTGCGCAGGTACTGGACGAGCTGCTGCTGCGTCCAGCCGCCGATCCCCGCGTTGGCGTCGGACGTGATGTTGTAGCCGTCCCAGCCCGCGAGCACCGAGCCCGACAGGAAGCTGCCGCCCGTCTCGTCGAGCGACTTCTCCTGCATCGCGATGCCGCGCGGCGTGTGGCACGTGCTGCAGTGAGCAAGCCCCTGGACCAGATACGCACCGCGGTTCCACTCGGCGCTCTGCGCCGGCTTCGGCTCGTACGCGCCGTCCTTCAGGAACAGCCAGTTCCAGATCTTCAGCGGCCAGCGCATGCTCAGCAGCGCGGGGATCTCGTTCTTCGGCGGCGTCTGCTTGACCGGCTCGACGCCGTGCATGAAGTACGCGTACAACGCCTGTACGTCGTCGTCATTGATCTTCGCGTACGACACGTACGGCATCGCCGGATACAGGTTGTCGCCGTTCTTCGACACCCCGTGGCGTACCGCGCGCTCGAAGTCCTCGGCCGACCAGTTGCCGATGCCCGTCTCGGGATCGGGCGTGATGTTGCTCGTGTAGATCTTGCCGAGCATCGGGATCGGCATGCCGAGGCCGCCCGCGAACGGCTTGCCGCCCTTCGCGGTGTGGCACGCCATGCAGTCGCCCGCGACTGCGAGATATTCGCCGCGCTTGACCAGCGCCGGATCGGCCGCGTCGGCCGCGCGTGCGAGACCCGGCAGCGCGAGGCAGCCGGCGAGGAGGAAGGTGAGAGTAGATTTCCGCACGGTCAGACTTCCTTCTTCAGCGTGTCCGACATCCGCAGCGCAAGCGCCGCGATCGTCAGCGTCACGTTCACCGTGCCGACGGTCGGCATCGTCGAGCTGCTCGAGATGAACAGGTTCGGATGGTCGAACGTGCGGCAATCCTTGTCGACGACCGAGTCGCGTGCATCCGCGCCCATGATCGTCGCGCCCGTGATGTGGTTGTTCGGCGCGAACTCGTCGTTGAAGACGACTTCGGTGCCGCCCAGCACCTTCGCGGCCGTCGCGTAGACCTCGCGCGTGTGCACGGCGCCGCGCTTCACGTAGTCGTCGATCGCATACGTGATCTCGGGGCGCGGGATGCCGATCGCGTCGGTGGCCGTCTTGCTCGGCACGATGCGGTTCTCGGGTTGCGGCAGGATTTCGTGGAAGCAGTCGAACTGCACGTAGCGCGCGGAACGGTCGCGGATCTGCGCGTCGAGCTCCTCGGGCTTCATCAGCTTGCCGCCCTTGAAGATCTTCTGCGTTTCCTGGTTGATGCGCGACATGTTCGACAGGTGGATCTTCTTCGCGGCTTCGGTCGCGCGGAACGGGCCGTCGCGGAAGCCGATCAGCGACGTCATCTCCTGCGGGCCGCGACCCGGCCACAGCTTCTCGTTCGCGTAGAACGACACGCCGGTGCCCGGGTGGTCCATCAAATTGCGGCCGACCATGTCCGAGCTGTTCGCGACGCCGTTCGGGAAATCGCGGTTCGCGGACATCAGCAGGATCTTCGGCGTCTCGATGCCGTTCGCGGCCACCACGAAGTACTTGCCTTCGACGCGATGGTCGGCGCCCGTCTTGTCCTTGTAGACCGCGGCGGTGATGCGCTTGTCCGGCCCGGTCTCGAGCTTGTAGACGACCGCGCTGTCGATCAGCTTCGCGCCGGCCTGCTCGGCCTTCTCGACGTGCACGATGCCGTTGTACATCGCGCCGATCGGGCAGATCGGCATGCAATTGTTGTTGCCGCAACAAGTCGGCCGCCCGTCGTACGGGCGGCTGTTGCGCGCGACCGGCTCGGTCACCACGTGGAACTTCGGGTCATAGCCGTTGAGCGCGCTCTTGATCGTCTGCTCGTTGAACGACAACGGCAGCGGCGGCATCGGGTACGGCTCCTTGCGCGGCGAGTAAAGATCTTCCTCGGGGCCCGGGCCCCACACGCCGAGTTCTTCCTCGGCGCGCTGATAGTAATGCTCGAGGTCGTCGTACTGGATCGGCCAGTCGCGGCCGACACCGTACACGGTCTTCATCTTGAAGTCGTTCGGGATGAAGCGCCATGCCGACGCGGCCCAGTGCCACGTCGTGCCGCCCACCGCGCGGATGTACTGCGAGTTGAACTTGTGCTCGCCCTTCAGGATCAGGTAGTCGTTCGGCGGGCCGTATTCCGGATGCGGGGCCCACGCGCTCGACGGATACGGCGCCATGAAATCGGTCTTGTCGACCTGGTTGCGGAAGCGCTCGACGATCTCCCAGCGCGGCATGCGCGGACCGGCTTCCAGCAGGATCACGGACTTGCCCGCCATCGCGAGCTGGTGTGCAACGATCGCGCCTGCGACACCCGACCCGACGACGACGACGTCGGCCTTTTGCGTATCGGTATCGGCCATCAGGCTTGCCTCTCGATCGGTTTTTCGGCCCAGAAGCCGGGTTTGTTGGGGCAATACGACGGGATCACGAGCGTATCGGATACGACGCTGAACATTAATGCTTCTTCGTAGGTAATCACGACGTTGTCGACGATGCCGAGATACCACGCTTCAAGAATCTTCAGCGCGAGTGCTTCCTGGTCGGGATTCAGCGAACCGGACGCGAGTGCGCCGGCGAGTTGCGGCAGGCTGTCGGCCGTCTTGAACGAGCCCTTCTGCAAGGCCTGCAGGAAGCGCTGGCCGAGCACGCGGCTCAGCCCCTTCTTGCCTGTCAATGCTTCGGAGAGCGTCATGAACGTATCGAGCGGCGCGGTGCCGGGATCGTCGGCCAGGGCCCGCAACGCCAGCGAGCCGGTGAGGCCCGCCGCCGTCAGCGCCAGTGCGCCCTGCAGCCATTGACGCCGTGTGATGCCTGTTAAGGCTGCGTCGCCAGTGCGACGCGAATGGGGAGTGTTGTCGTTGTGCATGTTTCCTTCTCTCGAACACCGGATTCGGGAAAACCACGCTTGATATTTCTCAAACATTGGCGCGGACCTGAAATGTACGCGCACAAAGCGGATCGAACAATCTTTTTATAGTCCATTAAATGTTCCGCAATCCGAGACAATCGACATTTCGCTGCATTTTTGTGTCGTCGACGCGACAAATCTGCGGCACGCCGGCCAATGTCGCACACTGACGCCACACTGTGCGGCGCGATGCGGGCGCATGTCGGTCGGTTAGAATCGCGTGCAATCAAACAGAAAGCTTCCCTCCGAGGGCAATCGAGCGATGAAGCAGCACGACAAACAGAACAAGGCAACGCAAGCCAACCACACCACCCGGCTGCTCTGGCGCATTGGCGCCGTCGCGGCGCTCGGCGGCGCCACGGCGCTGTCGCTACATGCGGGCGCGGCGCGCACGGTGAGCGTGTCGCCGCAAGGCACCGTCACCGAAGTCCGGCAAGCCGTCGTCAAGTTCGACGAACCGATGGTCGCGTTCGGCTCGGCGTCCGCGCCGAATCCCGCGCGCGTCACCTGCAACGATTCCACGGCCGCACGCGGCCAGGGCCACTGGCTCGACGACAAGACCTGGGTCTACGACTTCGAAAACGACCTGCCGCCCGGCGTGCGCTGCTCGGTCGCGCTCAACGACGCGCTGCGCTCGGTCGCCGGCAATGCGGCCAGCGGCCCGCGCCGCTTCACGTTCCAGACGGGCGGCCCGTTCCCGGTGAACGTCCGCCCCGGCTCGCGCGAGATCGAGGAACGGCAGATGTTCGTGCTGAAGCTGAACGGCCCGGCCGAACCGCGCTCGGCGCTCGCAAACATCTGGTGCGAGGCGGCCGGCATCGGCAACCGCATTCCCGTCACGGCCGCCGACGACGATGCGCGCAACGCGCTGCTCGATCACTTCGGCCTGAAGAAGGATGCCGCGCGCGTGCTGACGCTGTCGTGCGCGCAGGCGCTGCCGGCCAGCGCAAAGATGCAGCTCGTATACGGCAAGGGCGTCACGAGCCCGAGCGGGATCCCGAACGAAACGGAACGGCGCTTCGATTTCACCGTGCGGGCACCGTTCGCCGCGAGCTTCTCGTGCGAGCGCGAGAATGCGAAGGCGCCCTGCACGCCGCTGCGCCCGCTCACGCTGTCGTTCAACGCACCGATCTCGCGCAAGAACGCCGAGGCGATCAAGCTGCGCGGCCCCGACGGTTCGCTGTCGCCGACCTTCGCGGCCGACGACAAGAGCGAGGAAGTCACCACCGTCACGTTCAACCCGCCGCTGCCCGAACAGGCCGGCCTGACGATCGAATTGCCGTCGGGCCTGCGCGACGTGACCGACCGCTCGCTGTCCAACGCCGACCTGTTCCCGCTCGCGACGCGCACCGCGCCGATGCCGCCGCTCGCGAAATTCTCGTCGGGCACGTTCGGAATCGTCGAGCGCTTCGCCGAACCCGATTCGCCCGCGCTCGTGCCCGTCACGCTGCGCAACGTCGAGGCCGACCTGCATATCGACGGCCTCAATACCCAGGGCGCGCAGTTCTCGAACCTGAAGGTCGACGACGACACCGCGATTCGCCAGTGGATGCGCACGGTCGACCGCTTCGACAACTGGTCGATGACGGCCGGTTCGATCGACAGCCAGATTCCCGGCCTGCTCGAACGCAAGGGCCAGCACCCCGTCTACGTACCGCGCGAAGCCGGCGAAAAAGCGCCCGCGCCGAAGGATCGCCGCATCGACGTGCGCTCGCTGACGCTGCTCAAGGGCCAGCCCGGCGTGCAGGCGCTGGCGCTGCCGAAGGCGGACCCGAAGGCACTGCGCCCGTTCGAAGTCGTCGGCGTGCCGATCGACAAGCCCGGCTTCTACGTGCTCGAACTCGCGTCGCCCGCGCTCGGCCGCTCGCTGCTCGCGAAGCCGTCGAGCATGTACGTGCGCACCACGGTGCTCGTCACCAACCTCGCCGTGCACCTGAAACAGGGCCGCGAAAACAACCTCGTGTGGGTCACGACGCTCGACAAGGGCAAGCCCGTGCCGAACGCGCAGATCCGCGTGTCGGACTGCAATGGCGACGAGATCGCGTCCGGCAAGACCGACGCACAGGGCCTGCTGAAGATCGACGGCGCGTTCGAATCGAAGCGCGCATGCAGCTCGTCCGATTCGGAGCAACGCTTCGACGACTACTTCGTGTCGGCCCGTGTGAACGATCCGAAGACGGGCCCCGACATGGCGTTCGTCAGCTCGGGCTGGAACCGCGGGATCGAATCGTGGCGCTTCAACGTGCCGACCGACACCGACAGCGCGCAGACCGTGCGCGCGCATACGGTCTTCGACCGCACGCTGCTGCGCGCGGGCGAAACCGTGTCGATGAAGCATTTCATCCGCACCGAAACGCTGCAGAGCCTCGCGTTCCCTGCACAATACCCGACGCGCGTGACGATCCGCCATCTCGGCACGGGTCAGACCTACAAGCTGCCGCTCACGTGGGCGGCCGACCACAGCGCGGACACGCAGTTCACGCTGCCTGCCGCCGCCAAGCTCGGCGAATACAGCGTCGAACTCGAAGGCGGCCCGGAGGACGCGCCGACCGCCACCTATTACAGCGGCAGCTTCCGCGTCGAGGCATTCCGCCTGCCGGTGCTGAAGGGGTCGATCGGCGCACGCGACGCGCAGAAAAGCCCGCTCGTCGCCGTGAAGGAAGCGCCGCTCGCGGTGCAGATCGACTACGTGTCGGGCGGCGGCGCATCGAACCTGCCGGTGCAGGTGTCGGCGCTGATGAAGTGGGCGTCGCCGCCGTTCGCGGATCGCTTCGAGGATTTCAGCTTCACGCCGTATCGCCCCGACACGAGCGACGGCAATGCCGACGACGATTCGCAGGACGGCGACAACGCATCGGCGTCGAACAACGATCCCGACGCAACGAAGCTGATCGCCGACAAGCTGCCGCTGACGCTCGACCGCAACGGTGCGGGCTCGGTCACGCTCAAGGGCCTTCCCGACGTCGATGCACCGAAGCGCATCGCGCTCGAAGCGACGTTCGCCGACCCGAACGGCGAAGTGCAGACGATTCGCGGCGACACGATCCTGTGGCCGGCCGCGGTCGTGGCCGGCATCAAGGCGGGCCGCTGGGTATCGGTCGGCCAGCGCGTGCCCGTGCAGGCGCTGGCAGTGGACCTGCAAGGCAAGCCGCGTGCGTCCGTGCCGATCGAGATCAAGGGCGTCGCGCACATCACGACGTCGTCGCGCAAGCGGATGGTCGGCGGCTTCTATGCGTACGACAACAAGAGCGACACGCGCGACCTCGGCGTGCTGTGCTCGGGCAAGACCGACGACAAGGGCCGCATGGCCTGCGACGCGACGCTCGAACAGGCCGGCAACGTGCAGCTGATCGCGGTCGCCAAGGATGGCGACGGCCGCACGTCGAATGCATCGACGTCGGTGTGGGTCACGCGCGAAGACGAGCTCTGGTTCGGCGGCGACAACACCGACCGGATCGACGTGATTCCGGAGAAAACCTCGTACGAACCGGGCGAAACCGCCCGCTTCCAGGTGCGCATGCCGTTCCGCTACGCGACCGCGCTGGTCGCCGTCGAGCGCGGCGGCGTGATGGAGACGCACATCGTCGAGCTGAACGGCAAGAATCCGACGGTCGACCTGAAGGTTGGCGAATCGTGGGGGCCGAACGTCTACGTGTCGGTGCTCGCGCTGCGCGGCCGGATTCGCGAAGTGCCGTGGTACTCGTTCTTCACGTGGGGCTGGAAGGCGCCGGTCGAATGGGCGCGCGCGTTCTGGCGCGAAGGCCGTCACTATGAAGCGCCGACCGCGTTCGTCGACCTGTCGAAGCCGGCGTTCCGCTACGGTCTCGGCGAAATCAAGGTCGGCACGGGCGTGCACCGCCTCGGCGTGACCGTGACGACCGACGCGACGCGCTACACGGTGCGCAGCAAGGCGCAGGCGCACGTGAAGGTCACGCTGCCGAATGGCCAGCCCGCGCCGGCCGGCACGCAGATCGCGGTCGCGGCCGTCGACGAGGCGCTGCTCGAACTGATGCCGAACAACAGCTGGGACCTGCTCGACGCGATGCTGCGGCGACGCGCGTACGGCGTCGAGACGGCCACCGCGCAGATGGAAATCGTGGGCCGCCGCCACTTCGGCCGCAAGGCCGTGCCGGCAGGCGGCGGTGGCGGCAGCGCGCCGACGCGCGAGCTGTTCGACACGCTGCTGCTGTGGAATCCGCGCGTGACGCTGGACGCGAACGGCAGCACAACCGTCGAGGTGCCGCTGAACGACGCGCTCACGCGCTTCCGGATCGTCGCGATCGCGGCGGTCGGCCCCGACCGCTTCGGCACCGGCAGCACGTCGATCCGCAGCACGCAGGATCTGCAGTTGATCTCCGGCCTGCCGCCGCTCGTGCGCGAAGGCGACGCGTTCCGCGCGCAGGTCACGCTGCGCAACACGACCGACCGCGCGATGCAGGTCGTCGTGACGCCGCGCGTGACGGGCCTCGATGTCGCGCCGCAGACCGTATCGCTCGCGGCCAATACGGCAACCGAGGTCGCGTGGACGATCACCGTGCCCGAGCAGGCGCTCGACGCGGCCGGCGCGCTGAACTGGCGCATCGAAGCGGCCGAGCAAGGCGGCAAGCGCGCATCCGACGCACTGGCAGTCGCGCAGAAGGTCGTGCCCGCACTGCCGGTCACCGTGCAGCAGGCGACGCTCGCGCAAGTCGACGGCACGCTGACGGTGCCGGTAGCCTCCCCGGCCGGCGCCGCGAACAACGCGCAAGGCCTGCCGCGCGGCGGCATCGCGGTGTCGCTGCAGTCGAAGCTTGCCGACGGGCTGCCCGGCGTGAAACGCTGGTTCGAGCGCTATCCGTACCGCTGCCTCGAACAGCAGACCTCGCGCGCGATCGGCCTGCGCGACCCCGCGCAATGGCAGGCGCTGATCGCACGCATGCCCGTCTATCTCGACAGCGACGGGCTCGCGAGCTACTTCCCGCCGTCGTCCGACGATTCGCATGCCGGCAGCGCGACGCTGTCGTCGTACCTGCTCGTGGTGTCCGACGAGGCAAGCCGTCTCGACCCGCGCTTCGCGCTGCCGGAAGACCTGCGCACCCAGCTCGAGGCCGGGCTCGCGCGCTTCGTCGACGGTCGCCTCGAACGCAACACGTGGGCGCCGCGCCAGGATCGCGACCTGCGCAAGCTGGCCGCGATCGAGGCGCTGTCGCGCTACGGCGCCGCGCAGGGCCGCATGCTCGGCTCGATCGAGATCGCGCCGAACCAGTGGCCGACGTCGGCGGTGATCGACTATCACGCGATCCTGACACGCGTGAAGGACATCCCGCAACGCGACGAAAAACGCGCACAGGTCGAACAGATCCTGCGGGCACGCCTCACGTACCAGGGCACGCAGCTCGTGTTCTCGACCGCACGCGACGACGACCTGTGGTGGCTGATGACCAGCAACGAGACCAACGCGGCGCGTCTCGCGCTGGAATTCGCGGGCGACCCGGCGTGGAAGGACGAGATGCCGCGCGTGACGGCCGGCCTGCTCGCGCTGCAGCGCCAGGGTGCATGGCAGACCACGACGTCGAACGCACTCGGCCTGCTCGCGGTCGAGCGCTTCTCGCGCACCTACGAAAGCACGCCGGTTGCCGGCGCGACGAAGGTCGCGCTCGGCGGCGACGCGCGCACGATCTCGTGGTCGCAGGCGCCGGCACCCGCGCCCGTCGATGGATCGTCGGCGGCGTCGGCCACGCCCGCCACCCGCGCCGCCGCGGCCCGCAGCGTGATGCTGCCGTGGCCGCGCGCGTCGCAGGCGCCGGCCACGCTGTCCGTCACGCAGGACGGCACGGGCCGCCCGTGGGCCACGATCGAAAGCCTCGCGGCGGTGCCGCTGCGCTCACCGTTCGCGGCCGGCTACCGGATCACGAAGACCGTCACGCCCGTATCGCCCGCCGTCAAGGGCGTGCTGACGCGCGGCGACGTCGTGCGCGTGCATCTCGACATCGATGCGCAGAGCGACATGACGTGGGTCGTCGTCAACGATCCGGTTCCGGCCGGCTCGACGATCCTCGGTTCGGGCCTCGGCCGCGACTCCGAAGCCGCGACGCAAGGCGAGAAGACGCCGGACGGCACGTGGCCGGCGTTCATCGAACGCGACTTCGACGGCTACCGCGCGTACTACGACTATCTGCCGAAGGGCAAATTCTCGGTCGAGTACACGGTGCGGCTGAACAACGTCGGCACGTTCGGGCTGCCGCCGACGCGCGTCGAGGCGCTGTACGCGCCGTCCGTGTACGGCCTGTGGCCGAACCCGCCGATGACCGTGAAGCCGGCCGAACCGGGCAAGTAACGAGACATTGATGATCGATCCGGTATTGCCGCGGCCGGTGCGTTTCGCCGGCCGCGTATTCGTCGCCATCGTGCTGGCCGCGCCGCTCGTCGCGCATGCGCTGCCGAGCTACGACACGGTGCGCCGCAGCTGGCGCAGCTCCGACTGGGTGCTGCTCGCACGCGACGGCACGCCGCTGCAGCGCACCCGCGTCGACCTCGCCGAACGGCGCGGCGACTGGGTGTCGCTCGCCGATGTGTCGCCCGCGTTTCGCGAGGCGATCGTCGTGTCGGAAGACAAGCGCTTTTATGAACACAGCGGCGTCGACTGGCGCGGCATCGCCGGCGCCGCATGGGGCAACCTGTGGAACGAGCGCACGCGCGGCGCATCGACCGTCACGATGCAGCTCGCCGGACTGCTCAGCGATTCGCCGCGCCGGTCGGGCCAGCGCTCGCTGCCGCAGAAGGCGACGCAGGCGGTCAACGCGCTGCTGCTCGAACGCGGCTGGCGCAAGGACCAGGTGCTCGAGGCGTACCTGAACCTCGTGCCGTTCCGCGGCGAGACGATCGGCCTCGCCGCGCTGTCGCAGGTGCTGTTCGGCAAGGCGCCGTCGGGCCTCGACGCCCGCGAAGCCGCGATCGCGGCCGCGCTCGTGCGCGCGCCCAATGCGACGCCCGCGAAAGTCGCCGAGCGCGCATGCCGGATCCTGCGCGACATGCATGCCGAGCAGGCCTGCGCGTCGCTCGACGGCTACGTGCAACTCGTCACCGCGCGTCCGGCCAGCGCCGCGCGCGACGACGGCGCCGCCCTCGCCCCGCACTTCGCGCGACGCATCGCGGCCGAGGTGCGGCCAACGGCCGGTGCACAGGTGCGCACGACGCTCGATGCGCCGCTGCAGCGCTTCGCGCGCGACACGCTGATGCGCGCGCTGACCGAACTCAACGCGCCCGCGCACCGGCGCAACGTGCAGGACGGCGCGGTCGTCGTGATCGACAACGCGACCGGCGAGATTCGTGCCTGGGTCGGATCGTCCGGCGCGCTGTCGAGTGCGCGCGACGTCGATGCCGTGCTCGCGCCGCGCCAGGCCGGCTCGACGCTCAAGCCGTTCCTCTATGCGCAGGCGATCGACGAGAAACGGCTGACGGCCGCGTCGCTGCTCGACGATGCGCCGATCAACCTCGCCGCCGGCGGCGGCCTGTACATTCCGCAGAACTACGACAAGGATTTCAAGGGCTGGGTGAGTGTGCGCAGCGCGCTCGGCGGCTCGCTGAACGTGCCGGCCGTGCGTACGCTCGTGCTCGTCACGCCGCACCGCTTCGCGCGCACGCTGACCGCGCTCGGCCTGCCGCTCGCGCAGGAAGGCGACTACTACGGCTTCAGTCTCGCGCTCGGCAGTGCGGACGTCACGCTGCTGTCGCTCACCAACGCGTACCGCGCGCTAGCGAACGGCGGCGTTGCCCGCAAGGTCGTCGACATGCCCGGTCCCAGTCCCGCGCCGGCGTCCGGCGCATCGACCGCCGCGCAAGCCACCGACGGTACGCGCGTGTTCAGTGAGGCAGCCAGCTTCGTCGTGACCGACATCCTCTCCGACAACAATGCGCGCGTGCGCACGTTCGGCTTCGACAATCCGCTCGCGACGCGCTTCTTCTCGGCGGTCAAGACCGGCACGAGCAAGGACATGCGCGACAACTGGACCGTCGGCTTCACGTCGCGCTATACGGTCGGTGTGTGGGTCGGCAATGCGGACGGCTCGCCGATGTGGGACGTGTCGGGCGTCACGGGTGCGTCGCCGGTGTGGTCGGCTGTCGTCGGCTACCTGCACCGCGACCAGCCGAGCCGCGCGCCGCGCGCGCCGGCCGGCGTCGAGACGCGCCGCATCACGTTCGAACGCGATATCGAACCGTCGCGCAACGAGTGGTTCATCGCGGGAACGGCGCTCGACACGATGCGGCTCGCCGCCCCCGTCACGCCAGGCAAGGACGGCGCACGCGCGCCGCTGACGATCGGCGCGCCGACCGACGGTACGATCTTCGCGATCGACCCGGACATTCCGCCGAAGAACCAGCGGATCTGGTTCGAGCGCTCGGCCGGGCGCGCGTCGAAATTCGCGTGGCGGCTCGACGACAAGGTGATCGGGCACGCCGATCGCGTCGCGTGGATGCCGTGGCCGGGCCGCCACCGGCTCGAACTCGTCGATGCGCGCGGCAATGTGGCCGATGCGATCGGCTTCGAGGTGCGCGGCGCTTTCGCGAAGGCGGCCGCGCGCAAGCCCTGAGCGTGTGAGACCGTTAGCCGGCGTTACTCGCCGGCCACGTTTGCCTTTGGCGGCTGCGGCTGTGCGGAGAAATCGAGCGTCGGCGCGACCGAGATCGTCGCTGCGTTCGCCACGCCGAAATTCGGACGCGGCTGGTAGCCGAAGATCCTCGCGATCACGACGCCCGGGAACTGGCGGATCTGCACGTTGTAGTGCTGCACCGTCTTGATGTAGCGGCCGCGCGCGACCGCGATGCGGTTTTCCGTGCCCTCGAGCTGCGTCTGCAGATCACGAAACGCTTCGTTCGCCTTCAGCTCCGGGTAGCGCTCGGACACCACCATCAGCCGGCTCAGCGCCGCCGACAGCTCGCCCTGCCGCTGGTCGAACGCCGCGAGCGCGGCCGGATCCTTCGCCATTTCCGGCGTCATCTGCACGCTGCCCACGCGCGCACGGGCCGACGCCACCTCGGTCAGCACGCGCGCCTCGTGCGATGCGTAGCCCTTCACCGACGCCGCGAGGTTCGGTACGAGATCGGCGCGGCGCTGGTACTGGTTCAGCACTTCGGACCACGCGGCATTGATGTCCTCGTCGGACGACTGGATCGCGTTGTAGCCGCACCCCGCAAGCGGAGCCAGCACACAGCACACGAGCAGGATTCGAAACCATTTCATCGTGGATTGTTTCCGGTTGAACGCTCCGGGTGGAGCGGTAGGTGAAAGGAATCGGGTGCGCGGGCAAGCCGCGCGCAGGGGGCTACCAGCGGCCCGACGCGCCGCCGCCGCCGCTCGAACCGCCGTCGCCGCGGAACGAATCGGAGCTCGAGCGTGACCGGGAGCCGGACGAGGAAGACGACGAAGACGAACCGATGCCCATCAGCTTCGCCCAGATCACGGCGAGCACGCACAGCACGCCGAAGATGCCGGACAGCACTTCCTCGACCGAATAATCCATCTCGCGCCCGATCGCGATGATCATGAACAGCGTCCCGCCCACGATCGCCGTGTATTTGCGCACGCGCGCCGACAGAAACAGGTTGATGCCGAGCAGGCACGGCGCGATACCGGCCGCCGCCGGGACGAACAGCGCCGCGCCCAGCATTGCTCCGAGACTGCCGTTGAAGATCGCGCCGACCGGCAGCATCACGATCGGCACGACGGCCGCCACGAGCCAGGCGGCCAGCAGCGCCAGCCTGCGGCGCAGCCGGCGCCACTGCGCGACCACGCCCAGCACGACATTGGCAAGCGCGAGCAGGAACCAGAAGCGCACGCCGCCCGTGTTCGTGCGTTTCCGCTCGGGCAGGCCGTTCGGCTGGTACTTTTCGCCGTCAGTCCGTGCGTCGCGGGCGGGTGCGTTCGTGGCGCCGGTCGCGGCCGCCACTTCCGTTTCGTATGCGTCGTCGCGCCCGCCGGGCGCTGCGGCGGGTGCCGCGTGCTCCGGCGTGGCGACGTCCGCCGGCAACATTTGGCGCGTCAACGCATCCACCGCATCGCTGATGCCGGCTTCAATACGGTTCTCGCGGAATGCCGGCACGATCCGCTCGCGGATGATCCGGCCCGCGACGATGTCCGGAATCGTGCCTTCGAGCCCGTAGCCGACTTCGATCCGCACGGTATGGTCGTTGAGCGCGGCGACGAGCAGCAGCCCGTTGTCGACTTTGGCCTTGCCGAGCTTCCAATGGTCGAATACGGTGGTCGCGAACTGTTCGATCGTCGCTTGCCCGGTCGACCCGACCAGCAGGATCGCGACCTGTACGCCGAGTTGTCGTTCGAGCGCAGCGAGGCGGTCGGTCAGTTCGGATGCGCAGGCGGTGCCGAGCACGCCCGTCGTGTCCGTCACGCGGCCTTTCAGCGGTGGCGCGGCTTCGGGTTTTGCGGCGACCGGATAGGCCGCTGCGGCAGCCACATGCGTGCAGGCCGACTGGGCCGGGGTGAAAAGCGTGGCGGCCGACGAAGCCGCGACGGCGGTGCTGCCGTCTTCGGCGGGCGCCGCCGTGGCCGCGCCGCCGAACAGTACGACCGCGCTTGCCAGCAAGGCCGTGGCCTGCCAGAAGCCGGGCCTGCCAGCCGCACCCTTCATGCCGCGCGTGCGCCGAACGCCGTTTCGGGTCGTGCCTGCCCGCGATGCCGGATCGCCCTCACCGCCCGGCCGGCCCGTCTGTCGTTTCAAGTTCATGTCGGAAACGGCGCGCCGGCTCCATCGGGAACGGCGCATTCTCTCGTCGTTTTTAATCGTCCCGCAGCATAACCAATTGCGAAAGGAACTGAAAGGTTTCCGGCCGACTTCCGGGGCTCGTCATTTCAATATGCCGCCATATCTCCCCGATGCCGGCGCATACGTTTCAAAACGGTTGTCTTCCGCGGTTTCGATCAGCAGCCGGCCGCACGCGGTGCATTCGTACGCGGTTCTTTCAAGACCGTGAAGGCGCGTGTGCAGATGGTCGTGAAGCACGTTGCCATGATCGAGTTGCAAGCCGATGTAGTCGCTGGAATAACCGCGACTCACGAGCCAATCAGACGTCTCGCCCTGCTCCACGGCCACGACGTAGCTTTGCACCTCACTCACCAGCCAGTCGAAAAACGGTCCGTACGCCGTATCCTTGAGAATCCTTGCCTTGTAAGGCAGCGAATCGGTGTTGTCCCGAATTGTGTTTCCGCATAGACAGCTGATCTTGCTCATCATTTCCCCGGTGCTTGCCTTACCGTGATTGCAGTGAAGCCGGATACCTTTATCGGTCGCCGCTTTTTCTTCGCTCCAGGCCGTTTCCACCTGACTTTCCGAACGGTCCTCTCAAGCCGCAAGCCATTCTGCGCCGCGATGGATTCGGTCGACAATATCGAGCACACGATGCATTCGGACACAGACGACAAACCGACGCAGGCCAATTCCGGAGTCGACCAGAATGACAACCGAAACCGAGGGGAAGCTGCTCCAGTACGGCGTACAGATCGTCCCGCTCTTCCTGGGGCTGTATTCAGGCGATGCACTGTGGGATGCCTATCTGCATGGCGGCATCCTGGAGTGTCACCAAGCCCGGTTGCATCCCATGACGTGCTGGTAGATCACGCCGGATATGGGCAAGCACTATCAGCAGTTGCTGATCGGCCATTGGCACACGCTCGTGCTCAGCATGGTACTGAGCCTGTTGCTCGCCTACGTGATGGCGCCGGCTCGTCCGCCGCGCAACTGACGCGCGTAACCGCCAGAGCAGGACGGCGCACGACACGCTCGACGGCAGGTCGCTCCCGGTCGCAGGCAGGCCTGACGAGCCAAACGGGCAAGCAGCGCCCCGATTCGGGACCTAGAATATGAACGGCGCCGCACCTTCGGCGCCGACCGGTTGCCCCACTCTCCTCAAGGCCAGCGACCATGAACACTCCCCCCAGGCGTTTCATCCGCCCCGCGCTGGGCACGCTCTGCCTCGCCACCCTCGCGACGCTGCAGGCTTGCAACGGCGATGCCTGCTTCGGCGTGGATGTCTGCTTCAATAACAACACGCAGACCGTCGCGATCTCGGGCACGGCCGCGACGGGCGACGCTCTCGCCAGCGCGCAGGTGACGGTCAGTTGCGTGACGGGTTCGGCGACAACGCTGACAGATGGCGGAGGCAACTACAGTGTAACGGTCAATGCCGCGCTGCCGTGCGCGATCACCGTGACATCGGGCGGCACGAGCCTGCATTCGCTCGCGTACGCGGGCGGCACGTTCAATACAACCCCCGAGACCGAGCTGATGCTGGTCTATCTCGCCGCCCAGCTCGGCACGAACACGGCCACACTGATCGGCAATTTCCAGGGTAATCCGCGCTATCAGCAGGCGATGAACAGCTCGAGCACCGTGCAGGCCGCGCAATCGGCCGTGGTCACGAACCTGCAGCAGCGCTATTCGGTCACGCTCGCGGCACCGGCCTTCCTGACCACGTCGTTCACGGTCGGGCAGCCGGGTGTCGACGGCGATCTCGTCGCGCTCGCGAAAGCCGGCGCGATCGACTCCAACGGGATGCCGGATCCGGCTGCCGTGTCGCTGCTGACGCAGGCCGGCGCGGCGCATCCGCTGTAAGCGGCCGGTGGCGGGAAGAAGTTCGCCCGGTAGCGGGCGTCAGGTGTGCGCTTCGGGCTCACTGTCGGCCAGCAGCGCCCACCGTTCGTGGTCGCGCCATTCGCCGCCGATGCGCAGATAGCGCGGCGAAAATCCTTCTTTCTTGAAACCGAGCCGCCGAACCAGCGCAATCGACGCGTGGTTGCCGGGCTGGATGTTCGCTTCGAGCCGATGCAGCCCGAGTTCGCCAAACGCGATGCCGATCGCCGCGCGCATGGCCTCGGTCATCAGCCCCTTGCGGCTGAACGCCGCCATGCCGTAGTACCCGAGATACGCGCTCTGGAACACGCCGCCCACGATCTCGTTGAGGTTCACCACGCCGACCACCGCCCCTGACGTACGCTCGCGCGCGACGAGGCCGACGTTCGGCCCCGTCAGGCAGCGGGCGAACCACTGGTCGAAACCCGCCTGGTCGGTGAACGAGTCGACCCACGGCAGATGGTGAGTCCGGCTCGCGCGATTGGCGGCGATCAGGTCGGCGGCGTCGGTTCGCGCGACGCGGTTCAGCACGATCGGGCTCATGGGTCGGTCGACAGGCGGCACTTACGCGGCTTCTTCGCGCCCGCACACGACGGGCGCGGCCTGGGCCTGTTGCTGCGACAGGTACCGCAGCAGCTTGGTGACCATCCACACGACGATGCACGACAGCGCGACGAAGAACACCGCGAGCGGCGTCAGCACATGAATCGACACGAAACCGGCCAGCCCCATCATCGCGGACGACACCAGCAGCAGCGCGCATCCGAGGATCGCGCTCGTCAGGCCGGCGATATGCGGAAACAGCGAGTTGCCCTTGGCCATCAGCGTCGGGTACATCGCGCCCGCGCAGAAGCCCATCACGAGCACCGGCATCGCCAGCGTCCAGACGCGCAGCCCGACGGTCAGCGCCAGCACCAGCATCGCGACCGACGCGCCTGCCATCACGCGCGCGCCGATGCGCAGCCGTTGCTCGGCGCTCGGCAGCCCGGGCCCGTGAATCCGGTTCGACAGGCCGCCGAGGAAATACATCAGCCCGATCCCGAGCGCGAGATAGCCGAAGAAGGTCGGCGGCTTGTGCAGCGTGGTCTGCACCATGAACGGCCCGACGATGTTGAACACGAGCAGGATGCTGTAGCACAGCCCTTGTGCCAGGAAGCAGCTCTGGAACACCGGGCTCGCCAGCACCTTGCCCGCGTTCGTCATCAGCGTGCGCGGCTCGAGATGCACCGGTTTCGGCAAGGTTTCGCGGTAACGCCACAGCAGCGCCCACATCACCAGCGAGTACACCAGCAGGAACACGAGGCACGCGCGCCAGCCGAACCATTCCTGCAGGTGCGCGCCGATCACCGGCGCAACGATCGGCGCGAGCCCCCACGCGATCGACATGTACGTAAACGCGTGCATCAGCGCCTGGCCGGAGAACGAATCGGTGATGATCGCCTTCGCGAGCAGGTTGGTGGTCGCGATCCCGAAGCCTTGCAGGCAGCGCGCCAGCACGAACGTCTCCAGGTTCTGCGCGCCGAGCGACAGCAGGCAGCCGATCGTGTAGATCACGAGCCCGAACGCGAGTACGCGCTTGCGCCCGTATGCATCGGCGATCGGCCCGAAGATGAGCTGGCCGAGCGCATAGGCCGCCATGTAGCCGGACACGCTCGACTGGATCGCCTGGGGCGTGGTCGCGAACGAACGTGCCATGTCGGGCAGCGCGGGCACGTAGATGTCGATCGCGAGCTGGCCGGCGGACGCGAACAGGCAGATCAGGAACAACAGGAAACGCGGCGAATTCGACTCGCGCGCGGCAGTGGGTGTGGCGTTCATGACGACCGGGAAGGATTCAGGCAGCGGTGACGCAGCCGTGTGATGTTCGAATTGCGAACGTGCGTGCGACGTGGCGAATTCCGTATTGTGCCTGTTGTCGGGTCGCGCGGCCGGATTCCCCTGGCACGGGCGAGGTTGAATGCCGGTTGCGGGATGGCCGGGAATCCGCTGTCGGCACGACACCGGCGGCCTCGCCCCACTTTAATTCTGGTTTAAGCCGGCCCCCGCATAGTCGCCGATGGCTCTCTCCGCGAGCCGCACGATTCGTTCATTATTGCTTCGATCAGTCTTGTTTGATGGAGATATGAAGATGCGATTCCGTTCGTTCATGGCGGCGGGCACACTGGCGCTCGCGCCCGTGTTCGCGCTGGCCGGGCAGACCGGCGCCGCCGTTGCCCAGCCGATATTCGTCAACGTCAACGGGCAGGCCGTGCCCGTGAAAGCCGAAACACGCGTGGTACAGACGGCCGTCGGCCCGATGAAGGTCAGCACGTGGCGCTGGCAGAGTCCGCAAGGCGGCGCGAGCTTCGAGATGCAGACGTCGTCGTCGGGCGGCATGCCGCCGGCCGCGGCGCTTCGGCAGATGCAGGCCGCGCAGTACCAGATGCAGGCGGCCCAGGCGCAGATGGTCGCCATGCAGCAGCAGATGATGGCGCTCCAGCACGTCGCGCTCGCCAACGCATTCGGGATGTCGGCGCCGCAGCCGGTCGGGTTCGCGATGCCGCCGTGGGCAATGCCCGAGCCGGTGCTCGTCATCGTGCCGGCGCAGCCGTCCACGCGGTCGGTGGCGCCTGCGCCCGCAACGGACACGCCGGCCCGGCCGGCCGCGCGTGGACCTGAAATCAAGGCCTGACGCAACGCTGCGTCGCGCGAGCGAGCGAGCGACTGACAGCGATACCGAAACCGCCGGCACACGCCGGCGGTTTTTTATTGCCGGTCGCGCGCCTCCCGCGCGTTTCCCGTCCCGGCGAACGCGCGCTGCCGGCCCGCTCCAGAGCGGATCGAAACGCCGGCTCCTCCGTACTTTCCACCCATTGACACCCCTCCCCGCCTTCCCTCTATACTCCTCGAAGCGTCGATAAATTGTTGAACAATTAATTGTTGAAATCGACGCCTGACCGGCCAGCACAAAGGATTCCAGCCGGATCGTCGCGCCTGCCAACTTCCCCGAGAGTACCGCGTCATGTCGAACTATCCCGCTGCCTACCAGGTCACCAAGGGCTCCGTCCTGAACGTCGACACTGCCTTTTATTCCGCGATCGCCCGACGCCAGGACGCGCGCGAACGCATCGAGTCGCATGTCGTGCCGATCCGCAGCGGCTTCGCATGGACGGTCCCGGCCGGCCACGTGTTCCGCATCGTCACCCTGGAAGGTCCGCAGGTCGCCGACTTCAACATGTGGAACCTGCACAATCCGCGCGAACGCATGTGGGCGTCGCGCACCCGGCAATTGCAGGCCGCGCACGTGAGCACGTTCGACCGGCTCTGGTCGACACTGCCGTACCTGCGCCCGATGGCGACGATCACCGACGACACGCTTGCCGACTATGGCGTCGACAGCGACGGCGGCCGCGTCCACGACCTGCTCGGCACACGCTGCGACCCGTACGTGAACAAGCTGCTGACCGGCGAGGATTTTCATTTCCACTGCCACTCGAACCTCGTCCGCGCCGTCGCGCCGTACGGGCTGACCGAATTCGACGTGCACGACGTGCTCAACGTGTTCCAGTGCACGGGCCTGAACAGCGACGACAAATACTTCATGAAGGCATGCCCAGCGAAACCGGGCGACTATCTCGAATTCTTCGCGGAAATCGACCTGCTGTGCGCGATGTCCACCTGCCCCGGCGGCGACCTGTCGGTGCCGATGTGGGGCCCCGACGCGCGCGACCCGATCGACGTGTGCCGGCCGCTCGGCGTCGAGGTCTACCGGCTCGCCCCGAGCCTGCTCGAAGGTTGGTCGTCGCCGTCGGTCGCGCCGTATCGCGGCCAGCACGGGATGCAGCCGCCGCAGGCCGACTGGCAGCGCGACAAGACGGCGTAACGCGCGCCGCAGCCCGTAGAATGGCGAAACACCGCCGGCCGCCACGCCGGCGGCGCACGATCAGGAGAGGAGCGAACGAACGGCATGGCAAGCGAAAAAGCGAGAGGACAGTCGGTCTCTGACCGAATCAGCCATCAACTACGCGAGCACATCATCAGCGGCAAGTTGCCGCCCGGCACTGCACTGATCGAAATGGACCTTGCCGCCGAATACGACACGTCGCGCAATTCGCTGCGCGAAGTGCTGCACCAGCTCGGCCGTGAAGGGCTCGTCACGTTCGTGCGGCACAAGGGCGTCGTCGTGCGCACGCTCAACCGCCAGGACGTGCGCGATCTCTACGTCGCGCGCCGCACGCTCGAACTGCATGCGCTGAACACCGCCGAACTCGCTCAGCCAGCGCTGCTCGAGAAAATGCAGGCCGCGATCCGTGCGGCCGAGCGCGAACTCGACAAGCAGAACTGGCAGGCCGTCGGCACGCACAGCTTGCGGTTTCATCAGCATATTGTCGCGCTGCAGAAATCGGCGCTGCTCGACGAGTTCTTCCGAACCATCTCGGCCCAGCTGCGCCTCGTCTTTGCCGCCGACCCCGACGAGCGGCGCGTACAGACGCCCGACTGGATCCAGCGCGAATACCAGATCTACGACCTGCTCACGCAGAACCGTCGCAGCGAGGCCGTCACCACGCTGGCACGCTATCTCGACGATTCCGAGCGGATGCTCGTCGAAGCGATCAAGCGCAGCCAGCGCGAGGCCGCGTAAGCATCGCGCGGCCGTCGCGCGCCGTCAGGCGCGCTCGTCCTCCGGCAGCGCATAACTGCCGTCTTCCCGGTGCGTTTCGAGCCCCGTGAGCGGCGGGTTGAACACGCACACGAGATGCAGATCGCCGCGCGTCGCGCGCAGGATATGCGGATCGTTCAGGTTCAGTGCGTAGATCGTTCCGGGCGCGATCCGGTGTACGTCGCCCGTCGCCGTATCGACGACTTCCCCCTCTCCCGCCACGCAATAGTTGGTTTCGAAATGGTTCTTGTAGTGCAGATGCAGTTCCGCGCCTTCGTGAACAGACGTCTCGTGAACCGAGTAGCCGACGCCGTCCTGTTTGACGATCATGCGCTTGCTGTCCCAGCCCGGACCGCGTGCGTGGCGTTCGGTATTGGCGATATCGCCCGATCTTACGACAATCATGAGTTTTCCTTAATAGCGTCGATGAACAATGACAAGGCAAGCCTTGTCGCCGGAAAGCAGGTCATGCGGAATCGGCAAGCGCGCGCTCGACCGCCGCGGCGATATCGAACAGCCGCGCGTCCATACCGCGGCGCCCGGTGATCAGCAGGCCGACCGGCTGTCGATCGTGCAGGTCGCCGGGCAGGCTGATGCTCGGCAGGTCGAGCCGATTCGCGAATTCGGTCAACCGGAACGCACGCCCGTTCTGCTCGAGGTACGCGGCTTCGTCGGCGAGATCGGTCATGCGCGGCGGCAGCATCGGCACCGTTGGCGTCAGCACCGCATCCGCATCGCCGAGTTCGGCATCGTAGGTGTCGGCCATTGCGGCGAGACGCAGCAGCGCGGCCGCATAATCGTGTGCGCGCACCTGCTCGCCCGCGGCAATGCGCGGTCCGACCAGCGGATCGTAGCGGTTCGCTGCCGTCGCGAGCCGCGCACGGTGCAGCATGAACGCTTCGGCCGCGATGATGCCGCCCGCACGGGCGACGGCACCGGCCTCGGCCGCACAGTCGAGCCGCTTGCGCCTGATCCGCGCGCCGTGTGCGGAAAGCCGCGACAGCCACGCGTCGAATGCCCGCGCAACGACGGGATCGAGACCGTCGGTCGCGAACGGCTCGGGCACGATGAAATCCAGATCACGAACCGACACCGGCGTGCGCGCCGGCCGCCGTTCGTCACGACCGCACAGCACTGCGTCCGCGCGACGGCACAGGTCGACCGTCGCGGCCAGCAGGCCCGGTACATCGAAGCTGGTCGACAGAAACTGCATGCCGCCGTCCGGATAACGTCCGCGCGACGGCTTGAATCCGGTCACGCCGCAGAATGCCGCCGGAATGCGTGCGGAGCCGCTCGTATCGGAACCCAGCGACAGATCGGCCGCGCCAAGCGCGACCGACACGGCCGCGCCCGAACTCGATCCGCCGGCAACGCGCTCGCGCCGCGTATCGAGCGGTGTCGTCGGCGTCCCGTACGCGCGGTTCACGCCGAGCGCACCGTACGCGAACTCGGTCATCGCCGTCTGCGCAACCAGCACCGCTCCTGCACCACGCAATGCCGACACCGCCGTCGCGTCGACGGCGGCCGGCGGCGCGTCGGCAAGCACGCGCGAACCGGCATGCGTAATCCAGCCCGCGCAATCGAAGCATGCCTTCACCGTCAGCACGACACCGGCCAGCGGCAAGCCGGCCGCACCGGCGCGCCGCGGCGCATCGCATGCGTGCGCATCGGCCATCGCTGCGGCGTCGCGACGCGCCAGCCACGCCGTTTCGATGTCGTCGGGATACGCGTCGGCATGCGCGAGACATGCGCGCAGCCGGTCGACGCACGCCTGTTCGATCGCAGCGCCGTGACGCAAATCCGCCGAATTCATTTCCGCTTCTCCCGGATCATTCGTCATGCGAAGTGAACGTGCTTCAGGAAGTCCTGCACGCGCTCATCGGCGCTGCCGCGAATCCGTTCAGGCGGCACGTCGTACAGGATCCGGCCGTTTTCCATGAATACGATGCGATCGGATACCTTGAACGCGAAGTTCATCTCGTGCGTGACGATGATCATCGTCATCCCCTCTTTCGCGAGCGTTTCGACGACCTTCAGCACTTCGCCGACGAGTTCGGGATCCAGCGCCGACGTCGGTTCGTCGAACAGCATGATCGACGGCCGCGTCGCGAGCGCGCGCGCAATGGCGACGCGCTGCTGCTGGCCGCCCGACAACTGATGCGGGTACTTGTTCGCATGCTCCAGCATCCCGACCTTCGACAACAGCGACAGCGCCTGCAGCCGGATCGCCGCCTCGTCGGCCTGGCGGTGATAGCACGGCGCCATCATCACGTTCTGCAGCGCGGTGCGATGCGGAAACAGGTTGAAGCTCTGGAACACCATGCCGATATCGAGAATGCGCTCGTTCGAGACGCGCGGCGGATGCGAACCCGACGCCCGGATGAACGGCTCGCCGTACAGGTCGATCTCGCCCGCGTTCACCGGCGCAAGGCCGTTGACGGTGCGAATCAGCGACGTCTTTCCAGAGCCGGACGGGCCGATGATCGACACCACTTGCCCCGGCACGACGTCGAGATGGATGTCCTTCAGCACCTCGTGTCGCCCGTAGCGCTGCTGCACGCCCTTCAGGCGCAGCGCGAATTCGGCGTTCGCGCGCGGTCTCGGCGCGACGGCCGGCGCCGACAGCGGCAATTCGACGAGCGTGTGGCCGGCCGGCGCGGGTGCGCGGCGGCTGACGTCGAGGTGCCGCTCGAGATAGCCGAGCAGTCGGCTGAACACCGTGACGATCAACACGTAGTAGAACGCGACGGCCAGCATCGTTTCGAACACGAGGAAATTCTGCGTGTACAGCCGCTGCCCGACGAGCAGGATCTCGGCGAGCGAGATCACCGACACCAGCGACGTCAGCTTCACGATCGTGATGAACTCGTTCGCGAGCGCCGGTAACGCGATGCGGATCGCCTGCGGCATCACGATCATCCGCTGGATGCCGGTAAATCGAATGCCGAGCGCACGCCCCGCTTCGAGCTGCCCGCGCGGCACCGACAGGATCCCGCCGCGATGGATCTCCGCGAAATACGCGGTCTCGCTCAGCACCATCGCGATCAGGCCGGCCGTGAACGGATCGGACAGGACCGCGCTGGTCGCCGGAAAGACCTGCGGCAGGTTGTAGATGAAGACCAGCAGCACGAGCAGCGGCAGGCTGCGGAAAAACCAGATGTAGACGGCCGCCGCCCGCTTCAACAGCGGCCGGTGCGATTGCCGCGCGAGTGCCAGCGGGAAGCCGAGCAGCACACCGAGCACCCAAGCCGCGACGCTGAGTTCGACGACCACGACGCAGGCGCGCCAGAAATCCTTGTCCCCCAACAACTGAAACGCATAGTGCCAATCGAACTGCATCGAAGACTCCTCGACCCCGCAGGGTGATGCCCCGCCCGGCGTGCAGCGTGCACGCCGGTGCGGAGATGCGCGCCGGCTCGGCACGCGATGATCGGGTCACGCGTACTTCGGGCCCTGCGGCGCGCCTACTTCGGGGTGCCGAGCGCGGCGGCGACGTCGGCGGGCGTCGGCTCCTGCAGCCCGTATTTCTTCACGAGGCTGCCGTACTCGCCGCTGCGCCTTGCGTCGCCCAGCGCGCCCTCGAGCGCGCCCAGCAGGCCGCTGTCGCCCTTCGTCACCCCGAGGCCGATCACGATCGGATAAAGCAGCGTCGTCGAGCCGATCTCGACACGCCCGCCCGTCTGCCGCGGGATCCCCTGCGCCACGGCTGCGTCCTCGATCTGGACGTCGACTGCCTTCGACATCAGCGCGGACGTCGCTTCAGGCGACGTCGGGAACTCGAGAATGGCGATCTCGCCGCGTCCGGTCGCCTTGCACGCATCCTGCGACAGCGCACGCAGCTTCGGCGTCCACGATGCACCCTTGATCGAGCCGACCCGCTTGCCGCACAGGTCCTGCGGCGTCCTGGGCAGGAACGTGCTGCCCTTCGCGACCAGCAGCGAGGCCCCCGTCTTCAGGTACGGGACGAAATCGACCTGCTTCACGCGGTCGGGCGTCACGTACAGCGCGGACGCAACGATGTCGAAGCGGCGCGCCTTCATCCCGAGGATCAGGTCCGGGAACCGCGTGTCCAGAAACACCGGCTCGAGATTCAGGTGGCGCGCCAGCATCCGCGAGAACTCGGCGTCGAAGCCGGCCGGCTTGCCGGCCTCCAGATACGCATAAGGCGGATACGTGAGATCGGAGCCCACCAGCAAGGTGCCGGGTCGGACGGTCTGCAGCGGAGCCGCCGACGCGAACGAGCACGCGAGGGCCAGCGGCACGAGCGCGCCGCGAAGGAAATGGCGAAGCGGAAAACGAGCGGACATCGCAAGACTCCTGGGTTGTTCGGCTCCCGCGCTGAAATTCCGCAACGCCTCCCGGACGCCGCCGCATGGGGCTTCCCGGGATTTTTCGCCGAAAATTGTTGAACAATTTCGGCCGATTCTGACCAGTTCAAATTGAAATCTGAATCCGGGTATACGCGATAACCGGCGCGACCGGACAGACACCGCATGCGCGCACACACGCGGCCTGTCGGCGCGGAGCACCGGCGCGGGCAAAGTGGAAAAAGAGGCGGGGGAACGCGATCCGGACGGATGTCCGCGAGGTACGGCGCCGGCAACGCGGCGCGCGCAGCGAAGGATCAAGAGGCGGCTTTCATCGTCCGGCTTGAACAGCGCGAAGCCCGCTCACGCCGCCGGATGCGAGCCGCATCACCGGTTGCCGGGCCGGTGGCGTTCGAACGCACGGCCGGCATGTTCGTCATGCCGGCCTGCACTCGATTGAAACGATTCCGTCAATACTGCGCCTGATCCGTCGGATTCCTGAACAGCTGCTTCATCTCCGCCGACAGCGGATAGTTGAGGCTCACGCCCTTCGGCGGAATCGGCTGCGTGAACCACTGGTTGTAGAGCTTCTCGGCCGCACCCGACGTCTGCATTTTCGCAATCACGCCGTCGACGACATGCTTGAACGCCGGATCGTCCCTGCGCATCATGCACGCGTAGTTTTCATGGACGAGCGGTGTGCCCGCCACCGTGTACGCGCCCGGGTTGCGGTCCTTCGCGATCTCGCCGTACAGCAGCGGCTCATCCATCACGAATGCCACCGCGCGCCCGGTCGTGACGTTCATGAACGCTTCGGCGTGATCCCTCGCGCTGATGATCGTCATGTTCATCGCCTTCTCTTCATTGAGCTTGCGCAGCAGGCGCTCGTCCGACGTGCCGGCCGTCGTCGCAACCGTCTTACCGGCCAGGTCCGGGAAATCCTTCACGCCCGAATCCTTGCGCGTGCTGAAGCGGATGCCGTAAAGAAAGATGCTGTTCGAGAACGCGGCCTGCTTCTGCCGTTCGAGCGTATTCGTCGTCGATCCGCATTCGAAATCGATCGTCCCGTTCTGCAGCAGCGGAATCCGGTTCTGCGACGTGATCGGGATTTCCTTCACCGCGAGATTCGGCAGGTTCAGTTCCGTCTTGAGTTGGTCGATGATGCGCGACGCGATGTCGCGCGAATAACCGATGTTCTTCTGCTGGTTGTCCGAATACGAGAACGGCACCGACGATTCACGAATGCCCAGCGACACGACGCCCGTGTCCTTGATCTTCTTCAGCGTGCCGGTGAGGGCCTGCGCGTGCGCGCTACCCGCCAGCGCACAGGACAGCGCGACGGCCAGCCAGCGTAAGCGGCGATCCATGCTTTTCTCCTGAGGAAACGTTGATCGAATCGCGATCGTACGCCCGACAAAATTCGCACCCTATCAGGGAAAGCGTAATCAACCTTCCACCGCAGCCAGGGCGTGAAAGATGTTTTCCGTACCGCGCAAACCGGCCCGCGCCGCACATTTCGCCCGATCGGCCGCGCACAGGCTCACCCCCTCTTCTGTGCCACACGTTCCAAACACGCGTTCATGCTGCGGCGCAGCAACGTAATCGTTTGCGCACGCCCCGTTTTTTCTCGTGAAACGCACTCAAGAAGCCGCCACGCAGGCCGTTACCCAGTGCATGGCGCGTCGCAGCAACCTTGCCGCAACCGTCAGACAAAAAAGACAAGGTCCGGGTCAGCCGGATCAGCGCCACCGCCGGCACGACGGTTATCTACGAGGATCGAGTTTCAACATGAGAGCCAAACGATTCAATTTTGCGCTGGCGCGCTCCGCACATGCGCGCATGCTAGCCGGCATGCTGTCTGCCGCCGCCCTCCTGCCCCTCGCCGGTTGCGGCGGCGGCGGTGGCGGCGACGGCAGCAATCCGTCTTCCTCCAACGCGGCGCCGGCTCCGACGCCTGCTCCGACCACCCCGACGCCCGCTCCCACCACGGCCGGCAACAATGCATGCGCGACGCAGCAGGCCGCCGTGCAGATGGCCGCGCAGACGGCGCCGGCCGAAGCGCCGATCGATCACCTGATCGTCAAGCTGAAGACGCTGACGGCCACGCGTGCGATGGCGGCCATCGACAACGGGACGCGGCTCGACGCGGTGATCCAGCGCTCGATGACACGCTGGACGGCACCGGCTACCGGCAGCGCACGCGCCTATGCGAGCACGGTCGGGCAAACGCCGGTGAACGTACAGGTCGAACGGACGATCTCGAACGGCGCTGCCGTACTGTCGCTCGGGCAGCGCATGGCCGCCACCGACGCAGCCGCGCTCGCGCAGGCATTCGCAGCCGATTCGGACGTCGATTACGCGGAACCGGATCACCCGATGCAGATCCGCGACACGCCGAGCGATCCGCTCTACAGCCAGCAGTGGTACCTGTCCGACCCGACCGCGGGCATCGACCTGCCGCCCGCATGGAGCACGACCAAGGGTTCGCCGACCGTCGTCACGGCGGTGCTCGACACCGGCTACCGGCCGCATGCGGACCTCGTCGGCAACCTGCTGCCCGGCTACAGCTTCATCAGCAACGTCAACACCAGCAACAATGGCCTGACGCGCGGCCCCGACGCAACCGATCCGGGCGACTGGGTCACGCAGCAGGAACTCAGCAATGCGAACGGTCCGTACTATAACTGCGCGTCCCAGCCGAGCGACAGCAGCTGGCACGGCACCCGCGTGATGGGCGTGATCGGCGCGACCGCGAACAACGGCGCCGGCATCGCCGGCATCTCGTGGCTCGGCCGAATCCTGCCGGTGCGCGTGCTCGGCAAGTGCGGCGGTACGACGAGCGACATCGCGGACGGGATGCGCTGGGCGGCCGGCATTCCGGTCAACGGCGTCCCGAACAACCCGACGCCCGCGAAGGTCATCAACCTGAGCCTCGGCGGCGTCGGCGCGTGCAGCACGACGTTCCAGCAAGCGATCGACGACGTGACCGCGAAGGGCGTAACCGTCGTCGTCGCGGCCGGCAACGACGGCCTGTCGACCGGTCTCGACCAGCCGGCGAACTGCCGTGGCGTGATCAGCGTCGGCGCAACCGACGCGACGGGCCGCCGCGCATCGTTCAGCAACTTCGGCGCCGATGTCGCGCTGAGCGCGCCGGGCGTCAACATCCTGTCGACGTCGAATACCGGCACCACGACGCCGGGCTCGGACACCTATGGCCTCGCGAACGGCACCAGTCTCGCAACGCCGCAGGTGACGGGGGTCGCCGCGCTGATGCTGTCGGTGAACGGCAACCTCACGCCGGCGCAGATCCAGCAGAAGCTGCAGGGCGGCACGCGCACGACCAAGCTGGCGGCCGGCACGTCGTGCACCGCGATGCCGGCGGGCTCGGGCATCCTCGACGCAGGGGCCGCCGTCGCGTCAGCCAACTAAGCAACGCCACCCTGCTTCGACGCGGCCGCGCGCATGCCGATATCGCATGCGCGCGGCCGTTTCATTGAGGGCGCTCCGGCGTCGCTCCGATCGCGCATCGCCCCGATTACGTTTCTCGAAATAACGACTGACAAAAGGGTTGACGCTTCGCACAGCGACCCATTACCATCGCTCCCGTCTAATTACATGGAGTGTTCTGTGAACACCGATGCGAGTTGTAGTTGGTCCTTGACCAACTTGACTGCTGCCTGAGGAAAACGCGCAGAGCCTCGTCTTCTGCCGCATCCCGGGAAGCAGGATGCGGCGCCCTTCCGGCCTGACTGGCCAGATCTCCCGCCGAATTTTCATTGTTGTCGAATGCACGCGATACGCCGTCGCGTGTGTGCATTCGTGTTGCGCGCAGCGTCAGCTGCGTGCGCCTTCCGTTCGCGTGCCGTCCGGCCGCGCGCCTTCGTGCGTGCGTCGCCGCCGATCGCCCGTGCCGATCATTCGCAACCGACAGGAGTGCAGATGAACTCAGACGACAGTAGTCGATTATCGCTCGCCGGTGCGACGCTGCGCATCGCCCCTCCGGCCGCACCGCACGCGCCGGCGAGCGTTCCCGCCTTCTCCGATCCACAACCGATCGCGCCTGACGCGACGCGGCAGGGAGCGCTCGTGCGTCGATAACGTCACGGTCGCTCCCCGCCCGCCGCCCCGTGCGCAGGGACCGACTCATGACAACACGACACAACACATCGCAAAAGAAACAGCGCGGCTTTATCAAGGCCGGCGCCGGCCCGCAGAACGACCCGCACATCATGCGCGCCGCGCAGGAAGCGGCCCGGCCGCTCGAAGACACGCTGAAGTCGCTGAACGCCAGCACGCGCGGCCTCACCTACGACCAGGCCGCCGACCGCCTGCAGCACTACGGCCCGAACGAAATCGCGCACGACAAGCCGCCGCACTGGACCCGCCAGTTGCTGCTCTCGTTCCACAACCCGTTCGTCTATGTGCTGCTGGTGCTGGCCGCCATCAGCTTCTTCACCGATGTCTATTTCGCGGCACCCGACGATCGCGACTACGTCGGCATGACGATCCTGCTGACGATGGTCACGATCAGCGCGCTGCTGCGCTTCGTGCAGGAATTCCGTTCGCTGCGCGCCGCCGAGAAGCTGAAGGCGATGGTCCGCACGACCGCGACCGTGCAGCGCGCGGTAACCGACACGTCCGAACCGTCGCGGCGTGAGGTGCCGATGCGCGAAGTCGTGGCCGGCGACATCGTGCACCTGTCGGCCGGCGACATGATCCCGGCCGACGTGCGCCTGCTCGCGTCGCGCGACCTGTTCATCAGCCAGGCCGTGCTGACCGGCGAGGCGCTGCCCGTCGAGAAGTACGACACGCTCGGCGCGGTCGCCGGCAAATCCGCCAGCACGCGTGCGGCGGATGCTGCGACCGATACGTCCGCATCGCCGCTCGATCTGGAGAACGTCTGCTTCATGGGCACCAATGTCGTCAGCGGCACGGCGACTGCCGTCGTCGTCGCGACCGGCGAGGAAACCTACTTCGGCTCGCTCGCGCGCAACGTCGTAAGCCACAAGCGCATCGAGACGAGCTTCGATCGCGGCGTCGCGAGCGTGAGCTGGCTGCTGATCAAGTTCATGTTCGTGATGGTGCCGATCGTGTTCATGATCAACGGCCTGACCAAGGGCGACTGGCTGAGCGCGCTCACGTTCGCCCTCGCGGTGGCCGTGGGCCTCACGCCCGAGATGCTGCCGATGATCGTCAGCGCGAATCTCGCGCGCGGCGCGGTGGCGATGGCGCGCCGCAAGGTGGTCGTCAAGCGCCTGAACTCGGTGCAGAACTTCGGCGCGATGGACGTGCTGTGCACCGACAAGACCGGCACGCTCACGCAGGACAAGATCATCCTCGAACATCATCTCGACCTGTCGGGCTACAAGGACGAGGAGATCCTGCGGCTCGGCTGGCTGAACAGCTTCCACCAGAGCGGCCAGAAGAACCTGATCGACATCGCGGTCGTCGCGCGTGCCGACGAAATCGGCGCGCGCGCGAAGCCGCAGGGCTACAAGAAGATCGACGAACTGCCGTTCGACTTCGTCCGCCGGCGCCTGTCGGTCGTGGTCGAGGACACGCGCGGCACGCACCTGCTGATCTGCAAGGGTGCGGTCGAGGAAATGCTGGCCGTCTCCACGCACGTGCAGGACGAGGACGGCGTGCGTCCGCTCGACTTCGTCGCGCGCAAGCGGCTGCTCGAACAGGCCAGCGCCTACAACGAGGACGGCTTCCGCGTGCTCGTGCTCGCGACGCGCACGATCCCGCGCGGCGACGAGCGCCAGCAGTACCGCACCGCCGACGAACACGACCTCGTCGTGCGCGGCTTCCTGACCTTCCTCGATCCGCCGAAGGAGTCTGCCGCGCCGGCGCTCGCCGCACTGCGCGAAAACGGCGTCGCGGTGAAGGTGCTGACGGGCGACAACCCGATCGTCACGATGAAGGTGTGCCGCCAGGTCGGCCTCGAACCCGGCAAGCCGATGCTCGGCACGGAAATCGAAGCGCTCGACGACGCGACGCTCGCGGAAGTCGTCGAACGCACGACCGTGTTCGCGAAGCTCACGCCGCTGCAGAAGGCGCGCATCGTGAAGGCGCTGCAGGCGAACGGCCACACGGTCGGCTTCCTCGGCGACGGCATCAACGACGCGCCCGCGCTGCGCGACGCCGACGTCGGCATTTCGGTCGACAGCGGCGCCGACATCGCGAAGGAAACCGCCGACATCATCCTGCTCGAAAAGAGCCTGATGGTGCTCGAGGAAGGCGTGATCAAGGGCCGCGAGACGTTCGGCAACATCCTGAAGTACCTGAACATGACCGCGAGCTCGAACTTCGGCAACGTGTTCTCGGTGCTCGTCGCCAGCGCCTTCCTGCCGTGGGAGCCGATGCTCGCGACCCAGCTGCTCGTGCTGAACCTGATCTACGACACGTCGCAGATGCTGCTGCCGTGGGACAAGATGGATCCCGAGTTCCTGAAGAAGCCGCGCAAGTGGGAAGCCGGCAACATCAGCCGCTTCATGCTGTGGGTCGGGCCGACGTCGTCGGTGTTCGACATCACGACGTACATCCTGATGTGGACCGTGTTCGGCGCGGGTGCGATGTATCACCTGAACGGCGGCACCGGCGGCCAGATCGTGATGAATTCGGGCTGGTTCATCGAGAGCCTCGTATCGCAGACGCTCGTCGTACACCTGCTGCGCACGCAGAAGATCCCGTTCCTGCAGAGCACGGCCGCGCTGCCGGTGCTGCTGTCGACATTCACCGCGATCGCGATCGGCTGCTGGCTGCCGTTCTCGCCGTTCGCGGAGTCCCTCGGCTTCATGCACCTGCCGGGTACCTTCTGGCCGTGGCTCGCCGCGACGATGGTCGGCTACATCCTGCTCGCGCAGATCGTCAAGACGATCTACGTGCGCCGCTACAAGCAGTGGTTCTGAACGCCATTTCCTGAAGCCGGCCGGCCCGCGCGCCCCTGTGCGGGCCGGCCGGCTCGCCACGCACGACAGGTGATCCAATGAAAAGAATGCTTCCGCTCGCAGCCGCGAGCGCCCTCCTCGCGCCGTTCGACGCCCTCGCCACCCATCCGCTCGTCAGCGACGACACGGGCACGCAGGGCAACGCGAACTGGCAGTTCGAGTTCAACGCCGAGGAAACCTCGAAACAGGAAGAAAACGGCCGTCACCAGCTGTGGAACGCGACGCTCACGCGCGGGTTCGGCGATCACGCCGATCTCTACGTGAACGTGCCGTACACGCATCTGCAGACACGCACCGACGAAAATGGCGCCGGGGTCGGCGATGTCGAGATCGGCATGAAATGGCGGTTCGTCGAACGCGGCCCGCTGTCGATCGCGCTGAAGCCGAAACTGACGACGCCGACCGGCAACGACCGGCGCGGGCTCGGCACCGGCCGCGTGGGTGCCGGCGCAACGCTGCTCGCGCAGCTCGACGTCGCGCGGTTTTCGTTCCTCGCGAATGCGGGTATGACGTACCAGCCGAATCGCCAGGGCGACCTGACATCGATCTGGGCCGTGTCGGGCGCGGCGATCTACAAGGTGACCGACACGCTGCAGATCGTGGCCGACATCGGCACTTCACGCAACACGGCAAGCAGCACCGGTGCGAATCCTGCATTCGTGATCGCGGGCGCGATCTATTCGCCGAAACCGTGGCTCGATCTCGACATCGGCTACCGGCGTGGGCTGAACGACCAGACCTACGATCATTCCGTGATGGGCGGCGTGACGGTGCGGTGGTAACACGCCGATAACCCATATCGAACCGCATACCCGGCAGCAAGACGACGGGCCGCTTCCCAGCGGCCCGTTTTTCATTGTGCGTCGTTCGCGCCGAACAGTTGCGCGCACACGGCGCGCCCTTCGTCGGTCAGCGCGGCGCTGCCGGTGCCGTCCTCGTTCAGCGTCGTCACGCTCAGGCCCGCGGCGTCGAGCTGCGTCAGCACGCGGCGCAGCGTGCTCATCGGCAGTTGCGTGCGTTTCGCGATCTTGGGCAACGACCAGGTCTTGCCGGCCGGATCGCTCGCGGCGTCGTTCAGCGTCGCGAGCGTCGCGACGAGTGCGGGATCGAGCGGGGAGTCGTCGGATGCTGAAGTCATGGGTTGCGGTCGGTGAGCAAGACAGGGGCTGTCGTTCGGGCGTCCGGCACGCGATCGGGCGACCGCCGCCGGCCGCGGACACTATACCGCTTCGTCCATCATGCATGCTTGATCGCGGCACGCATGAACGACACGAAGCGTGTGGTGACGGGATCGTCGCGGCCCGACAGCCATGCGAGCCCGACGCGCCACTTCGCGTCCTTGCCGTCGAGCGGCAATACCGTCGCGTCACGCAGCAGATATTGCGCACGCGACGGAATGAACGCGACGCCCGCGCCGGCCGCAACCGATGCGAGCACCGACTGCACATCTTCGGCCTGCTGCGTCACGTGCGGCACGAAGCGGCGTTCGACGCACCACCGGTCGACCTGCGCGGCCAACCCTTGCCCGCGTGCGCGCTGCAACGCGATGAAGCCGATTTCGTTGAGCGTGCCGAGATCGGCCGGCACGCGCTTCAGGCCGAGATGCGGCGGCACCGCCAGCGCCAGCGCCTCGTCGATCACCTTGAACGACGACAGTCCTTCGTCCGACGGCAGGCGCAGGAACCCGGCATCGAGCTTGCCCGCGCGCAACCGGCGCGTCTGCTCCGCAGACGACAGGTCGCTCAGCGTGACGGCAATGCCAGGATTCCGGCTGCGAAACTCCGCGACGAGCCGTGGCACGAGCGTCAGCACCGACAGGCAGATGCCCAGCCGCAAATGACCGCGCTGCCCGCTCGACAGCTCGCGCGCGCGAGCGAGAATCTCGTCCGCATCGCGCACCAGCGCCTGCGCATCGGGCAGGAAACGCTCGCCGAACGCGGTGAGCTCCGCACCATGCCGGCCGCGCTCGAACAGCTTGCCGCCGAGGCTCGTCTCGAGCGCGCCGATCTGCTTGCTCAGTGCCGGCTGGCTCATGTGCAGCGCATCGGCCGCGCGGCTGAAATGGCACAGCTCGGTGACGGTCAGGAACGTTCGCAGAAGTTTCAATTCCATTCTTGAAAGGAATATCAACGATCAAAACATTCATTTTACCGATCGAATGCGATGACGTTCAATACGGACATGCCCTTTCAGGAATCGCCCGTCATGTCCGTTGATCTCGTCAGTGAATGTCCGCCCGACGACGCTTCGTGCGCGCCGGCCGCCCTCGACGGGCGCGCCGCAACAGCCGATCCGCGCGCGCCGAAACGTCGTGCCGGACGCGTCGAGCGTGCCGAACGCGCTGGCGGCCGTGGCCGCGGCTTTCGTTTCGGCGATGCCGTGGACGCGATGAACGCGATGAACGACGCGCCGCCGCGCCCCGTGACCGGCTCGATCGCGCTCAGCTTCGCGGTGGTGTCGCGGCGGAACTGGCCACGTTGAATGGCGCGCGGCGCCCGTGCATGCTTTTCATGCGTGCCCTCGCCGTTGCGACGTCAAAACGCGCGATGCCCTCACCCGAGCGCCAGGTCGGCGATATCGATGCGATAGCAGTTGCCGTCCGTAGCGACCGCATGAAGCACGCGGCCGCGGCCAGTCATTCGGGCGATCTCGACCGGTTCGGAACCATCGCGCTGCAAACGATACGTGCGCACCAATCGAGCATCGCCACCGCCATCGATACGCACCAGGTACAACATGTCACGTTCCTGATACGAGCCGCAGAGCAGCGCCACGTATCCGTCGGGCCGCGTCACATCCTCCATGACCGCGAACGCATGGCTGCCGCTGACCGGCATGCGCGATGACCAGACGGTTTGCCGGTCGCGCACGCGGGCGAGCGCGAATGTGCTGTAGTAGTAGATCCATGCGTCCCGGTCGTCCGGAACGTTGAGCGCATAACAGCAATCGATCGGCCCGAACCCCGGCGACGGAGCAAACGCATAGCGCTTCTCGCCGGCCCGGCTCCATGCGATCAACCCTGGCGCGCCGACCGGCGAATCCCAGCCCAGATTGCCGTATACGCCCTCGTCGAAATAGGACGTCCAGATTTCCCCGGCAGCCGTGGCCTGCACGGCCGCGATGCCGTCGCCGAGCAGGATTGCGCCGCACGGCGTGCCGTCGCGCCGATAGAACCGGCCATTCAGGTCGAAATCGTCGTCCCCGCGACGGACGGATCGGCAGCAAACCAGCAGCAGATCGTCGCCGACAGGCTGGATGTCGTGAATATTGAACGGCGCGCTATCGATCACGCAGTCCAGGCGAATCTCGCCGCCCTGCCAGGCAATCACGCGATACCGCTGCGACGCCGACGGCACAATTTTCGCAAACGACCCACCGCTCGATAGCGTCCGGTCATCGCGCGGCTCCAGCGCAAACGCCATGTACAACGCGTCATCCGGTCCGACGTTGCAGGCAACCAGCTCCCCCGTCGCGGACAGGCTGTCGATCGATACGCAAGGCTGCACGGGTAACGCGTGCGGGCGGCTGGACATGTGCGCTCCTGAAAATGATCTCGACATCTTGCCGGCTGTTCCATCGTTTGTCAGGCAGGCGCGACATATCGACGCAAATCGCCACGCAAAGAGGCGTCACCCCGCCGAACAGTGCCTGCGCCATTCACCGAATCGCGCATCGTTTCCCGCCTTCAATCATCATCGCCCCGCGATCGACCGTATAATTTTCCGCATCCCACTGCCCCCCGTACATTCCACGCAGCCTCAGCGCGCGTGAAAAGGAGACGTTCGCTTGACCGGCCTCATCGCGCGCCTGCCCTTTGCCCGAGCCACCCTGCTCGTCGCCCTGTCGATGCTGGTGCTCGCCTTCTCGACAAACGCGTCGTCCACGCCACGCAACCCGCCGCCGCGCGCCGCGCACGCTCATGCGCCGGCGAAAGCCGTCAAGAAAACCGTCAAGAAGAAGCCGGCCCAGCGCACCAAGAAGGCCGTCAAGCATCGCCGCCCGCGTGCGAAACACCAGGCAGTCAAGCGTCACGCGGCACCGGCCCCGCAGCAGCGTCGTTCCAAGCGCGCGACCGCCGTGCGCCCGCGCCCGGCCGCCAGGCCGCGCCTGATGGCGAGTTGCGGCTACAGCCCGCGCGCGGTCAATTCCCTCCATTCACGCGCGGCCTACGTGCTCGACGTCGACTCCGGCACGCCGCTGCTGGCGCGCAACGCACGCGCCGTGCGGCCGATCGCGTCGATCTCGAAGCTGATGACGGCCGTCGTCGCGCGTGACGCGGACCGTCCGCTGAACGGCGTGCTGCGCGTCACCGCGCACGACCGCGACACGATCAAGTTCACCGGGTCGCGCCTGCAGGTCGGCTCGGAACTGTCGCGCCGCGAGATGTTCCATATCGCGCTGATGTCGTCGGAAAACCGCGCGGCCGCCGCGCTGAGCCGCGACTATCCGGGCGGACGCGCCGCCTTCGTCAAGGCGATGAATCGCGAAGCGCGCCGGCTCGGCATGCGCCATACGCACTTCCGCGAGCCGACCGGCCTGTCGCCGCACAACGTGTCGACGGCCGAGGATCTCGCGAAGCTCGTCGGCGCGGCGGCGCAGGATCCGCTGATCCGCTATTTCTCGACGGATACGTCGACCACCGTGCGCCCAGGCGACGGCGAGCTGCTGTATGTGAATTCCGACCCGCTCGTCCGCTACCGCCGCCTGCCGATCCGGCTGCAGAAGACCGGCTTCATCAACGAGTCGGGGCACGGCGTCGTGATGCGCATGCGCGTGAAAGGCCGCCGCGAAACGGTCGTGCTGCTCGGCGCACCGACGCGCGCAGGCGTCTCGAGCGATGCCATCAAGATCCACCGCTGGCTGTCCTGCTCGATCCGGTAAGCGCACACGGGCGGCCGGCGCGTTCACCCTACGGGAGCGATGCCATGCAGGACGAATACCGCTTCAACGCATTCGGACGGCTGCTGGCCGTCGTGCGCATGAATGGCCGCTGGGCCGTGTTCGATCTCGGCACCGAAGGCAAACGGCGCCCGGCCAACCTGCATGTTCCGCCGACGCTCGCCGCCGACGAACTCGCGCAATACCTCGGCGACCTGCTGCACGAGAACGCGACCCCGAGATACAGCGAAGTCGTTCCGGTCCCGGTCCGCGGCGCATGACCGCCCTCCCGCTGCACCTCGATTCGGCGGACAATTAGACAGTTAAACTTGCAAGTTTAACTGTCGTGTCATATGATCCGCCGCATGAACCCGCCACGCAAACCCGGCGTTTCCGCCGACATCGTCGCCGCTGACCTGACCCTCGCGGTCGGCCAGCTGATCCGCCGGCTCCGCTCCGAGATCGAATCCGGGGGGCTCGGCATGTCCCAGACGAGCGCGCTCGCGCGCCTCGAACGGCACGGGCCGATGACGACCGCCGACCTCGCGCGCGCTGAAGCGATGAAGCCGCAGTCGATGAAGGCGACACTCGCAAGCCTCGAGGAAGACGGTCTCGTCGAGCGCGAACCGCATCCGACCGACGGCCGCCAGATCCTGTTCCGGCTGACCGCGGCCGGCCTCGATGCACGGCTCAAGCGCAACGCCGCGAAACACAAGTGGCTCGGCGCCGCGATCGAGCAGCTCGATCTGGAAGACATCGACACGCTCGCCGCCGCGATCCCGCTGATCCGCCGCATCGGCGAACAATGAATCCGGCCAGCGCGCCCCACGGCATTCGCGCTCACGGCTTTCCTCGTCCCTTCCACGGAGTCCCATCATGTGCGCAACCCGTCTCGACACGAACACGGCGCTCGTCGTCATCGACCTGCAGAAAGGCATCGTCACCCTCCCCACCGCGCATCCGGTCGAACCGGTGATCGCGCACGCCCGCGCACTGCTCGACGCATTCCGCGACCGCGGCCTGCCGGTCGTGCTCGTCAACGTCGCGGGCGGCGCTCCGGGTCGCACCCAGCAGCAGGTGCGCGTGGATCCGCTTCCCGCCGACTGGACCGAACTCGTGCCCGAACTGAACCGGCAGCCGGGCGATCACCTCGTAACGAAAAAGACCTGGGGGGCATTCACCGGCACCGACCTCGACGCGCACCTGAAGGCGGCCGGCGTCACGCAGATCGTGCTGGCCGGCGTCGCGACGAGCATCGGCGTCGAATCGACCGCACGGCAGGCGCACGAACTCGGCTACAACGTGACGCTCGCCGTCGACGCGATGACCGACCTCGACGCGGACAGGCATGCGAACAGCGTCGAGCGGCTGTTCCCGCGCCTCGGCGAGACGGGCACGACGCAGGACATCGTCGCGCTGCTCGACCGGCGCGGCGCGTGAGCGACCCGCGCGCCCGGCCGGCGCGAGGCCACGCGGGCGGCCAGCCCGATCCGTCGATCTGGAAG
The DNA here is from genome assembly GCF_020420125.1 of Burkholderia sp. AU30280. Lineage (NCBI taxonomy): Bacteria > Pseudomonadati > Pseudomonadota > Betaproteobacteria > Burkholderiales > Burkholderiaceae > Burkholderia > Burkholderia sp. AU30280. Next base: position 267,420 of record NZ_JAIZRY010000006.1, read on the forward strand.
GTCAGCGCGGTCGCGGTACTCGGCTCGCTGCTGTCGCAGCTCGACGCGACGATCGTCAACGTGTCGCTGTCGAGCCTCGCGACCGACCTGCACGCGAGCCTCGCGACGATCCAGTGGGTGACGAGCGGCTACCTGCTCGCGCTCACGCTGGTGCTGCCGCTGAACGGCTGGCTCGTCGACCGGATCGGCGCGAAGGCGCTGTATCTGTGGTGCTTCTCGGCGTTCACGCTCACGTCGGCGCTGTGCGGGCTCGCATGGTCCGCGCCGTCGCTGATCGCATTCCGCGTGCTGCAAGGCGTGAGCGGCGGGCTGCTCGCGCCGATGGCGCAGATGATGATCGCGCGCGTCGCCGGCCAGCAGATGGCGCGCGTGATCGGCTACGCGGCCGTGCCCGTGCTGCTCGCGCCGATCCTCGGCCCGGTCGTCGCCGGCGCGATCCTGCAGCACGCATCGTGGCGCTGGCTGTTTCTCGTGAACCTGCCCGTCGGCATACTGGCGCTCGCGCTGGCCGTGCGGTTCCTGCCCGGCGACCGCGACGACACGCAGCCGCGCAAACTCGACTGGGTCGGCCTGGCACTGCTGTCGCCGGGGCTCGTGCTGTTCCTGTACGGCATCGAACGGATCAACGAAGCGCTCGGCATCGCGGCGATCGTCGCGGCCGCGCTGTTGCTCACGGCGTTCCTGCGGGTCGAAACGCGCCAGGGCGACCATGCGCTGATCGACCTGGCGCTGTTTCGCGGCAAGGTGTTCGGCGCGGCCGCGTCAACGCAGTTCCTGTCGAACGGCGCGCTGTTCGCGGGCCAGATGTTGATTCCGGTATTCCTGATCCAGGCCTGCGGCCGCACGCCTGGCGAAATGGGCTGGCTGCTCGCGCCGATGGGCCTCGGCATGCTCGTCACCTACCCGTCGATGGGTGCGCTGACGAGCCGGTTCGGCGTGCGGCGGCTGGCTGCCGCCGGCGCGCTGCTCGCGCTGTTCGCGACGCTGCCGTTCGTGTTCCTCGCGCTGACCGGCTACGATCCGTACTTGCTCGTGCCGGCGCTGTTTCTGCGCGGCATGGGCCAGAGCGCAATCGGCGCGCCGTCGATTTCCGCCGCGTATGCGTCGGTCGAGCGCCGCAACCTGCCGATGGCGACGACCTCGCTCAATATCGTGCAGCGTCTCGGCGGCCCGACGTTCACGACTGTCTGCACGCTGTTCCTCGCGTGGCGGCTGCAGGTCGAATCGGTGGCGAGCGGCGGCACGCAGGCGAACGCGTATGCTTGGGCGTTCGGCCTGCTTTGCGTGCTGCACGCGGCGAGCTTCGTCACGACGCTGCGGCTGCCGTTGGGGTCGGCCGGTGCGGACGGGAAACCCACCGGCACCGCGCGCGCCGGTTCGCGCTGACCGCGAACGCTGCGTCACGCCGCGCCGCGCGCGCGGCATCGCTACGGCAGCCACATCGGCACGATCGACACCACCAGCAGCGCGCCGAGCCCGGCATTCAGCCAGCGCCACTGCCGCTCCGTGCGCAGCACACGCGCGAACAGCAGCCCGGCGAAACACCAGAGCGACAGCGACGCCATCGCGGCCACCCCGAACGCCAGCCCGAGCAAGACGCCGAGCCGGGCCGGGCCGGAGGCGAGCGCGGCGAACGACGCGGCCGCGCCGAGCGTCATCGCCCAGCCTTTCGGGTTGTGCCAGAGCATCCAGACGCCGCTGACGAACCCCTGCGGCCGATGCACGGCGGCATCGAGCCGCGGCTTGCCGCCGCGCCCGATACGCACGGCCAGCCACACGAGGTACACCGAACCGATCGCCTTCATCGCGAGTTGCAACGCGGGGAGCGCCAGCAGCACGCCGCCGAGCCCGGCGGCAGCCGCGGCGGCCATCGACGCCAGGCCGGCCGAGATTCCGGCCATCAGCGGCAGCGAACGCCGATAGCCGAAATGCGCGCCCGAGGCGGTCGCGAGCGTCGTCGCGCCGCCCGGCGTCACAGTGGACACGATCACGAACAGCATCAGCGGCAGGTAGTCGCGGAACGGCACGGAAGCTCCCGGTTGTCGTCGTCGATGCCCCCGTTTTACCCGCGATCCTCCCATTACGACAGCGAAAGCTTTTTATGCCTGCCATTAGCATTCATAATGTATCGCATGGTACGCAATCTCGACATCGCGCTGCTGCGCGCCTTCGTCACGGTCGCCGAGCATCGCAGCATGACGGCGGCCAGCCGCGCGCTGCACCTGACGCAAGGCGCGATCAGCCAGCAGGTCGCACGGCTCGAAACGCTGTCCGGCCCGCTGTTCGTCCGCGAGCATCGCAACCTGCTGCTCACGGCGGACGGCGAGCGGCTGCTCGGGCAGGCGCGCCAGCTGCTCGCCCTACACGATGCGCTGCTGACCGACATGACGGCCGGCGCGGTCGAAGGCGCCGTGCGCCTCGGTGCGCCGCAGGATCTCGTCGGCAGCTGTCTCGCACCGATCCTCAAAGGCTATGCGCAGGCGCATCCACAGGTCGCGCTCACGCTCGTGTGTGCCGCATCGCCGGAACTGCGCCAGGGGCTCACGCAGGGTGAACTCGACGTCGCGCTGATCGAGGCGCCGGTCGGGCCGTCGCGCGGCGAGTGCATCGCCGTCGACCGCCTGGTCTGGGTCGGCGCGAAAGGCGGCACCGCGTACCGGAACACGCCGCTGCCCGTATCGCTGGTCGCGCAGACCTGCGCGTTCCGCCCGACGGTGCTCGACGCGCTGCGCGGCTGCGATCGCGCGTGGCGCACCGTGTTCGAGAACGGCAGCATCGACGCGACGGCCGCGACCGTGCGCTCCGACCTCGCCGTGACCGCCTGGCTTGCGTCGACCGTACCGGCCGACCTCGATATCCTGCCGGCCGGCAGCGGCCTGCCCGCACTGCCGAACTTCGCGATCAACCTGCACCTGCCGCGCGGCCAGCGCACGCCGGCCGCGGCGGAACTCGTCCGCCACCTGCGCAACGGCTTCGCGCGCTTGCGGGCTGCCGCGTAGCGCCGGTTCCCGTTAGACGGTGCCCGGCTCCTGCGGCGCCACCGTCGTACCGGCGGCCTCCAGTGCCTGATGCAGCGTCGGGAAGATGCACGACGCGCCGACGATCTCCGTGATCCGGTGACGATCCATGTCCGCGCGCAGATAGCGGTTGACCCGCCCGAACAGCACGCCGATCCCGCGTGTGTGCAACATCCCGACGAGGTCGGCCAGCGTCCGCGCGGCCGAATAGTCGATGTCGGTGATCGCGCCCGCATCGACGACGAACCAGCGCGTCGGCACCGGCGCCGCATCGACGAGCTCGGTCACTTCGGCCGTGAACAGATGATCATTCGCGAAGAACAGGTCGGAGCCGAACCGGTAGACGATCAGCCCCGGTGCCGTCATCGCGCCGCGCCTTGCAGGTACCGGCTGCCATCGTCCATTGCCTTCGACCGGTTCGAGCACCATCGTGTGCGGCTGGTAGCTGTGGCGCACGTGACGCATCAGCGACAGCGCGACGGCCAGCAGGATGCCGTGCTCGACGCCGACCGTCACGACGGCCACGGCCGTCACCAGCGCGAGCGTGAATTCGCCGGGGCTTTCCTTGCGGATCGCGGCGAGGCTGCGCAGGTTGATCAGCCCGAGCGCGATCGTGAACACGATGCCGGCCAGCACCGCATGCGGCAGGTACTGCAAATACGTGCTGAAGAACAGCAGGACCACCGCCACCACGGCCGCGAACGCGAGATGCCCGATCTGGCTGCGCACGCCCGCGCCGTCGGCCATCGCCGTCTGGGTCGGGCTGCCGTTGACGACGAACGCGCCGCCCACCGCCGCAGCCGCGTTGGCGGCCGCCAGGCCGAGGATGTCGGCGTTGGTGTCGACCTCCTCGTCGTACTGCTGCGCGAACACGCGCGCGGCGGCCGCGCTCTGCGCAATGATCATCACGAAACACGACGCGGCGACCGGCACGAGATCGAGGAACTGCTGCCACGTGACGGACGGCCAGCGCAGCGGCGGCAGCCCGCCCGCGACCGGCCCGAGCACCGCGATGCCGTGTGCGGCGAATCCGAACGCGGCGCTTGCCGCGATGCTGCCCGCGACCGCGATCATCGGCATCGGCACGCGCGGCAGGAACCGCTTGCACGCGAGAATCGCGACGACGACGAGCGCCGCGAGCGCGAACGTCGGCCGGTTCGTGTGGACGAGATGCGTGACGACGTAGAAGAGCTGCGCCAGGCTGCGCGACGCCGGGTACGGCACGGCCAGCCCGAGCATGTCGCCGAGCATCGCGATCGACACCTGCACGCCGACGCCGGCGAGAAAGCCGACCAGCACCGTGCGCGACAGGAAATCGGCGAGAAAACCGAGCTTGAAGATGCGCGCGAGCAGCAGCATCGCGGCGGTCAGTAGCGCGACCATGCCGGCCAGCGCCACATACTCGGCGCTGCCGGCCGGCGCCATCGACGACAGCCGGCTCGCGAAGATCGTCGCGGTCGCGGAGTCGGCGGCGACCACGAGATGGCGCGACGCGCCGAAGCACGCGAACGCAATGAGCGGCAGGAACACCGTATAGAGGCCCGTGACGGCCGGCATGCCGGCGATGCGCGCATAACCGAGCACCTGCGGGATGTCCATCGACGCGAGCGAAAGGCCCGCGAATATGTCGCGGAGGGCCCCGCCGCGGCGGATCGGGAGGATGCCTTTCAGCAGCCGCGCGCCCGACGGGCGGCTTTCGTTGGAATCTTGCATGCGTGGAATGCGTGAATACGGGGTGACGTGGTTCGCAAAGTCGTTCGCGCATCGTGCCCCGGACAGGCATCGCATGGCAAGTGCGCGAAGGAGGCGCGTGTCGCTCACCGTCGGCGACGGGCCGCATGCAACGACGAACGGCGCACCGACGATCCATGCGACGTCCGCATGATTGCATGGATCGCCGTTCTCGCGCATCGAAGCGCAAAGGCCCGCCGCAGCGGGGCCCGGCCGCGCCCCGGCCAGTGCGCAACACAAGCCGCCACACGCACGTGCGGCGGCTTGCGGTGATGCGCTTTCATCACCCGCCGTCACCCGATTACAGAGGAGACCTGCGCAATGGTGAGGAGGTTCGGGAGCCGCGCACCCGGCATCCACGGCAACCTGCCTGGAACCCGATGGCACAATCACGGTCCCTTTCATGTGCCCTTCACCGGGCGCGCGCCGCGCCGCGGCGCCGATTCAACGCACGAGAAGGCCCCTGTTCGCCCCTATGACCCTGAACGAATCCTGGTTTGCGCCGCTCGTCGGCATCCTCATCCTGCTCGCCGCCGCCGGCGCGATCACCGCCGTCGTCCATTTCCTGCTGTTCCGCGTGGTCGCGCGGCTCGCACGGCTTTCCGCCACGCGCGTCGACGACGCGCTGTTCGAGTTCGGCGCGTTCAAGTGGCTGAACCGCATCGTCCCGTTCGTCGTGATCAAGCTCGGCCTCGGCGCAGTGCCCGGCATTCCCGACAAGGCCGCCCAGGTCGCCCAGGTCGCCGACAAGGTGCTGTTCGCGCTGCTCGTGTTCCTCGTGTCGATGACGATCAGCGCGACGCTGTCCGCGCTCGAACACACGCATCGCACGCACCATCGCGACCAGCCGCGCCTGTCGCTGAAAGGCGCGATGCAGCTCGTCAAGCTCGTGATGTTCATCACGGCCGCGCTGGTCGTGATCGGCGACGCGACCGGCAAGCAGATCGGCCTGCTGCTGTCCGGCATCGGCGCGATGTCCGCGGTGCTGATGCTGATCTTCAAGGACACGCTGCTCGGCCTCGTCGCGGGCGTGCAGCTGTCGTCGAACGACATGCTGCGGATCGGCGACTGGATCACGATGCCGTCGGCCGGCGCGGACGGCACCGTGATCGACATCACGCTGAACACCGTCAAGGTCGCGAACTTCGATCACACGATCATCACCGTGCCCACCTGGAAGCTGATCACCGAGAGCTACCAGAACTGGCGCGGGATGACCGAAGCGGGCGGACGCCGCATCAAGCGTGCGCTGTTCGTCGACGCGACGAGCGTGCGCTTTCTCGCCAACGACGAGATCGAGCGGCTCGAGCGCCTGACGCTGCTGAAGGACTATCTCGAGGACAAGGTCGACGCGATCGAGCAATGGAACGGCACGCTCGGCGCGGCCGGCGACTGTGCGGCGAACCGCCGCCAGTTGACGAACCTCGGCACGTTCCGCGCGTATGTCGCGAACTACCTGAAAGGCCATCCGCGCATCCGCCGCGACATGACCTGCATGGCGCGGCAACTGCCGCTCACCGCCGAAGGCATTCCGCTCGAACTGTACTGTTTCACCGACACGACGACGTGGGTCGACTATGAGGCCATCCAGGCCGACCTGTTCGATCACCTGATCGCCGTGCTGCCCGAGTTCGGACTGCGCGTGTACCAGCACCCGTCGGGCTTCGACATGCGGCAGATGGCCGGCGCCGCGCAAACCGGGCTGCCCGCGCCGCACGCGGGTTGATGCGCGCGACGGCGGCCGGTCGTCGACCGCCGCTTGCCGCGCGGCCCCCTGCACTCAGCGCGCCGCGCACTCCGACGCGAGCCGCCCGAGCACCTTCAACGCGTCCTCGATCTGCCGCGACCACGGATAGCTGTAGTTGAGCCGGATGAAATGCCGGTAGTCGGTGCCGGCCGAAAACATGTGCCCGGGGCCGACCGTGATCCGCTGCGCGAGGGCCAGCGCATACAGCTTCATCGCGTCGACCTTGGGCGGCAGCTCGACCCACAGCACGTACCCGCCCTGCGGTTGCGACAGCCGCGTGCCCTCCGGAAAGAAACGCCGCACCATCGCGCTCATCAGGCTCGCCTGCTGCGCGTACTGCTTGCGCATGCGCCGCAGGTGGAAATCGTAGCCGTCGTGTTTCAGGTACTCGGCGATCGCGAGCTGCTCGATCGCGGGCGTGGCCAGCGTGTTCAGGAATTTCAGCTTCTCGACCTGGTCGCGGTAGCGGCCCGGCATCGCCCAGCCGATCCGGTAGCGCGGCGACAGGCTCTTCGAGAACGACGCGCAATGCAGCACGAGCCCGTCGCGGTCGAACGACTTCAGCGCGCTCGGCGTCGTGTCGCCGAAGTACAGCTCGTGATAGACATCGCTCTCGATCGCCGGCACGCCGTGCTTCGCCAGCAGTTCGACGAGCGCGCGCTTGCGCGTGTCGGGCATCTGGAAACCGAGCGGATTCTGGAAATTCGGCATCACCATGCACGCGGCGATGCGCTCGCGCTCGAGGATCCGTTCGAGCGCGTCGAGATCGATGCCGTCGCCCGGATGCGTCGCGACTTCCAGCGCGCGCATGCCCATCCGCTCGATCGCGTGCAGCATCGCGTAGAACGTCGGCGATTCGACGGCGATCGTGTCGCCCGGCTTCGCGACGGCCTGCAGGCACAGGTTGATCGCCTCGGTCGCGCCGATCGTCACCACGATCTCGCCGGGTTCGACCGCGATCCCGCGCTCCGCATAACGACGCGCGATCTGCCGGATCAGCTCCTGGTTGCCGGGCGGCAGATCGTCGATCACGCCCCAGCGCGTGCGGCGGCGGCCGATCGTCTGCGCATAGCGCGCGAGACGCTGCACCGGAAACTGCGACGCATCGGGATACGGCGAGCCGAGCGGCACCGCGTCGTCGCGCGCGATCGAGCGCAGCGTCGACAGCACGAGACGGCTCACGTCCACGGCCGACGGCTCGGCGGCCGGCGCCGACATGTGCAGCTCGGCCTCGGCCGGCGCCGCTGCGCGCGCGCGGACGAAATAGCCCGATTGCGGCCGGCTCTCGATCAGGCCGCGGCTTTCGAGCACGAGGTACGCGCGCAGCACGGTCGTGACGCTGAGCTGCTGCTGCCGGCTCGCCTGCCGCACCGACGGAATCCGCTCGCCGGGCCGGTACATGCCGCGCTCGATCTGCGCCTGGAGATCGTCGGCCAGTTGTTCGTAACGCTTCATGCGCCTTCCTTTCAACTTCCCTTCAACAACACAGTTGCGATCCGCACTGCCTGAATGGCGGCAACTGTACTCTTTTTTGAAGTGGACAGGTGTACACACAGCCGGACGGGTGCCGCACGTACTCTGCACGCATCGACCCCGACACCCGCTGCATCATGAAAAAGAAATCCGCCACCGCGCGCATCGAACCGTACACCCACCCGGCCGCCGGCTGGGGCGCGCTGAAAGCCGTCACGATCAACCTGATCAAGGAAAAGGTCGCAGGCGGCAACTACCGTACGCTGCTGCGCCAGAACCAGCCGGACGGCTTCGACTGCCCGGGCTGCGCATGGCCCGACCGCCAGCACGCGTCGACGTTCGAATTTTGCGAAAACGGCGTGAAGGCGGTCGCCGCCGAAGCGACGAGCAAGCGCGTGACGCCCGAATTCTTCGCCGCGCACACGGTCACCGAGCTGCTCGAACAGTCGGACTTCGAACTCGAGCAGCACGGCCGGCTCACCGACCCGATGGTGTATGACGCGCAGACCGACCGCTACGTGCCGATCGCGTGGGACGACGCGTTCGCGCTGATCGCGCGCCACCTGCGCGCGCTGCCCGACCCGAACCAGGCCGCGTTCTACACGTCCGGGCGCGCCAGCAACGAAGCAGCGTTCCTGTACCAGCTGCTCGTGCGGCTGTACGGCACGAACAACTTCCCCGACTGCTCGAACATGTGCCACGAGGCGACGAGCCGCGGGCTGCCGGCGTCGGTCGGCGTCGGCAAGGGCACCGTCACGCTCGACGATTTCGAACAGGCGGACACGCTGCTGATCTTCGGCCAGAACCCGGCCACCAACCACCCGCGGATGATGGGCGAACTGCGCGAGTGCGCGAAGCGCGGCGCGACGATCGTGTCGATCAACCCGCTGAAGGAACGCGGCCTCGAACGCTTCGCCGATCCGCAAAGCCCGCTCGAGATGCTGACGATGTCGGGCACGAAGATCGCGTCGACGTTCATCCAGCCGACGATCGGCGGCGATTTCGCGCTGATCAAGGGGATGGCCAAGCGCGTGCTCGAACTCGACGACGCCGCACGCACCGCCGGTGCGCCGCGTGTGCTCGACACCGCGTTCATCGGCGAGCATACGGCCGGCTTCGACGCGTTCGCCGACGACCTGCGCAACGAAAGCTGGTCCGCGCTGACGGCCGAAAGTGGCGTGCCGTACGAACAGATCGACGGCCTCGCGCAGCTTTATGCGCGCAGCGAGCGCGTGATCGCGACATGGGGCATGGGCATCACGCAGCACAAGCATTCGGTCGCGACCGTGCAGATGCTGACGAACCTGATGCTGATGCGCGGCAACATCGGCCGCCCCGGCGCGGGCCTGTGCCCGGTGCGCGGTCACTCGAACGTGCAGGGCAACCGCACGGTCGGCATCGAGGAAAAGCCGTCGCAGGCGTTCCTCGACCGGCTCGGCCGCGTGTTCGACTTCGAGCCGCCGCGCCATCATGGCTATGACGTCGTCGAGACGATCGAAGGGATGCTCGAAGGCCACGTGAAGGTCCTGATCGGCCTCGGCGGCAACTTCGCGATGGCGACGCCCGACACGCCGCGCACGTGGGAAGGCATGCGCCGCTGCGACCTCTCCGTGCACATCACGACGAAGCTGAACCGCAGCCACCTGATCCACGGCCGCGACGCGCTGATCCTCCCGACGCTCGGCCGCACCGAGATCGACCTGCAGGACAACGTCGCGCAAGGCGTGACGGTCGAGGATTCGATGAGCATGGTCCACGTGTCGTACGGGATGAACAAGCCGGCGTCGCCGAACCTGATGTCGGAGCCCGCGATCGTCGCGCACATGGGCCACGCGTTGTTCGGCAGCGGCAAGATCGACTGGCTGGCCTACAAGGACGACTACGCGAAGATCCGCGACGCGATCGAGGCGACGCTCGACGGCTTCTACGACTACAACACGCGCATCGCGCGGCCGGGCGGCTTCCACCTGCGCGTGGCGTCGCGCGACCGCGAATGGCTCACGCCGACGGGCAAGGCGAACTTCATCGCGCACGCACTGCCGGCCGACACGCCGATCCAGCGCGCCCGCGCACTGCACGGCGAACGGCTGATGACGCTGATGACGACGCGCTCGCACGACCAGTACAACACGACCGTCTACGGGCTCGACGACCGCTATCGCGGCGTGTTCGGCCAGCGCCGCGTGGTGTTCGCGAACCGCGACGACCTCGCGATGCTCGGCCTGAAGGCCGGCGAATGGGTCGATATGGAAACCGTGTGGCACGACGGCATCGAGCGGCGCGCGGACGGCTTCCTGCTCGTCGAATACGACATCCCGCGCGGCTGCATCGGCGCGTACTACCCGGAAACGAACCCGCTCGTGCCGCTCGACAGCGTCGGCGACGTGTGCAACACGCCGACGTCGAAGTCGATTCCGGTGCTGCTGCATCGCGCGGCCGCGCCGGCGTCGATCGCCGCCTGACGGAGCGCGGCGATGATCGTTCGTCCGCGCGAGCACTGGCTGCGGATGCTGCTCGTCTGGAACGGCTCGGTGCTGCCGACCATCCTGCCGCAGCTCGTGCTGACGCTCGCGATCAGCCTCGTCGCGGTATGGGGCGGCGGCCGCGTGCTCGGCGAGAAGGTGCCGCTGAACCCGACGCCGTTCACGCTGATCGGCCTCACGCTCGCGATCTTCGCGGGGTTTCGCAACAACGCGAGCTACGAACGCTACCGCGAAGGCCGGCAACTGTGGGGCGGCGTGCTGACCGCCTCGCGCACGCTGGTGTCGCAGGCGCTCTGCTACGGTGCGGTCGACCGTGACGATGCATCGCGGCGCGCCTTCGTGCGGACTGTCGTCGCGTACGTCTATGCGCTCAAGCATCAGCTGCGCGGCACCGATCCGGCCGCGGACCTGCGCGGGCTGCTCGACGGCGCCGCCTACGCGCGCATCGCCGCGTCGCGGTTCCGCCCGGTCGTCATCGTGCACGCGCTGCGCGAAGCGTTCGCCGTGCGCGCCGATGCGGGCCACCTCTCCGACACGCGGCTGTGGATGCTCGACGCGCGTCTCGACGATCTGGTATCGATGGTGAGCGGCTGTGAACGGATCGCGTCGACGCCGATACCGTTTTCATACGACGTGCTGCTGCACCGGACCATCTACGCGTACTGCGTGCTGCTGCCGTTCGGTCTCGTCGACTCGATCGGCGCGGCGACGCCGTTCGTCACCGTGTTCGTCGCCTATACGCTGATCGCGCTCGACGCAATCGCACATGCGATCGCCGAGCCGTTCGGCGACGGGCCGAACCATCTCGCACTCGATGCGATGACGCGGCAGATCGAGCGCACGCTGCTCGAACTGAACCGCGAGCCGCTGCCGGCGGAAGTGACGCCGGGCAAGGCCTATCGCCTCAGCTGACGCACGCCGGGCGCTCCATCATTCCTGACGGCCTCGCAGGAAGCCATCGTGCGCGGCCGCCGTCTCGGCGATCGTGCTGAGCAACACCGCGCCGCGCAGCAGCGCGCGGCCGTCGTCGCTGTCGACCTCCTTCACACGCCGCAGTAGCGCATGGGCTGCCGCGTTGCCGGCCCGCGCCAGCCGCGAGAAATCCGCGCGCCCTACCCGAGCCCGCACCAACGCAACCGCTCGCCGCGCCGCCGGCTCGCGTGCCGCCAGTTCCGCCAACGCCAGCAGGCTGTCGCCGATCGTCCAGGCCGCTAGCAGATCGCGCAGGTCGTGCTCGATGAGAGCGGGCGACAGACGGCCCGCGAAGCCGAGTTCACGCCCGAGACGGTCGGCCGTGCGGCTCAGCCACGCACTCGCCCGCAACGCCCGTGGATTGCGTGCGATGCGAACCAAATCGTCGCGCACCGCGCGATGCAGGCGCCGCCGGCTCGTGCCGGGATCGCCGGGAAACACGAGCGCGAACACCAGTGCCCCGAACGCGATGCCAAGCAGCGTGGCGAGCGCCGAATTGAGAAACGCGGCGTCGCCGATGCGCGCCGTATTGTCCGGCGACGTGAAATTCCAGAAGAAGATCGAGAAGCCGCTGCCGATGCCGGCCGTGCGCGGATTGCGCATCGCGATGCCCGTGCCGATCATGAACACGCCGAGGATGTAGGCGAGCATCTCGAAGCCCGACACCGCCGGCAGCAGCACGAAATTGCAGAGGGCGCCCGCGACCGCCGCGCAAGCCGCCCCTTTCAGGAAGCCGACGGTGGCGCCCACCGAGTTCGGGCGCGTTGAGAACAGCGCGCAGACCACGCCCGTGATCGCGACGAACCCGGCGCCCGACGGCCACGCGGTTACGATCCAGAGCGCCGAGGCGACCAGCACCGCAATGAACGCGCGAATCCCGTTGTGCCAAGCGAGCACCGGATCGTGGTGGAACGCGTAGCGCACGGGCGACGCCGTCGGGTTCGGCCGGTCCAACTGCGCCTTGCCCGCGAAGGCGGCGTCGAAACCGGCAAGCAGCACCGCCAGCCGGTCGAGCGTGAGCAGGCGCGACGGGTCCGAGCCGGCCGGCTCGGCGGCCTCGGCGCGCACCGCGGCGTCCACGCGCGCACGCAATGCGGTCAACTCGGCGCCTGCTGCGCCCGACGCCGCCACGCCGTCGAGCACCTGCGCGGCATCGGCGACCAGCGGGTCCGGCGTGCCGCCGCTGCGCGCCGCGTGCTCGTGCAGCGCTTGCCCCGCAGCCTGCGCGGACAGCACGCCCAGCACCGCCGCGCGCAGATGGCCGATCGCGTTGCGCACCGGCGGCGCGCCGGCAGCCGCATACTCGGCCGCCGTGTCGAGTTCGAGCGCGTCCGCGAACAGCCGGTGCACGGCCGCGCCGTTCGGCTCGCGGCGCAGCGCACCCGCGCCGACGGCCACTGCGCGGTCCAGATAGCGCGCGAGCCGCGTACGGACGTCGGCCAGCGGCGAACCGGGTGCGAACACCGTCTCGAACGCCGCGCCGCACAGGATGCCCACCACCACGTACAGAAAACGCGCGGTCGCGATGTCGAATGCGTGCAGCGGCGCGGCTACGGCGTCCATCGCGATGATGGCCGCCGTATAGCCCGCGAGCACCGCCGCATACGCGCGGAAATTACGCAGGAAGGTCGCGACGCCCGCACACAGGCCGATCCACGCGGCGAGCGCCGGCAGGAACAGCTCGGGCGTCTGCGCGAACGCACCGGTCAGCACGAGCGCGACGGCCGCGCCGATCGCGGTGCCGAGAATCCGGTACTGGCTCTTCGACAAACCCATTCCGCGGCTACCCTGCGCGACGATCCACACCGTCGACGCGGCCCATTTCGGGTCGTCGAGATTCATCCGGAAGGCGATGTAGAGCGCGAGCAGCGACGCGGCCGTATTGCGCAATGCGAAGCCAAGGGCGCCGGGCGGCAGCGTGGGCCGGGCGTCGCGCAGCGCGGTGCGCACGGTCGCGAACGGCGGCAGAGGAGGCAAGGCGAATTTCATGCGGCGAGCATACGGGGGCGCGCCGCCGCCACTAAGAGGCGCGGACAGGATGCGTTATTGCTCCTGGCAGGATAATCGCCGCCGCGCGGAGCGATTCGGCCGGCGAAGGTAAGATGCGCGCAGGTCGAACACTGACGCACCCCGTATGGACTTCGAAAGCATCCGGATATTCCTGCGCGTGGTCGAGCGCGGCAATTTCACCGCCGCCGCCACGCATCTCGACATGCCGCTCAGCCGCGTGAGCCGCAAGGTCAAGCAGCTCGAGGACGATCTCGGCGTCCAGCTGCTGTACCGGACCACGCGCCGCGTCTCCGTCACCGAGGCCGGACGCGACTACTACGAGCGCTGCCTGCGCGCCGAGGACATCCTGCTCGACGCCGACCGGCAGGCCCGCGCGCTGCGCACGGCGCCGGAGGGCATGCTGCGCGTGCTGGTGCCCTACTCGATCGGCTTGTTCGAACTGGAGCCGGCGCTCGCCGAGTTTCGCCGGCGCTACCCGCTGGTCCAGCTCGTGCTGATCTACGACAACAACCCGCTCGATCTCGTCGAGCACGGCTTCGACGTGGCGCTGCGCGCGGGGGTGCTGACCGATTCCAGCTACATTGCGCGCTCGCTCGGCTGGTCGCAGGCGAAGCTTGCCGCGAGCCCGGCCTATCTCGACCGCGCCGGCCGGCCCGCCACGCCGCAGGATCTCGCGCGGCACGACCTGCTGCTCGTCGGCCGCGACGCGCCCGGCCTGACGCTGCGGCTCACCAATGCGGCCGGCGACGTGGCCGACGTGCCGGTGCGGCCGGTGCTGATCACCAACGAATCGATGACGGTGCTGCGCCAGGCCGCGGGCGGCGGCGGCATCGCGCTGGTGTCGACGCACTACACGGCCCGCCGGCTCGAGCGGAACGAACTCGAAATCGTGCTGCCCGACTGGCACCGGACCGACGACGTCGAGCTGCACGTGCTGTATCCGCGACGCGCGACCCTCGACAGCAAGGTGCGCGCGTTCGTCGATTTCCTGGCGGAGGTGTTCACGGGATGGCGCACCGCGCCGTAACCCGCACGGTTCGCACACCGATTGTTGCGGCAAGCGAAATCGATTGATGAGCCGGCCCGTGTTGATGGCGGCTCGCCACATCGTTAGCCTGTCGCCATGCAAAATCATTCCACACGCGACGGCAGCCGCCTGAGCGCTGCCCGCAGGCGCGTCACGCGCGTCCCGCCTTCCTGACCGGCCGCATCCCGCCTCCCGAAGCCCGCCACGGCTTCATGCATCCGATCGAGCAGCACGTCGCACGCATCGGCCCCATCCACCGGGCTGCGCTGCGCGCGCCGTGCCCACTTCCGTTCAGCAGCCGCGCCTGCGCCGCGTTCGCGCGCGTGCGCGGCCGCGCGCGGCGGTGCGTGCCCGCCGCAACGGGCCGCATCCGTTACGCCCCTTACGCAGGAAACGCATGTCCACTCCGTCATCTTCGGCCCCGTTATCGGGCGGCCGCCTCGCGATCGGCACGATCGCGGTATCGCTCGCGATGTTCATGAACGTGCTCGACTCGTCGATCGCGAACGTCGCGATTCCGACGATCTCGGGCGACCTCGGCGTGTCGGTCGACGAAGGCACGTGGGTGATCACGATCTTCGCGGCGGCGAACGCGGTGTCGATTCCGTTGACCGGCTGGCTCACGCAGCGCTTCGGCCAGGTACGCCTGTTCGTCACGTCGATCCTGCTGTTCGTGTTCGCGTCGTGGCTGTGCGGGATCGCGCCGAACCTGCCGACGCTGCTCGCCGCACGGATCCTGCAGGGCGCGGTCGCCGGGCCGCTCGCGCCGCTGTCGCAGGCGCTGCTGCTCGGCGCGTGGCCGCGGCGGAAATCGTCGAGCGCGCTGGCGCTGTGGTCGATGACGGCGCTCGTCGGCCCGATCGCGGGGCCGTCGCTCGGCGGCTGGATCACGTACGACTACAACTGGTCGTGGATCTTCTACATCAACATCCCGGTCGGCTTCTTCGCGGCCGCCGTCACGTGGATCGTGTTCCGCGACCGCGAATCGGCCACGAAACGCATGCCGATCGATACGGTCGGCCTGTTGCTGCTCGTGCTGTGGGTCGCATCGCTGCAGATCATGCTCGACAAGGGCAAGGATCTCGACTGGTTCAACTCGCCCGTCGTCGTCGCGCTCGGCATCGTCGCGCTGATCGGCTTCGCGTTCTTCCTCGTGTGGGAGCTCTACGAAACCAACCCGATCGTCGACCTGCGGCTCTTCACGCAGCGCAATTTCGCAGGCGGCACGATCGCGATCTCGGTCGCGTACGGGATGTTCTTCGGCACGCTCGTATTGCTGCCGCAGTGGATGCAGGGCTATCTCGGCTACCGCGCGGTCGACTCGGGGCTCGCCACCGCGCCGCTCGGGCTGTTCGCGATCCTGCTCACGCCGGTCATGGGGCGCCTGCTGCCGCGCACCGACCCGCGCTACATCGCGACACTCGCGTTCGTCGGCTTCGCGGTTGTCTTCATGATGCGCACGACCTTCTACACCGACGTGTCGCGCTGGGATCTCGTGCTGCCGACGCTGCTGCAGGGCATCCCGATGGCGATGTTCTTCGTGCCGCTGACGTCGATCATCCTGTCCGGGTTGCCGCCGGAAAAGATCCCCGCCGCCGCCGGCCTGTCGAACTTCGGCCGCACGTTCTGCGGCGCGGTGGGCACGTCGCTGATCAGCAACGCGTGGAACGACCGCACGATCCTGCATCACGTGCGGCTCACCGAACAGGCGAGCGTCACCAACCCGACCTTCGCGCAGCACGTCGACACCACGCGTTCGCTGCTGCACCTCGGCCCCGATTCGGCGCTCGCGTTCTTCAACGCATCGGTCGATTCGCAAGCGGCCGTGATGGGGCTGAACGACATCTTCTACGTGTCGGCGATCATCTTCATCGCGATCATTCCGCTGATCTGGATCACGAAACCCACGCGCTCGGGCGGCGGCGACGCCGACGCGGCGGCCGCCGGCGCGCATTGATCCGCATGCGCGACGGCCGGGCCTCGCGCGGCACGCGCGGGGCCCGCGCCGCAACGCCCCGACGTAACAAAGACTTGCAATCGATACAGGCAGAAACGTCAACAGCAGGGGCCCCCTCCGCGTTTTTTGGACAAGCGCCCACGATCCGGACGCACAACGACAGGAGAAAACACCATGCGAGCCCTTACCCGCCATCTCGCGATTGCCGCCACCCTGATGTCGGTGCTGACCGGCACCGCGTTCGCCGACACGCCGTGGCAACAGGCGCATCCGCGCCGCGAAGAGGTCAACCAGCGCCTCGCAAACCAGAATCGCCGGATCCATCACGAAGTGAAGGAAGGCGAGATGTCGCACGCCCAGGCCGCGCGCCTGCACCGTGACGACCGCAAGATCCGCCAGGAAGAGCGGGACATGGCTGCGCAGGATCACAGCCACATTACGAAGAGCGAACAGCACGTGCTGAACCAGCAGGAAAATGCGGTCAGCAACAAGATCGGCCAGTAACGCCGGCAAGCGCCCAGTCGCCATCGCCTGAACGCCCGCTGCCGCCGCCCGGCAGCGGGTGCTTGTTGTATCGAATCGTTTCAACGCCCGAATCGCGTCAAACGCTGCGGGTATACTCCGACGTCAGCCGCCGGCCGTATCGACCGTCAAGAACGGCCCGATTCCGGGCGGTTTCGTCGCGAAGCCTCGCGTTTCGCCTACCCCGCGCCCCAGCCTCGATACGAGACACACGACGACCGACCATGAAACGATTCCTGCTGCTTCTTCCCGCCGCCCTGCTCGCCGCCTGCGGTTCCGCACCCTCGCCCGACTCGGCCGCTTCCTCCGGCGCAGCGCCGATGATCTACGTGTCGTCGCAACGCCCGGCCTACGCGATCGCCAACTGCCTCGACAGCCGCCTGTCGGGCACCGAGCAGTCGCAGCACAACGGCGTGACCGACATCGCCGTCGGCTCGAACTCGTACTTCGTCACGCTGACGCCGTCGGGCAACGGCTCGGTCATCAAGGTCGTGCGCGGCTCGGGCAACGAGCCGGCCGAGGAAGCGATGCGCTTCGCGATCGCGCGCTGCGCGATCTGATCCGAACCCGCCGATGCCGGGCGTCCGCCCGGCTCGCTCCCGCGCGCCAGCCCGCCGGCGCGCACGCCGAATATTTTCATCCGGGCGGCCGTCGATGAGAGAATCGCAGCCACGATTTCCTTTCAACGGAGCCCGCATGAAGCACCTGCTGTCCCGGCTGTTCGTCAGCGCCGCGCTCGTCGCGCTTGTTCCGGCATGGCCGGCACAGGCGGCCACGCCGCCCGGCATCTTCGTCGTCGCCACGCAGCTCGGCGAATTCACGACCCTCGACCCGAGCGGGATCTACGAGCTGGTGCCGTCCGAGTACGTCGCGAACACCTACGAACGCCTGGTGCGGGTCGACCTGAAGGACCCGACTCGCTTCGACGGGCAGATCGCCCAATCGTGGACGGTCGGCGCCGACGGCGTGACCTACACGTTCAAGCTGCGCCCCGGCCTCACGTTCCATTCCGGCAACCCGGTGACCGCCGACGACGTCGCGTGGTCGCTGCAGCGCACCATCCTGCTCGACAAGGGGCCGGCCGGCGTGCTCGCCGATCTCGGTCTCACGAAGGCGAACGTGATGCAGAAGGTGCGTGTGGTCGATGCGCAGACCGTCGTGCTCGAAACCGACCGCAAGTACGCGCCGAGCTTCGTGCTCAACGTGCTGAGCGCGTGCCCGGCATCGGTCTTCGACAAGAAGCTGCTGCTGTCGCACCAGCAGGGCAACGATTTCGGCAGCGGCTGGCTCCGGACCAACGACGCAGGCTCGGGCCCGTACCAGCTCGTCAAGTGGACGCCCAACGAGACCATCGTGCTGCAGCGTTTCGACAAGTACCGCACGCCGTACCCGATGAAGCGCGTCGTGCTGCGTCACGTGCCCGAAGCGTCCGCGCAGCGGCTGCTGCTGGAGAACGGCGACGCCGACGCCGCTCGCAACCTGAGCCCCGACAGCCTCGCCGCGCTGACGAAGGCCGGCAAGATCAAGGTCGCGTCGTGGCCGGTGTCCGCGCTGTTGTACCTGAGCCTGAACACGAAGAACCCGAACCTCGCGAAACCCGAGGTGCAGCAGGCGATGAAATGGCTCGTGGACTACGACGGCATCCAGCGCAACATCGTCAGCACGACCTACAAGGTGCATCAGACCTTCCTGCCCGAAGGCTTCCTCGGCGCGTCGAACGCGCGGCCGTACAAGCAGGACGTCGCGAAGGCGAAGGCGCTGCTCGCCAAGGCCGGCTTGCCGAACGGCTTCGACGTGACGATGGACATGCCGAACGACTATCCGTACCTCGAGATCGCACAGGCGCTGCAGGCGAACTTCGCGCAGGGCGGCATCCGCGTGAAGCTGATTCCGGGTGATGCAAAGCAGGCGATCGGCAAGTACCGCGCACGCCAGCACGACATCTTCGTCGGCGAATGGTCGCCCGACTACATGGACCCGAACAGCAATGCGCGCGGCTTCGCGTGGAATCCCGACAACTCCGACCAGTCGCCGACGAAGATGCTCGCGTGGCGCAACAGCTGGGACATTCCGCAACTGACGAAGGACACCGAGGCCGCACTCGTCGAGCCGTCGCCCGCGAAGCGCGCACAGCGCTACGAAGCGCTGCAGAAGGCCGTGCTCGCGAACTCGCCGTTCATCATCATGTTCGAGAAGGTCGTGCAGGTCGCGACGCGCCCCGGCGTGACCGGGCCGGAAATCGGGCCGATCAACGATCTCGTGTCATACCGCACGCTCGCGAAGTAATCGGGGCTGCCCGCGCGGCCGGCCATGCCGGCGCGCGGGTAATCGCCGCAAGCCGCCGCAAGCCGCCGCAAGCCGCCGCGTCGGCGCTAGGCCGTGCGGCGGCCGGCGATCTACAATGGCCGGCGCCGCGGGGGCCGGCTGGTCCCGGCGATGGCACCCACCACCGAGTTCGCTACGCGAAGGAAAAACGGATGCGCACGCTACAACAACTGAGAATGGAATTCCTGCAGTACAAGATCGAACCGATCGGCTGGCTCGGTGACAGCCCTTCCCGCTTCGACTTTTATACGGAAACGGCGATCGGCTGCGACACCATCCTCGAGCTCGGCGTGTTTACCGGGCTGACCACGACGGCCTTCATGCTCCGCGCAACCGAAGCGCCTCGTGTCGGTCGACATCTCCGACGAGCACTTCCACATCCGGCGCGAACTGGAGCAGGCCGCGCAAGACCTGTTAGTCGACTTCGAATTCAGGATCGCCGACGATCTCGCGATGGAGCCGCTGGCATCCGACCTGTTGTTCATCGACACCACGCACACGTACGAGCAGACGCTCGCGAACTGAACCGCTTCGGCCCGCTGGCACGCAAGAAGATCGTGCTGCACGACATGACCACGGCCGGCGTGTACCAAGCCGTGTTCCAATGGCTGTGGGACAACAAGCAGTTTCATATTACGTATCACGACAGCCGCGGTTGCGGCGCGGTCGTCTGCGAGCGCCACGTCGGCTACTGAGCCGGGCAGGCCCACCGGGGAAAACACATGCATTAGAGCGAGCACGCGGTCTGCGTGGCGATCAACGACAACAACCGCGCATGGTACGAAATGCTCGTACCGTTCCTGCTGTCGCTGCGGCACACCGGCTACGACGGCCGGATCGCGGTGATCGGCTACGGGCTCTCCGAACGCAAGCGGCGGATCCTGGCGAGCCAGTCGATCGACGTGATCGAAGCATCTGGCGCATATGCGCTGCCGCTCGGCCGCTTCATCGAGGCCGCCGAGTATTGCGCCCGCAACCCGCAGATCCGCAAGCTCGCGCTGTACGACGCCGACATCTGGTTCTGCGCGGCGGAGTTCGACCTGTTCTCGCAGATCGGCGACGACCGGATCCACGCGTGCCCCGACCCGCTGTTCTGCACGTTCGTCGTCACGCCGCTGATCGGCGAGCGGCGCGACGCTCATTGGCGTCTCGTCGTCGACGAAGTCCGCGCGCGCCACGGCGGTGCGCTGCAGGCCGGGCTCGTCGCCGGGACCGCGGACGCGTGGGCGCGCTACGCCAGCCATCTGCGCGACTGCATTGCCCGCATCGGCACCGATTTCCAGGAATGCTTCGGGATCGATACGACGTTCCTGCACCTGTGGAGCGCGCAAGGCGAAACGGCGCTGCTCGATCCGGTCCAGAACTTCGTCAGCAAGTACGGCATTCACGAGGCGTTCGACGCAAGCGACGGCACGACGACGCTCCAGTATCACGGCGAGCCGATCCGCGCGCTGCACATGACCGGCGATATCCGCTTCCTCGACCGCTGGCGCTACTACGCAAACCACACCGACGCCGCGCTACGCGACGGCGTGCCGTTCGCGCTGTCGGACGGCACGCCGGTGCAATCCGACGCGGTGGCCGCGCGCATCGCGGCGGCCGACTACCTGCGCTCGGCCGGGCTGACCGTCGCGGCCGCGGCGATCGAGGAAAGCGCCGGCGCCTATCTGCAGGCGATCGACGAACCGGGCGGCACGATGCTGATCGGCAGCGGAAACCACGAAGCCGTGTTCACCGCGACCCGCGACATCGCGCGGCTGAACGTCTACGTCACGCATCCGTCCGGCTCGCCGTCGCCGCTGCTGTGCGAAGTGCTGGTCGACGGGCAGCCCCAGCGCAAAGGCACCGAGCTGATGGCGCATTTCTGGTATCGGATCGTGGCCGGCACCGTCATCACGCTGCGCTCGACGAGCCTCGGCGGCCAGCAGTGCAACGTGATCTGGCGGCTTCGCGAGGCGCCGGACATGCAGCAGTAGGCGCCGGCCGCGGCCGTTCAATTGAAGGCCGCCCACACCAGGTACGCATTCAACCCGACGATCACGACCGTCGCCGCCCCGGCGACGATCCGCAGCGGCAGCCGCATCGCGTAAGCACCCATCACGTCCGCGCGCGCCGACAGCATCAGCAGCGCGATCATCGGCAGCGGCAGCACGAAACTCAGCACGACCTGGCTCGCGACCATCGCGCGCGTGACGTCGCAGCCGAGCGCGACAACCGCGAACGCGGGCGCGATCGTCACCGCGCGCCGCACCCAGACCGGCACGCGGCGGTGGATGAAGCCCTGCATCACGACCTGCCCGGCCATCGTGCCGACCACCGAACTCGACACGCCCGACGTCAGCAGCGCGACGAGAAACAGCACGCCGGCCGCCGGCCCGAGCACCGGGATCAGCGTGTGATACGCGGCGCCGATGTCGGTCATGCCCGGCGCGCTCGCGTGAAACGCCGACGACGCCATCATCACCATCGCGAGATTCACGAACCCGGCCAGCCCGAGCGCGACGACCACCTCGCGGTTCGAGAAACGCACGAGCCGCCGCCGCTCCGCCTCGTTGCGCGGCGCGGTGCGATCCTGCGTGAGCCCCGAATGCAGATACAGCGTGTGCGGCATGATCGTCGCGCCGATGATCCCGACCGCGATCGTCAGCGCCGCATGATCCGGGATCTGCGGAACGACCAGGTGAAACACGGCCGCGTGCCAGTCCTGCGGCGCGATCAGCAGTTCGCCGAGATAGCACGCGCCGATCACGCCGACCAGCGCCGCGATCGCGGCCTCCAGCGGCCGGAAGCCGCGCTTTTCGAGCGCGAGGATCGCGCAGGTCGCGAGCGCCGTCGCGATCATCCCCGCGAACAGCGACAGGTGACACAACAGCCCGAATGCGAGCGCGCCGCCAAGGAATTCGGCGAGGTCGGTCGCCATCGCGGCGATCTCGGACGCGACCCACATGCCCCACACGACCGGCGCGGGAAAGCGGTCGCGGCACAGCTCCGCGAGATTGCGGCCGGTCACGATGCCGAGCTTCGCGGACATCGCCTGGAACAGCATCGCGATCGCGTTCGCGGCCAGCACGACCCACAGCAGCCGGTAGCCGTACGCGGCGCCGGCCTGGATGTTGGTCGCGAAGTTGCCGGGATCCATGTAGCCGATCGACGCGATGACGGCCGGACCGACGAACGGCAGCAGCGCGGCGACGCCGGTGCGGCGCCCTTCCAGCGCGGCGCGCGCGGCGCCGTCGGTGTGCCCGGTGGGCCGGCCCGGCAGCGCGAAGCCGCCGGCAGGTTTGCTCGTGACGGGAATCATGGTGAGGTTCCGTTCGAATGAGGAAGGCTTCCTGAAGTTCGGGCGCCGCGGCCGGCGTGCCGCCTGCCGGCCGCGACGGCGGCGGCGTTACAGCGGCACGACGTCGGGGCGGTTGCGCGGAAACTGCGCGATCACGTCCGGCGCGAGGTTCAGGTGCGCTTCGACGAGTTGCGGCGGCGTATGCGCAAGCCAGTCGGACAGCGACACTTCCGCATAGCGGTCGGTCTTGAAGATCTCGAGGAACACCAGGTCGGTGCTGCCGGTGTTCTGCACGTAGTGACCGAGGCTCTTTTTCACATAGCCGACGTCGCCCGCGCGGAAGTCGGCCGTCTGCGCCTTCGGCCCCGTGTCGAATACGGTCATCCGTGCGTCGCCCTGCAGGTAGTACTGCCATTCGTCCGCGTTCGGGTGCCAGTGCAGCTCGCGCATGCCGCCCGGGTGCACGGTGACGAGCGCCGCCGCGACGGTGGTCGACACGTTGAAGTTCGTGCTGTCCGCGATCCGCACTTCGCCGCCGCGGGTCTTCCTGACCGGCTTCATGTCGCCGAGCGAGAAGATGAACGGATGCGGCGGCGCCCCGGCCGACGACGCCGACGCGCGCTGCGCTTGCGCGAGCGGACCCGGTTCGTCGCCCTGGAAGATCCACAGGTTGTCGAGCGGAATGTTCCTGAATGCGTCGGCGGGCACGCCGAAGTTGAGCGCGAGCACATCGGGCGGCGTGTGCGCGATCCAGTCGGTCAACAGCAACGTGTTGAATTCGGAGGCGCGGCCGTTATCGAACGCGAGCAGGAATTCGGCGCCGTCGGTGCCGAGGCCCTGCAGCGAATGCGGCAGCCCGGGCGGGAAATACCAGAGATCGCCGGTTTTCACGTCCTGCACCGATGGCCGCCCGAGCTCGTCCAGCACCGTGATCCGGCAGCGGCCGTCGAGCATGATGGCCCACTCGGCCTGCTGGTGCCAGTGCATCTCGCGAATGCCGCCGCGCGTGAGGCGCATGTTGACGCCTGAAATGGTTTCGGAAATCGCGAAATCGTCCTGCGTGACTTCGCGCGCCCATCCGCCATTTTGAATGCGTTTATGCGCATTATTGAACGAAGCCCAGAATAACGGCATGCCGTTGATATCGGTGGCCGGCGGATCCTGAAAAGACGGGAATTGATTGGCGATTGCCGGATTTTTCGGACCCGGGTCGGTCAGGCTCTGGCGGTTGCGCGCATTCATCGCGCCTTCCGGCGGGCGGTCCGGATTGCCGAACGAGGCGGCCTTGGCCGATACCGCGATACCCGCGGCGGCAATAGCGCCGGCGGTTCCCGCCAGCATCTTGCGTCGAGAAAGATTCGTCATGGTTTCCTCTTCATGCCTGCAATTGAGCGAATTTCCATTACGGAACTCATGCCGTTTTTCGGATTATCGAAAATCGAACATCCCGTGACGCAAGTTAAATCCAAATTCCATGAAAAATTAAATGAATTATTAACCTGAATTAATGATTTAATCTGATCCGCTTTAACTTTGTAATTATTGCGGCGCAGCGGAATACTGAAAGGTGACCGATATCGGTGAATCGGTCAGGTCCGGTGAATGCGGAAATACGACCGCGCGCGGTCGAGATGCCACACATGGCGACAAGATCGAGACATGCAACGCACGATCACGATGCGGCGCAGTCGATTCGGATCACTGATCCTCTCGAACTGAAACAGCCGTATGCCGATGCGTCGAACGCCAGCCAATCGGGCCGGGGTGCGGTTTACGCCCGCGGCATTTCGTCGAGCCGTTGCGCGGCGAACCGCAATCCACCCAGGATGCGCTCCGCTATCCTCGCCGGAAAACCGGGAGGCAGCGCAGCTGCCGACCGATTCGATCACATGCGGCGTCATCGCGACGAGCCGTTCGACGATCGGCGTCGCAATATCGCCGAGCAGGCAGTATTCGGCCATCGCGGTGAAGTGCCGTCGCGTCATGTCGCGCATCGCATGGTGCTTGCGCTTGCCGTGCACGGCCATCGCGAGCTTCGCCTTATGCCACGACCACGGGTTCCCGCCATCGCCTTCGACCGGCCAGATCGACATCACGTCGTAGAGCGGCGTGAGGCGGAAACGGCCGCCCGGCAGCAGGCGCAGGCTGAAGTTCTTCGCGTGCCCGTCCGGTGCCGCGAGCATCCAGAACACGACCAGGCCCGCGAACAGTGTGTCGAGATCCTCCCGCGCCGTTTCCGAACGGCGCAGGAGGCCGACCAGGTCAGGCACGCCGGGGCCGCCCTGCGATTCGTACTTCAGGTGCGGCGACACGCCGAGCGCCTGGCAGAAGTCCTCCTGCGGCAAGCGCAACAGCCACCCGCCGTCACGATGCAACGTCCGATCGAAACGCTCGACCGACAGTACCTTGTGCGCGCCGAAACGCACGATTTCCATATGGGCGACCGGCAGACCGAATGAATTATTCCTGTGGGGCATAAACGCAAAATATGCCTGACAGAGATAAAAACGCCTTTTTCACCTGCCCCCATGACCGCGCCCTCGACCCTATCGTCGCCCATCACCCCATAGTTTTTATCCGCTAGCGCGATTGATTTTGGCTTTGTTAGATAGATGACATTGAATCATCCAATGACAACGATCTAACATACCGATGACCTGCGCGTTCGCCCATACCGTCGAATCCCGCTTTGCCGAGCTGACGCCGACCGCGAAGCGCATCGCGAGCTACATGCTCGCGAACCTCGATCGGCTCGGCCTCGAAACCGCCGACCAGATCGCGCAGCAAACCGGCACCAGCGGCATTTCGGTCGGGCGTTTCCTGCGCAGCGTCGGCTACCGGAATCTCGACGACCTGAAACGCGAACTGCGCGGCGGCAGCGACCGTCCGTGGATGATCACCGACCGCCTCGACGAGTACCGCCGCGCCACCGCCACGCCAACGACCACCGGCGAGCACGACAGCCATCGCGGCGACGGCACGCTTGCGTCGTCGCTCGAGCGCGAACTCGACGCGATCCGCCACGTGTACCGGCTCGCCGAAGAACCGGTGTTCGCGCAGGTGGCCGACCGGATCGCCCAAGCCGACGCCGTGTTCATCCTCGGCATCCAGTCGACGCGCGGCATCAGCAACGCGTTCAGCAGCTACCTCGAATACCTGCGCCCGCGCGTGTTCTACTCGGACGGCCAGTCAGGCTCGTACGTCGATTCGCTGAACTCCGAATTCGAGCGGCCGTACTGCATCGTCACCGATACCCGCGCCTATTCGCGCAGCGCGCGCCGCTATTGCCAGGCGGCCGCCGAACGCGGCCAGCCGTTCGCGCTGGTCACCGATCTGTATTGCCCGTGGGCGCGCGAGTGGCCGGCCGACCTGCTGCAAGTGAAGACCGACGTCGGCCAGTTCTGGGATTCGCTCGCGCCGCTCACCTGCCTGTTCAACCTGCTGATCACCGCCGTGGTCGACCGCCTCGGTCCCGCGATCGACCGGCGCGTCGCGCGCAATCGCGAACTGCAGCGCACGTTCGACCAATTCGAATCCTGAGCAAACCGGACCGCCGATGAACCATCACCGCCTCGTCGAAATCACGCCCGCCACGCATCGCGTCGAAATCGATCTCGTCTACGCGACCGAGCACAACCTGACCGGCAAGCCGATCTACCGCAACGCGCACTGTCTGTTGCTCGAGCCGGCCGAAGCCGCACTGCGCCGCGCGGTGGACGTGGCCGCGCAGGCCGGCTTCACGCTGCGCCTCTACGACGCGTATCGCCCGCCGCAAGCGCAGCAGGTGCTGTGGGAGTTCCTGCCGGATCCGAACTTCGTCGCCGATCTCGGCCGCGGGTCGAACCACAGCCGCGGCACCGCGCTGGACCTGACGCTCGTCGGCGCGAACGGCGAGCCGCTCGACATGGGCACCGGCTTCGACGAGATGGTGGCCGCGTCGGGCCATTTTCACGCGGGGTTGCCCGAGCACGTGCAACGCAACCGGCTGCTGCTGCTCGGCGTGATGCATGCGGCCGGCTTCGCGCATATCGACAGCGAGTGGTGGCACTACGAGCTGCCCGGTTCGCACGCGCTGCCGCCGATCGACAACGCGGCGAGCGGCCCGTGGCGCCTGATGTGACGACGCTGCACACGCGCCCCCTTTTCATGCAGGTTCACGTTCAACGACTCAAACGACAGATGGAGAAGCGCCCATGAAATTCCCGACCTCCCGGCTCGTCGCGGCGCTGGCCGCCGCGTCCCTGTTCGCCGCCGTTCCGCTTTCCACCGCCCATGCGGAAACGCCGAAGGACATGTTCGTGATGGCCACGCTGCTCGACGAATTCACGACGCTCGATCCGGGCGAAATCTACGAACTGGTGCCGGAGGAATACGTCGCGAACACGTACGACCGGCTCGTGCGCGTCGACCTGCGCGATCCGTCGAAATTCAACGGCGACGTTGCGCAGTCTTGGACCGTGAGCCCCGACGGGCTGACCTATACGTTCAAGCTGCGCTCGGGCCTCAAGTTCCACTCGGGCAACCCGCTGACGGCCGACGACGTCGCGTGGTCGATCCAGCGCACGGTGCTGCTCGACAAGGGCCCGGCCGCGGTGCTGACCGGCATCGGGCTCACGAAGGCCAACGTCGCGGCGAACGTGAAGAAGCTGGACGACCAGACGGTGTCGATCACGACCGATCACAAATACGCGCCGACCTTCGTGCTCAACGTGCTCGGCTCGTGGCCCGCGTCGGTGCTCGACAAGAAACTGCTGCTGTCGCACCAGCAGGGCAACGACTTCGGCAATGCGTGGCTGAAGACCAACGAGGCCGGCTCCGGTGCGTACAAGCTCGTCAAGTGGTCGCCCAGCGACAGCATCGTGCTGCAACGCTTCGACGGCTACCGGCTGCCGCTCGCGATGAAGCGCATCGTGCTGCGCCACGTGCCCGAAGCGGCGAGCCAGCGGCTGCTGCTGGAAAACGGCGACGTCGACGCGGCGCGCGACCTGAGCCCCGACGATCTCGCGTCGGTCGTGAAATCGGGCAAGGCGAAAGTCACGGCCTCACCGCAGGCAACGCTGCTGTATCTCGGCCTGAACACGAAGAACCCGACGCTCGCCAAGCCCGACGTGCAGGAAGCGCTGAAGTGGCTGGTCGACTATGCGGGCATCCAGGCCAACGTCGTGAAGACGACCTACAAGGTGCACCAGACCTTCCTGCCCGAAGGCTTCCTCGGCACGCTGAATGCGAACCCGTACAAGCTCGACGTCGCGAAGGCGAAGGCGCTGCTCGCGAAGGCCGGCGTGCCGAACGGCTTCTCGGTGACGATGGACGTGCGCAACGACTATCCGTACACGGAGATCGCGCAAGCCGTGCAGGCGAACTTCGCGCAGGCGGGCGTCAAGGTGCAGCTGATCCCCGGC
Organism: Burkholderia sp. AU30280; assembly: GCF_020420125.1. Lineage (NCBI taxonomy): Bacteria > Pseudomonadati > Pseudomonadota > Betaproteobacteria > Burkholderiales > Burkholderiaceae > Burkholderia > Burkholderia sp. AU30280. The sequence goes on from NZ_JAIZRY010000006.1 coordinate 295,366, forward strand.
GACAACAAGCAGACGCTCGCGAAATACCGCGCGCGCCAGCACGACATCTACATCGGCGAATGGTCGGCCGACTACATCGACCCGCACAGCAACGCGCAGGGTTTCGCATGGAACCCCGACAACGCCGACAAGTCGAGCTACAAGATGCTGGCCTGGCGCAACAGCTGGGACATCCCGCAGCTCACGAAGGAGACCGACGCCGCGCTCGCCGAGCCGACCGCCGCGCAACGCGCGCAGCGGTACCAGGCGATGCAGAAGGAGATGCTCGCGCGCTCGCCGTTCGTGATCATGTTCGAGAAGGTCGCGCAGGTCGCGATGCGGCCCGGCGTGAGCGGGCTCGAAGTCGGGCCGATCAACGATCTCGTGTCGTACCGTCACCTGAAGAAGCAATAAGGTTCGCCGCATGTCGACTCCCGCCTCCTCCCTCGAAGCACTGCGCACGCTGCCCGCGCGGCGCCCGGCCGTACGCTGGGCGTTGCGTGTGCTGCGCTGGGCGCTCACCCTCGCCGTCACGTTCGCGGGGCTGCTCGCACTGACGTTCGTGATCGGCCGCAAGGTGCCGATCGATCCTGTCCTCGCGATCCTCGGCGATCGCGCATCGGCCGACGCGTACGCGGCCGAGCGCATCGCACTCGGCCTCGACAAGCCGCTCGTCACGCAGTTCCTGATCTACGCGCGCGACGTGCTGCACGGCAATCTCGGCATGTCGCTGCTGACGTCGAACCCCGTGCTCGACGACATCAGGCGCGTGTTCCCCGCCACGCTCGAACTCGCGACGATCGCGACGTTGATCGGCATCGCGATCGGCGTGCCGCTCGGCGTTGCGGCCGCGGTGAAGCACAACCGGCCGATCGACCACATCGCACGCTTCGTCGGCCTGATCGGCAATTCGGTGCCGGTGTTCTGGCTCGGGCTGATGGGGCTGCTGCTGTTCTATGCGCGGCTGCACTGGGTCGGCGGCCCGGGCCGGCTCGATCCCGTGTACGACGGGATGGTCGACCCGCGCACGGGCAGCCTGCTGATCGACGCGGCGCTTGCCGGCGAGTGGGACGTGTTCCGCAACGCGGTGTCGCACATCGCACTGCCGGCCGCGATCCTCGGCTACTACTCGGTCGCGTACCTGAGCCGGATGACGCGCTCGTTCATGCTCGACCAGTTGAGCCAGGAATACATCGTCACCGCGCGCGCAAAAGGCTTGTCGGAACGGCGCGTGATCTGGCGGCATGCATTCGGCAACATCATGGTGCCGCTGCTCACCGTGATCGCGCTCACGTACAGCAACCTGCTCGAAGGCTCGGTGCTGACCGAGATCGTGTTCGCGTGGCCGGGGCTTGGCTCGTACCTGACCGGCGCGCTCCTGAACGCCGACATGAATGCCGTGCTCGGCGCGACGCTCGTGATCGGCGTGATGTTCATCACCGTCAACCTGCTGACCGACGCGCTGTACCGCGTGTTCGATCCGCGTGCGCGCTGAGGGCGGCTTCGACATGACCGTTTCCATCCTGATTCCTTCACCGTCCATGCCGAAGGCCATCCGACCATGAATGCCGCCCCTCTCACGCTGCGCGCGTGGCTGCTGTCCGACGCGCCTGCGTCGCGCTCGCAGGCCGCACTCGGCCTCGCCTACCGCCGCTGGCGCCGTTTCGCGGTCAATCCGCTCAACCTGTTCGGGCTCGCGATCCTGGTGACGCTGATCGTCGTCGCGATCGTCGGCCCGCTGATCATGCCGCACGATCCGCTGCGCCAGGTGCTGTCCGACCGGCTGCTGCCGCCCGGCTCCGCATCGCACTGGCTCGGCACCGACCAGCTCGGGCGCGACATCCTCTCACGGCTGATCGCAGGTTCCCGCCTCACGCTCGGCATCGCGCTGCTCGTCGTCGTGATCGTCGTGCCGATCGGCCTCGCGATCGGCACGACGGCCGGCTATTGCGGCGGCTTCGTCGACAGCGTGCTGATGCGCATCACCGACATCGCGCTCGCGTTCCCGAAGATCGTGCTCGCGCTCGCGTTCGCCGCCGCGCTCGGGCCCGGCGTGATCAACGCGGTCGTCGCGATCTCGATCACCGCGTGGCCCGCGTATGCGCGGCTCGCGCGCGCGGAGACGATCCGCATCGCGCAGGCCGACTTCATCCACGCCGCGCGGCTGCAAGGCGCGTCGGGCCCGCGCATCCTGCTGCGCTACATCATGCCGCTGTGCATGTCGTCGGTGATCGTGCGCGCGACGCTCGACATGGCCGGCATCATCCTGACCGTCGCGGGCCTCGGCTTTCTCGGCCTCGGCGCGCAGCCGCCGAGCCCCGAGTGGGGCTTCATGGTCGCGTCGGGCCGCAACGTGCTGCTCGACGCGTGGTGGGTCGCGACGCTGCCCGGCATCGCGATCCTGCTCGTGAGCCTCGCGTTCAACCTGCTCGGCGACGGGCTGCGCGACGTCTTCGATCCCCGCCATGGAGCATGACATGCCGATGAATTTCACCCCCGCACCCGCGCCGCTCTGCGAGATCGACGGCCTGAAAATCGGCTTTCGCGGGCACGACGGCGTCGTCACCGACGCGGTGCGCGACCTGTCGCTGACGCTCGCGCCCGGCGAACGGCTCGGCATCGTCGGCGAATCGGGCTCCGGCAAATCGCTGACGGGCCGCGCGCTGCTCGGCCTGCTGCCCGACGCCGCGCGCTGGTCGGCCCGCACGATGCGCTTCGCGGGCCACGACCTGCTCGCGATGTCGCCGGGCGAACGCCGGCGGCTGTGCGGCAGCCAGATGGGGATGATCCTGCAGGATCCGAAGTATTCGCTGAACCCGGTCATGACCGTCGCGAAGCAGATGGGCGAAGCGTTCCGGCGGCACGAGCCGGGCTTGCGCGGCCGCGCGCTGCGCGAGCGGATCGTCGACGCGCTCGCGGCCGTGCAGATCCGCGACCCGGCGCGCGTCGCCGATGCGTATCCGCACGAGCTGTCGGGCGGCATGGGCCAGCGGGTGATGATCGCGATGATGGTGTCGACGGGTCCGCGCCTGCTGATCGCCGACGAGCCGACCTCCGCGCTCGACGTCGCGGTGTCGATGCAGGTGCTCGCGGTGCTCGACGCGATGATCGCGCGGCACGACACGGGCCTGATGTTTGTCAGCCACGACCTGCCGCTCGTGATGTCGTTCTGCGATCGCGTCGCGGTGATGTACGCGGGGCGCGTGGTCGAAACCTGCGCCGCGCGCGACCTGCGCGATGCGACGCATCCCTATACGCGCGGGCTGCTCGCGGCGAACCCGCCGCTCGCGAACCCGCCCGACGAACTGCCGGTGCTGCGGCGCGATCCGGCATGGCTCGACGCCGCCGCGCCCGCGCCGGCCGCTCACCTACCGAAGGAGGCCGCACGATGATCGACGTCGATCACGCATCGATCCGTTTCCCGACCCGCACGGGTCACGTCGACGCCGTGCGCGACGCAAGCTTCGCGGTCCGCGACGGCGAAGTGTTCGGGCTGGTCGGCGAATCGGGCTCCGGCAAGTCGACGCTGCTGCGCGCGCTGACGGGGCTCGTGCCGCTCGCGTCCGGCAGCCTGTCGATCGACGGCCGGCCGGTGGGCGGCACGCCCGATCGTGCCTTTCGCCGTCACGTGCAGATGGTGTTCCAGGATCCGTACGCGTCGCTGCATCCGCGCTTCACGGTCGACCAGACGCTGCGCGAACCGCTGTCGATCCACGGCATCGGCGACGCCGATACGCGCATCGCCCGCGCGCTGTCCGAGGTTGGCCTTGGCCCCACGTTCCGGTTCCGCTATCCGCACCAGCTGTCGGGCGGCCAGCGGCAGCGCGTCGCGATCGCGCGCGCGCTGATCGTCGAGCCGCGCGTGCTGCTGCTCGACGAGCCGACGTCCGCGCTCGACGTGTCGGTGCAGGCCGAGATCCTGAACCTGCTGCGCCGCCTGCATCGCGAACGCAACCTGACGATGATCCTCGTCAGCCACAACCTCGCGGTGATCGGCTTCCTGTGCCAGCGCGTCGCGGTGATGCAGCACGGCGAGATCGTCGAGCTGCTCCGGATCGAGGACGTGCGCGCCGGGCAGGTTGCACGCGACTACACGCGCACGCTGCTGAACGCGACCGAAGGCTACCGTCGTCTCGACCCGGTGGCAGGCGCGCCGGTAGCCTGACATGTGCGCGCCGCGCCGGCATGCGATACTCGGCGCGCCACGCAACGGCCCGCGGCCCATGGAACCCTGGTGCGCCGCACGGGTCAATTTCGTTTCGTCAACAGCTCAACCGCAATAGGGAGGCGTTCATGCTGCAATTCATCGAAACCCTGGTCGTCGGGCTCATCGTCGGCCTCCTCGCCCGCGCGCTCAAGCCCGGCGACGACAAGATGGGCATCCTGATGACCACCGTGCTCGGCATCGTCGGCTCGCTGGTCGCCGGCTACGTCGGCCGCGCCGCCGGCTGGTACGCACCGGGCCAGGGCGCGGGCTGGATCGCGTCGATCATCGGCGCGATCGTGCTGCTCGTGATCGTCGGCGCGGTACGCAAGCGCGCGAACTGAACGGCGCACCTTCGGCTCCAACGCAAGACGGCCGCTCATCTCGAGCGGCCGTCTTGCTTTCCGGGCGGCGCAAGGCCGTTGCCCACACAACGGTCACGACGACCGTTCGTCCTTCGATCTTATGCCACCCGGCATTTCCCTGACTTGCGGTTGCACAGATTCGGCCTACATTGGTTTAAGCAATACGCAATCGTTTGCCGATTGCCATTATTTCGATTTTTTTCATTCAAGAGGTCCGATGGTTTTGCCGTTTACGCATACAGCATTGCAGCGTTGACGGACTGCCACCCGAGCGGCCACGCTGCGACGCGCTTCCTTTCTGGAGCCTGTCATGAAGCACCGCCCTATCGCCGCCTCGTTCGTCCTGGCTGCCTCGCTTCTGGCCACTTCCTCATCGTTTGCTGCCGGCGCGTCCGGCACCATCTCCTTTTCCGGCATGATCGTCGAGCCGCCCTGCTCGTTCGCGGTCGATACGGCCGATCTCGCCCGCGGGCAAGTACGCCCCGACTGTCCGCGCCCGGCAAGCGGCCAGATCGCATTCGTCGACGCGGCGAGCCAGCAGGCCATCAAGACCACGACCTTTACCCAGGCCTCGCGCGCAATCGTTTTACCGAACCGTCCAGGCAACCACCAGGCGCCGATGATCGCCGTCGTGACGTACCAGTAAATCCGCCCGCCGGCGCGACGCCCGGCGGGTTCCGCGCGCCGGTCAATCGCGATGGCGCGCGATCCAGTCGCTGAACGCGCGGATCTTCTGCTGGCTGCCGATGTTCTCGGGATACACGAAGAAGTAGCGCGCGCCCGTCTCGAGCACGATGTCGAACGGCCGTTCAAGCCGGCGTGCGCTGACGTCGTCGTCGACGAGCGTCACGTCGCCGATCGCGACGCCGAAGCCCTGCATCGCCGCATTCGTCGCGAGATCGAGCGTGTCGAACGTCGGCCCGCGCGCCGGATCGACGCTGCGCTCGCCCGCGTGATCGAGCCATGCGCGCCAGTCGCGATGGTCGCGGGTCGGATGCAGCAACGTATGGCGCGCGAGATCGCCGACCGCGTCGAGCGGCGACGTCTGCCTCAATTCGGGCGCGCAGACGGGCGTCAGCCGCTCGTCGAACAGCGGCAGCGCGCACACGCCCGTGCCCGGCGACGTACCGTAGACGACCGCCGCATCGAACGGCTCGGTCGCGAAATCGACGACGTGCTGCCACGCGGTGGTGATCTGCACATGCAGATCGGGATGCTCGCCCTGGAAGCGCATGATGCGCGGCAGCATCCAGCGCATCACGCAGGTCGGCACCTTCAGCGCGAGATCGGTGCGCTGCCGCGTGAGCTTCATCGAAATATCTTCGATCCGCGCGAAGCTCTCGTTGACGACCGGCAGCAACTGTTCGCCCTCCGCCGTCAGCGTGAGGCCCTTCGCATGCCGCTTGAACAACGGGAAACCGTAATGCGCCTCGAGCGTCTGGATCTGCCGGCTTACCGCGCCCTGCGTGATGCACAGCTGCTCGGCCGCGCGCGTGAAGCTGCGGTGGCGAGCCACCGTCGAGAAAATCTGCAGCGCGTGCAGGGGCGGAAGTCGGCGCATGAAGAAGGCAAACGGAAAAACGGCGCGGAGGGACCGCGCGCCGACGCCGGCGCGCGCTGTCCGACACGATAAGCCAAACGCCGGCTTTGCGCGAGGCGCGGGACGCTCAGGCCGTCGCGGTGAGCGCGCCCGCCACGATGCGCGCCGCCGACGCGACGACGTCCGCGCGGGCCGCCGCGGCGGCCTGCGGCTGTGTGAACGACACGGCCATCACGATCGGCGCACGCGACGGCGGCCACAGCACCGCGACGTCGGTCGTCGTGCCGTAGCCGCCCGTGCCGGCCTTGTCCGCGATGCGCCAGCCGGGCGGCACACCCGCGGCGATGCCGGTCGCGCCGCGCGCGCCGCCGACCATCCACTCCGTCAGTTGGGCGCGCTGCGGCTCGTGCAGCGTGTTGCCGAGCAGCAGCCGCTGCAGCGTGTCGACCATCTCGACCGGCGTCGACGTGTCGCGTTCGTCGCCGGGCGCCGCGTTGTTCAGTTCGGGTTCCCAGTGGTCGAGGCGAAACGACGTGGCGCCGCTCTCGCGCGCGAACGACGTGACGGCCTGCGGGCCGCCGAGCACGCCCATCAGCAGGTTGCCGGCGCCCTTGTCGCCCGACTGCAGCATCGCCGCGCACAGCTGCTCGATCGTCATGCCCGTGTCGACGTGGCTTTCCGTGATCGGCGAGCCCGACACGATTTCATAGCGGCGGTACAGGATGCGGCGCGGCAGCAGCGACGCGTCGAGCGAGCCGCGCGCGAGCATCGCGGCAGCCGCGACGACCGCATACGTGCCGCACAGCGGGAAGCGCTCGCGCGCACGGTGCGCGATCCGCACGCCGTTCGACGTATCGAGCGCGGCGACGCCGAGCCGGCCATTCGAGGCCTTCTCGAGCGCGGTCAGTTCGGCCTGGGCAGTGTGGGCGCGCCCCTGGTCGGCGACCGGCGCGGACGTGCACGCGGCGACGAACGGCGCGGCAACGGCGGCAAGCAACAGCGAACGGCGTGTCGGAGAATGTTCCATGAATGTGATGTGTTCTGTCGGAATCGGTGGCACGAAGCAACGCGGGCGCGCCTTGAACACGCGCGCCCGTTCACGCCGGCGGCCGGCCCGCGACGGCCTACGCCGCGCATCCCCGAAAGACGGCCGTCGGCCCCGCGCAGCGCGGGACTCGCATGAACAGGCCCTAGCGTAGCAGTGACCGCCGCCGCGTTCCAGCGAAACGGCCCGGCTTCACCCTTGCGACGAAGGCAGATACGGCATCGGATTGACCGGCTTGCCGTCGCGCCGCACTTCGAACAGCAGCGCGACACGCGAGTTGTCGAGGTCGCCCATCTCGGCGATCTCGTCGCCCTGGCGCACGATGTCGCCCGTCTTCACGAGCAGCTTGCGGTTATGCGCATAGGCGGTCAGGAAATCCGCGTTGTGCTGGACGATGATCAGGCTGCCGTAATCGTTCAGGCCGGTGCCCGCGTACATCACGCGGCCGTCGGCCGCGGCGCGGACCGGGTCGCCCGGCCGGCCGGCGATCTGGATGCCGCGGTTCTGCCCCGGCCGGAACCCGTCGACGATCTTGCCGTTCGCGGGCCACGTGAGTGCGACGCCGCCCGCATGCCGCTTCGTTTCCTTGACGACCTGACGGTCGCTCGCGCTCGACGCCGCGGTCTGCGCGGTTGCCTGGTTGCTCGCTGCCCCATTGCTCGACGCCGACGACGCAGCCACCTGCGTGCCGGCCACGCCCGACGGCGGCAACGGCTGCTGCTTGACGATGCGCAGCACCTGTCCCATGCGCAGCCTGCCCTTCGCACCCAGCTTGTTCCAGGTGCGCAGGTCGGCCACGCTGCAGCCGCTCGCTGACGCGATGCCCGTCAACGTGTCGCCGCGCTTCACGACGTACTTCCGCGCGACGAGAATCGGCGCCGGCGGCGGTGTGACGGCCGACTGCGCGGCAGCGGGCGGGCTCGACGGCGACGGTTGTCCCGCCAGCGTGTCGCTTGGCGAAACGGACTGCGTGCTTGCACAACCGGCCATGACGAGCACGGCTGCCAGTCCCGGCAGCCACGCTGCGTTGCGGTGAATCTCGCGCGTTTTCATGGACGATCCGACTCCGGTTTGACAATCTTTCAAGCATCTCAAAAACGGAACGGCCGACGTGTAACCGGATGCAAACAATGATGACAAACGATCACGAACCGGATGCCGGCCGGCATTCGCTACCGGTAATACGGCCCGACCCGGAAAAACTTGATGGTCTGGTTGCGTGAAAACGGAAGAATTTTCGTTTCAGGAAACTATGGCGAATGCGTTTCGATAGGTGCGAAACGAGACTACCGCCTGCTGCGGCGCGCGCCCGCCGCGATGTTCAACGCAACCACGCGGCGAGTTCGGAGCAGGCCCACGCGATGCCGATGCACAGGAACAGTACGTGCAACGCGATCTTGAACGACACGCCCCACGACGGATCGATCTGCATGACAGGCTCCCCGGTTGATGTGCGGCCATGATCCGTCATCGATCCCGCCCCGAAAATGCGGAACCGGCGAATCAGGCCTCAGGCTGTGCCTGAGACCGCGGCCGCGGTTCCCTGCTAACTTATCGGCCATTCCAACACGATCGCCCCGCCCATCATGCGCTTCGACCTGACCGACCTGCGGCTCTTCCTGAACATCTGCGAGGCCGGCACGATCACGAGCGGCGCCGAGCGGACCCACATCACGCTGCAGGCCGCGAGCGAGCGCATCCGCGGCATGGAGGACGAACTCGGCGTGCCGCTGCTGCATCGGACCAAGTCGGGCGCGCAGGCCACCGACGCGGGCCGCGCGCTCGAGCATCACGCGCGCACCGTGCTGCAGCAGATCGACCACATGCGCGGCGAGTTGCAGCAATACGGCCAGGGGCTGCGCGGGCATATCCGGCTGCTGTGCAACACGGCGTCGCTGAGCGAATACCTGCCCGACGCACTGGCCGACTACCTGCCGCTTCATCCGAAGCTGTCGATCAGCGTCGAGGAGCGCTCGAGCCAGGAAATCGTGCATGCGATCCGCAACAAGACGGCCGAGGTCGGCATCGTCGCCGATTCGGTCGGGCTCGGCGGGCTCGAACAGAAGCCGTTCCGCGAAGACTGGCTGATCGTCGTCGTGCCGGCCGCGCATCCGCTCGCGTCGCAAGGCGAGGTCGCGTTCGACTCGATCGCCGACGCCGACTTCATCGGCCTCACCGACGGCAGCGCGCTGCAGGTGCATCTCGCCGACCAGGCGCGCGCACTCGGCAAGCGGATCCGCTATCGCGTGCAACTGAAAAGCTTCGATGCGATCTGCCGCGTGATCGCCAGCGGCGTGGGCATCGGCATCGTGTCGCGGCACGCGGCCGAACGCGCGATGCAGACGATGGACGTGCGGCTCGTCGAGCTGTCCGATCCGTGGAGCCACCGGAAGCTGACGCTGTGCGCGCGCTCGTTCGATGCGCTGCCGAAGTACACGCGCGAGTTCGTCGCGTTCTTGTCCGGCGAAACGGCGCCGCGATGATGCGCGCCGCACTCGCCCCCATCGACACATGGAAACACACGGAGGGACGCTCATGACCGACATCGATCTCGCCAATCGCTACCGTGCATATCTCGACTGCCTGAACCGGCGGGACTGGGCGGCGCTCGGCCAGTATGTCGACGACGACGTGATTCACAACGACCGGCCGCTCGGCCTCGCCGGCTACCGCGCGATGCTGGAGCAGGACTGCCGCGACATTCCGGATCTGCGCTTCGACATCCGGCTGCTCACATGCGAACCGCCGCTCGTCGCGTGCCGGCTTCGCTTCGCGTGTTCGCCGAAAGGAACGTTCATGGGGCTCGCCATCGACGGCAGGAAAGTCACGTTCGCCGAGAACGTGTTCTACGAATTTCACGACGGCAAGATCCGGCAGGTCTGGTCGGCGATCGACAAGGCGGCGCTCGAGGCTCAGCTGTGACATCGCCGGCGCGGCCGGAGGCCCGTCGCGATCGATGAGCCGACGTCCGGCTCGATTCGCCTCTTGTGGATAACGTTTTCTCTCTAACACAACCAAGCGCATCTCGCCGGATAGCGTGCCGCCTCGCCGCGTCGTCACCCGCATCCTGCGCTCCATCGAATCGATCCAGGTAAAAATTCCTCGCGATTTCCGCATCATCCGGCTCTCGCTTCCTGCCCCTGCTTTCCCGCGATTCGGGTTTCTACCGGCGCGTCCCGCGCGAAAGTTCATTGACATCACGCCTGTCGATGTCTAAATTTGGAAAACGTTTTCCTTCGCATCGGTGCGACGCCGTTCACGGCCCGCGCAGGGGGAACGCTTGCCCGCTCGGGTTGCGATTTCGGGCCACCGTCTTCAGGGATCAGGATTGCCAGGCGGAGGTCAGGGACGGGCGCCGGGCGCGGCAACGGTCATACCGGCCCGCCCCTCATCACTATTCAAAAACTGGAGACACAATGCATCCGCGCAGCAGATTCGCGCTCGGCGCCGCGCTCAGCGCCCTTTCCGTCCTGTTCGTCAGCGCCTGCGGCGGCAGCGACGTGACCGACACGCCTCCCGCATCGTCGCCGCCGTCGACCGCGACGCCCTCGCTCGCGGCGAACTCGCTGCAGGCGCTCGTCTACGGCGCGCCCGACACCAGCGTGCCGGCCGGCGCGGACATCCCCGTCACGATGATGGGCCAGATGCGCGCGCTGTTCGACCTGATCCGGAAATCGCCCGACTTCACGCAGGTCGTGATGGATCTCGGCGACGGCACGCCGGTGCACGTGCTCGATACGAACACCGGCGACAAATTCCTGCCGGGCAAGCTCGCGCTCGGGCTGTCGTACATCCTGATCGACATGAAGTCGAAGGGCGACCCGCAATACGCGAGCTATCTCGCCACCTACCAGACGATCACGACCGCGATGATGGCGCAGTCGGGCAGCAACTACACGTATGCGAATACGTCGTGGGGCGAGTACTACTACCTCGTCGCGCTGAACAACCTGAAGGCGCACGGAATGCTCAACGAAGTCTTCAGCGACGCGATGCTCGCGACGCTGCAGCAACGGCTCACCTTCTGCGACATGTTCGGCCCCGACGCGAGCGGCAAGACCAATACGTGCCCGGCCGCGGGCACGCCGATCGACATCGCGTCGCTCAACACGGCGCAGAACTACTATGCGGTGTCCTACGGAATCGCCGGGTTGCGCCAGAAGCTGGGCTGGAGCAACCCGTCGTTCGCGTCGGCGACCGATCCGTCGGTCGCGACGATGGGCGCACGCGATGCGCTGCTGTACACGCTCACGAACCACATCCGCAACGACTCGTCGGGCGGGTTCTCGGACGAAGCGTCGAACACGCACACGACCTACTACGACCAGGCGCGCTTCGATCGCTACAGCACGTTGCTGATCGGCGAAGTGACCGAGCGCACGTTCGAGATGGGTAACGAGGCGAACCTCACGCCGGAACTGAAGGGGTATCTGCGCAAGTCCGTCGACCTGATCCTCCCGCAACTGAACGGCGACGGCCAGGGCTTCAACTACGGCCGCTCGATCGGCCCGTACGGCGATTCCGCGTTCATGGAAATACTGACGGCCGCGGCCAATGCCGGCGTGCTGACCGACCAGGAGAAGCAGATCGCGTACGCGTTCATCTACAAGGCCGCGCATCGCTTCGACACGTACTGGTACGACCCGTCGCTGCCGACGCCGTCGGTGAACATGTGGGTCAAGGGCCGCGGCACCGATGCGTATCGCGGCAAGCCGCGCGTGATGGGCGAGAACTTCAGCCTGCTGCACCAGTACCTGTACGTGAACGCGTGGTGGAACAAGCTCGGCTTCGGCGGCAAGGCGCCGATGGCCGATGCGGACTACAACGCGTGGCTCGACGCGCTGCCGCATTACACGCTCACCTGGTACAACCAGCCGGGCGACACAGCGCATCCGTACAGTGCGGCGCTCGTCACCGTGCGCGACGGCCGGCGCGTGATCAACCTGAACCTCAGCCAGGCGCCCGACTACAACTCGTACACGCCGTACTACCCGGTGCCGTTCTCCGACAAGCTGATCTACGGCACGACCGATCTCGGCTACGCGCTGCTGGTGCCGCAGGTGTCGTACAACGGGAAGACCTACATTCCCGTCACGTACTACAAGAACCTGAATGTCCAGCAAAGCAACGGGCAGGTGATCGTGTCGTTCGATACCGCGAAATTCCGGCTCGCGTCGAAGAACGCGGCGTACACGACGGATCTCGACCTGCAGGTGCATACGGTATTGACGTTCGCGCACGGCTCGGTCGCACGCAGCGATACGCTGAGCACGGGCACGCTCACCGGTAACCTGTCGGTCGAAACGGACTTCACATCGTTCGCGGATTTCGCATCGACGCAGGCGAACGGCGACGGCGTGTCGGTGACCTACGCGAACAGCGCCGCGACCGGCTATGCGGCGTCCGGGTTCGACAACTGCGCGCTGTCCGCCTTCGACACGGTGAACGGCACGACGAACCCGCTGTCGACCACGCCGATCGGCCAGCTGCATTCGAACTTCGCCTGCACGACGAAGCCGTTCGCACTCGGCGCGGGCGCGACCCGCACGTTCGGATGGACGCTGAAATACGCCGACCCGGCCTGAGCTGTGTGACCCACACCCACGTCCGGCGAACGACCCCGAACCCGGCTGTTGTCGAAACCGGCGTCAGGATCGTCACGGACAGCGGGCATCGCGCTCGTCGGCGATGCCCGCTTACAGCCACCCCGAAGCCGCCGTATACGCGCCGAGCGCGATCAGCCCGACGAAGAAGCAGCGCTTGAACGCCTTCTCGCTCATCACGCGCCGCGCATACTGGCCGCCGGCCATGCCCGCCAGCGCCGGCACGAGCGCGAGCACCGACACGCCGAGATCGCCCGTCTCCAGCACGCCCGTCACGCGCAACTGCAGGCCGAGCACGATCGTCGACGCGGTGAACGACAGCCCGAGCGCCTGGATCAGGTCGTCCTTCGACAACCGCAGCGCCTGCAGGTACGGCACGGCCGGCACGACGAACACGCCGGTCGCGGCCGTCACGACACCCGTCAGGTAGCCGACCACGAGCGACAGCCATTTTTCATGGCGACCCGGCGCGGGCAGCCTCGCGGCGGCCAGCCCCCACAGCCCGTAGAGGATCAGCACCACGCCGAGCGCCGCATGCGTCCAGGTGCTGCCGGCCGCGAGCGCGGGCAGGCCGCCCGTCAGCGTGCCGATCGTCAGGCCGGCGAGCAGCGGCCACAGCCGGCGCAGCAGCGGCCCGAACGACGGGCCGAGCCACAACTGCCACACGTTGGTGATGAACGACGGCACGAGCAGCAGGCTCGCGGCGGCCGACGGCGGCATCGCGAGCGTCAGCAGCCCCATCGTGATCGTCGGAAGCCCGAGCCCGATCATGCCCTTGACCGCGCCGGCCAGCAGGCCCCCCCCCCGCGATGATCGTCAGCGTATGAATGTGCATGAAGGGCATTCCGTCCGGTTGAGTACGGCGCCGATGGTGAACCCCGATCGCGCCGCTCGCCATCTGGTTTTGCCTGAGGCTGGCTAGGGCTTGCCGGGCGTACCGCCAAGCAAGCGTTTCGGACAGGATATGCCGCGCAACGACGTCGATGTCATTGCCACCGCACACACGAATTCCGGGCGCAATGACGGAGCCATACAGTGCCTGATGCGGGGAAACACACGGAATCAACGCGCCGCCATCTGACACGGTGCCCTCTCAATGTGTCCGCCTTGCTCTCGCCCTCTGAAGCCACCCCAAATAGGGGTAATCCAATATTGAGAAACGATTTGGACAAGCCGCTGTAGAGTTTTCCGCTCGCATCGCAGTACATATCTTTGCGGCGAAACAGGAGCGCGCATGAAAGACCAGCATGGACGGGACATGATTCGCTTGTGCGACACCACCGACCACGGCGGTGAAGTTGTCGACGCAGCCAACGATTTGAAGCATATGGGGATTGCCGTCGCGCTTGACGGCCACGAGGTATGGTGCCCCCGATGCGGTGGCGTGTTTCCACTGCTTGCAAGCGGTCCCCGCACGCATCGCGACCGGCGCGTGGGTTATCACGGCGACAAGACCGGTTGTGGTGCGACCGTCATTGGTCAGCGAACGGCGGGGGCCGAGTAAATGGCGATTTTGTCTCAGACCCGTACGCTCTCGATCTCCGGCGAGTCGTTGCCCACCTATGGCATGGATGCGCTACCGGTATTCGCTCCAGTGCGCCTGCAAGGCACCGAAACCATCGGCCGACTCGACGAATGCCGCTACCTCGTCACGCTGCGCACCGACGACGCCTATGCCGTTTCGCCGAACCGCACGGCCGATCTCGATCTGGACAAGATGGTCGGCACGGAAGTCACCGTGTCGATCCAGCTCGAAGGCAAGGGGCGGTTCATTCCGGGGCTGGCAGGTGTCGCCGGACTTGGCAACATCGGCGCGGGAACGCGCGAGATCATCGGATTGGTCGAGGCTGCACGACTAGCCGGTCAGGATCGCGATGCGATCCTGTACGAACTGGAACTGCGGCCGTGGCTCTACCGCGCGACCCTGACGCAGGATTGCCGTCTGTTTCAGGATATGACCGTCGTTGAAATCACCGACGCGGTGCTTTCGAAGTATCCCTACCCTGTCGACAAGCGGCTGGGCGCCTTTCGGGGCGTCTATCCCAAACGCGACTTACAGAGACAGGCGTTTGAATCGGACTGGGCGTTCCTGCAACGCCTCTGGGAAGAATGGGGAATCTGGTGGTGGTTCGAACACGATGACGGCCATCATCGTCTGGTCCTGTGCGACACGATGGGCGGACACCAACCGCACGGGCAGGCTTACGAGACCTTGCGCTATCTGCCGCCCGGCGGTCAGCGCATCGACGAGGAACACATTCACACGCTATCCGTGACCAGTCGATTGACGGCAGGGTCCGTGAGCGTAACGGATTACGACTACACGCGGCCGCGCGCGAGGCTGGGCGTGTCCGTGGAAGATCCTCGTCCGACGGCCAGCTCGGATGGCGAGATCTATGACTGGGGAAACTACAGCCAGCCGCTCGCCGGTGCGCCAGGGCTGACGGGCGAGCCGAACGATACGGAGTGGGAGGCGCGTCACTTCGCGCGGGTTCAGCTTGAGGCGCAGCGCTGCGTGGGGCGGCGTGCGCACGGCAAAGGAAATCTGCGCGGCTTGGCGGTCGGCCGCACCTTTACGCTCATTGGCCATCCGCAGCAAGCGGCGAATCGTGAATACGTGGTTGTGTCCTGCACGCTCGATATCGAGGAAGTCGCTGGGCGAGCCGGCAGCGCGCCAACCTATCGCGCCGAAGCGCAGTTCGAACTGCTGCCGACGAACGAGCCGTTCCGGCTGGAGCGCAGCGTACGCAAGCCCATTATGGGCGGACCTGAGAAAGCAATCGTCGTCGGCCCCGCCCGGCAGGAGATCTGGACGGACCAATACGGTCGCGTGAAGGTGCAGTTCCACTGGGATCGCCACGGCCAGCACGATGAGAATTCAGGCATCTGGCTACGTGTGCTGTCGCCTTGGCAAGGCGTCGACATGGGCGCGACGTTCATTCCACGCATCGGTCACGAGGTGGCGGTGTCGCACTACTACGGCGACCCGGACCTGCCCGTGATTATCGGTAGTGCCGTCAACGCGTTCCGCCAGCCTGCGCTGGAGCAGCCACACAATCACGCGGTATCGGTCATTCGCGGCCGGGAACTCCACGGCAACGCGTCCGGCCATCTGGCGATCGACGATACGCGGGAGCAAATCCAGACGCAGCTTGCGAGCGACGCAGGGATATCGCAGCTGAGTCTCGGCCATATCCGCCGCATTACCCGAAAAAAAGGGCGCGCCGATGCGCGCGGCAAGGGCTTCGATCTCCGCACCGACGATTGGGGCGTGGTGCGCGCGCTGAAGGGTTTGTTTGTGTCGACTGACGGTCAACCGGGTGGCGCCGGCCATGCGAAGGACGCCAAGGAGGCCATCGGCCGACTCACGCGGGCGCGCGAACTGCAGGAAAGCCTCACTGGCCTGGCGCAACGGCATCAGGCGCAACAGCCCGACGCGGATCAGAGCGATGTGGCCAAGGCGATCAAGGCGCGCAACGATGCGATTCGTGGCCATACGCCTGCCGGCCCGGACGATTTCCCGGAATTGACAGAGGCGGACATCGTACTGGCCGGACCAGCCGGATTCAGTCTGGCAGCCGAGCGTAGCGCTCACATTGCGAGCGGCGAGGATGTTGCCGTAACAAGCGGCCGGCATGTCGGGCTTGCCGTGGGGCGTTCGCTGTTCGCGAGCGTGTCGAACGCGTTCTCATTGTTCGTGCACAAGGCCGGCATGGCGCTCGTCGCCGCAGCCGGGAAAGTGCGTATCGAAGCGCAAACCGACGGTGTTGACCTCACCGCAAAGAAGACCATCAACATCACGAGTACGACCGACAGCATCCACCTGCATGCGGCAGAGGAAATCGTGCTGCACGCGGGAAGTACGGAGGTTCGCATCAGCGAACGCGGGTATGTCGTAAAGACCGCCGGCGAGCATACGGTCCACGCGGGCAGTCATCAGACCGACGCGGCGCAGGTGCGGCCGATGCGCCTGCCGGTCACGCCCGACAATCCGGGGCAGTATGCCGCGCACTTCGTGCTGCTGGAACACGACAGCGGATTCGCGCTACCGAACCAGCCGTACCGCGTCACGCTCGATAACGGTCGCGTGATCGAGGGGGTGAGCAACGAACTGGGCGAAACGGAAGTCGTGACGAGCCACGACATCGCGTTCGGCACGGTGGAACTGCTGGCGGCGAGCGATCCGGACAAGGTGATTGCGGTGAACCGGGCCGCTGTCGTGCGCGATAACACGATGCCCTACACAGCCAAGGCACCGAACGCCGACAAGCGCACCACGACGGTCAAGGGCAAGAAGGTCAGCACGCCGGAGCAAGGGGCCACGTCCGAGCGTCAGCCGGCGGCGTTCGCGACCTGCGATCCGCTCAACTTCGGGCTGCGTTTCCACCACTTCATCGACGGCGCCAAGCAGAGCGATACGCCCCCTGACATGCCGGTGCGCCGCGACGTCGAGTATCCGGTAACGAAGACCTATACGGCGGCGATCAAGAAGGCACTTAATGAAATTGAGTGGGGAAAGTTCAATACGTTGAGCGGCGAGATATCGGACGAAGCAAAGGAAAGTATCGCGCTTGCGGTTGGCAATGTATTGAATACCGCCCTTGCAGCTGGGCCGTTTGGATTGCCAAGAGGTTCTTCAAGTGACCGGATGAGGTCAAATGGAGCGACTCCCAAAATCGATATTGTTAACTCAAAGAATGGTCGATCCAGATACAACATGCGTCCGGACGTAAGCGCATCGTTTTCCACATTGAGGTGGACGATAGTCGTTCAAGAGGCAGAAATCATGAAAATCATTGCAGCGACAAAAAATGATGTCGCCCTGGATAGCGCCCTGAAAGGGCTCGCGGACACGCTTTATCACGAAGCGCGACATTGTCAGCAGTCGTTCTGGATGACTGCCTTACTTCATCAGCACAGTGAAGATTACGCCGCATTCCATAAAATCAAGACCATTTATCAACAATATATCCACGAAGATATCTTGACCGTTGCCCAAAAAGCTCAAATTCCCAACGATGCACGGGTTGCCACGGGACTTCATCGCATGTTGATTTTCCACTACTACTGGATGATTTCACATCTGCAAAATCAGACGGGCGGAGCCTATGTGAAGCCAGACGTGTCGATTGCACAGGCCGAGGTGTGCAAGCTGTTGAGAGTGTCGCCAGAAACGGCGGCCAAGATGGTAAGTTTCGAAGAAGGTTACCGGAGCCAGCTACATGAAGAAGATGCTTATGCGTGTGCAGAAGTGGTGCAAGCCTATTGGAACCGCTCTGATCGTGCTTTCGTGCGTAACCCCGGTACATGCACAGGAGGATACGATGATTCACTTCAAGTCATTGGAGGAGGGATTTGAAATGCAGACGACCGACGAAGAGCAACGCGTCATGCTGCGGACCATTCTTAAAACAGCGATGGAAATTCTCCGCGATGATGTCTCATACGATCCCGATCATATAGTATTTGGAGATAATTACACAACATGGACACACCCTCCTGCAAAAGGATTCCTTTATAAGTACAAAAATCGTGCGCTGCGGAGTACGAAGATTGAATTTTCCACCGGCGACGATCCAGAGGACTACAGCGATAATCGCGATAAAGTTAAAATCGTTCCAGCTGGGGTAAGAATTATCCTTGACGCAAGGATTTCCAGCCTACCTGAAACGGAAATCAAATCGCTTCTTCAGCTGGAGGACTATTGGGTTGATGGGGAAGGGAATCGCAAATACGGTAACGAGATGATGGTACGTGATCCGAAGATGCCAAATTTGCAATCTTTTCGCTACCGATCAAAAAATATTTTTGGAGGCAAGTTCCCCGTGAATGTCAATCTATTTTACGTGAATCCGCTGGACGGTTCATTTCCGCCCATGCTCGATGAAGTTAGAATAAGCCGAGCGTACAAGATTTTGACACCGGAGGAACGCGAGCAGCGCCGCTTGGAGGAGCAACAGGCCAAGCGCCACAAATACGGATTGCTGAATCTGTGTACGGGCATGCTGTGCCCTGAAACGGGAATCTGGCAGGGATACACCAAGACTTCCAGTTCGGATATTCATATGATCCGGAAGGGGCATAGATTTCCCGATGTCCGCACGCTAACTCCTCGAGAGCAAGCGGAACGAAACCAGTACACGAACCTGTTTGAGCCGGGCCAGTGGATGTGGGTAGAGGAATATGTGAAGCCGGAGTGGATAAAAGACGGCTGACCTGGAAATTGGAGCATGGGCCGGGGGGCGCTTCCGAGAAAAATGTCGTGTTGCCGGATACCCCCCCGCCCTCCATTCCTTTGCGAAATCTCGACTTTTTACCCTGGAATTTCGGGCGGATTGCCCGGACACCCGAAGGACATCGAAATGCAAAAAGGTAAAATTCGGAACCCAACCGACTGGCTCGCCGGTGCCCATGTAGGCAGCACGTGGTGACGAATCATGCGCGACGCGACGCCCGGCCCAGTCCGATCTGGGCACGCTGTCCATGATCGCCGATACGCGATGCCGTGCTGCGGCTCGCCGACTTCAGCAAGAAGTCCCTACGCGGCACAACACGACGCCCCTTTCACGTCTGGCATTTAGCTGATTACCCTCCCGGAAAAATATAAGAAAGCGACGGATTGTTCAGACCGCACGAAACGCCACCGCTACCACCAACGATCAGCTCCCGTGAGACGCCCCCCGCCCCTGCTCGCTATCGAGGTGCGCCATCTGTGCGGCCGGATAACGCTCACCGGCAGCCGCCCCGGCGGGAACCGCCGTTTCGATGCGAGCGATATCATTGACCGTTAGTTGCATCTCAGCCGCTTGCAATGCGTCCTGAAGCTGCGTGCGCTTGCGCGCGCCGATCAGCGGCACGACATCGCCGCCGCGCGACAGCGCCCACGCGATCGCGACCTGCGCGGGATTGCTGCCCTTCTCGTCGGCGATTGCGCGCAACGCGTCGACGAGCGCGAGGTTGTGCGCGAGGTTCTCGCCCTGGAAGCGCGGGCTCGCCGCGCGGAAATCGCGCTCCCCCTGCCGCGTCGTGCTCCAGCGCCCGCCGAGCAGCCCGCGTGACAGCACGCCGTACGCCGTCACGCCGATCCCGAGTTCGCGGCACGCCGGCAGGATCGCGGCCTCGATGCCGCGCGACAGCAGCGAATATTCGATCTGCAGGTCGGAGATCGGCGCGACGGCCGCCGCGCGGCGGATCGTGTCGACGCCGGCTTCCGACAGGCCGATATGTCGTACGTACCCGGCCTTCACGAGATCGGCGATCGCGCCGATCGTGTCCTCGATCGGCACCGCCGGATCGACGCGCGCCGGCCGGTAGATGTCGATGTAGTCGGTGCCGAGCCGCTTCAGCGAGTACGCGACGAAGTTGCGGATCGCCGCCGGCCGCGCGTCGTAGCCGGCAAACCCGCCGGCCGGATCGCGCAGCGCGCCGAATTTCACGCTGATCAGCACCTGGTCGCGTGCCCGGCCGCGCAGCGCATCGCGGATCAGCATCTCGTTGTCGCCCATCCCGTAGAAATCGCCGGTGTCGAGCATCGTGATGCCGTGGTCGAGTGCCGCGTGCAGCGTCGCGACGCTTTCGTCGCGGTCGGCCGGCCCGTAGAAGTCCGACATCCCCATGCAGCCGAGCGCGAGTGCCGACACCCGCGGGCCCGTCCGGCCCAGTTCACGCGTTTCCATGTCCGTTTCCTTGAGTGATGAATGAACAGGCCGGATTCTGGACGCATCGCGACACGCGATAAACGTGAAACACTCAACCAAACCATTCGACGCTGATTAACAATGGAGCCTGCTCCCCTCCACCCACGCATCCGCCCCGCATGGACCATCTGCAAGCAATGCGCATCTTCGCGCGCGTCACCCATCTCGGCAGCTTCACCAAGGCGGCCGAGCAGTTGCAACTGCCGCGCCCGACGGTCAGCAACGCCGTCCAGTATCTGGAAAAGCACCTGAAGATCCGCCTGCTGCAGCGCACGACGCGGCGTGTCGCGCTGACGGCCGAAGGCGCGACCTATTACGAGCGCTGCGTACGGCTCCTGGCCGACCTGGACGATGCGGAAACGCTGTTCGAGGACGCGGGCACGACGCCGCGCGGCGCGATCCGCGTCGACCTGCCCGAGCGCTTCGCGCTGAACCAGGTGATTCCGGCGCTGCCGGGTTTCCACGCGCGCTACCCCGACCTGCGTGTCGTGATCGGCACGACCGACCGCTTCGCCGACCTCGTCGCCGACGGCATCGACTGCGCGGTGCGCGTCGGCGCGATGTCCGACACGTCGCTCGTCGCGCGGCGCATCGGCGAACTGGCGCAGATCAACTGCGCGGCGCCCGCCTATCTCGAGCGGCACGGCACACCGCGCTCGCCGGACGAGTTGCCGGACCACGTCGCGGTCGGCTATTTCTCGAGCCGCACGGGCCGCGAACTGGACTGGGAATATGCGGATATGGATACGGGCCAGCTGCACGCGGTAAAGATGCGCAGCATCGTATCGGTCAGCAGCTCGCAGGCGTATCTCGCGTGCTGTCTTGCGGGCCTCGGGCTGATCCAGGCACCGCGCGAAGGGCTCGGGCCGCTGCTCGCCGACGGCTCGCTGGTCGAGGTGCTGCCGGAATGGAATGCCGAGCCGCTGCCCGTATCGGTGGTGTTTCCGACCGGCCGGCATCTCGCGCCGCGCGTGCGGATCTTCGTCGACTGGCTTGCGGAAACCCTCGGCGCCACGCCCCGGGCGGATTGACCGCAGCCGGCGCCGGCGCACGCGGCCCCGGCACCGCCCGATCAGGATCAGAACTTGTGGCGGATCGCGGCGCGCACCGCGAACTGATTCGACGACGCCGACGGGCCGTCGGTGCCGACCACGTAGCCGCCGTCGGCCGCCGTGCCGGTCTTGTCGCCGGCAACCTTCTGCCATGCGCCCTGCAGGTACACGTCGGTGCGCTTCGACAGGCTGTAGTCGGCCATCAGGCCAACCGTGTGGTATTTCGGCTTGAACGTCCCGGCCGCCGCATCGTACTTGCCGTCCGTGTACACGTATTGCGCGCCGAGATAGAAGTCGGGCGTGAGCTGGTACTTGCCGTTGATCTCGATGTTCTGGAACTTCGTCGCGGTCAGCCCGAGGCCGGCGAACGTCGAAGCCGGCAGGTAGACGGTCGACACCGGGTTCTTCACGTCCGTCTTCGTGTAGACCAGGCCGACCGTGGCCGGGCCGAACGTGTAGTTGACGCCGCCGCCGAAGATCCGCAGGCGGTCGGCGACGAAGTTCGCGTCATCCGCCGAGATCGCGCCCGCGCTGCCGACGCCCGGGTTGTTCGCCTGCAGATACGCAGCCGCAACCTGCAGCCCGGCCAGCGAGTACTGCGCGCCGAGGCTGTACTGGCGGTTGTTCGAGAAGCCGGTGCTGTTGCTGAAGCTGTACGTGCCGCCGAACGTCAGGCCGTTCCAGTCGGCGCTCGCGTACTTGACCGTGTTGTTGACGCGGAACGAGTTGTCCGTGTTGTCATTGTCGAACGGGTGCGAGAACAGCGTGCCGCCCCAGTTGCCGTTGGCGGTGAGCGGCGCGAGATAGTCGACCACCGAGTCGTACTGGCGGCCGAAGGTCAGCGTGCCGAAGCGCGGCGCGCTCAGCCCGACGAACGCCTGGCGGCCGAACATGCGGCCGCCCTGGCCGAGCCGGCCGTTGTTCACGTCAAAACCGTTTTCCAGCGTGAAGATCGCCTTCAGCCCGCCGCCGAGATCCTCGCTGCCCTTCAGGCCCCAGCGGCTGCCCTGCGCATAGCCGCTCGCGAGCTGGTAATTCGTTTTTCCGACCCCATTGACGTTCACGTTGTTCGTGTAATTGAAGCCTTCGTCGATCACACCGTACAGCGTCACGCTGTTCTGGGCGAAGACCGGCGCGGCGAAAGCGGCCAGCGCGGCGGCAAAAATGACGTGCTTCTTCATGACGGATCTCCGGAGCCGGGGGCCGGGCGGGTCGAGCGCCCGGCGAATGTTTGGTCTGTTGTATGTGTGGCCCGCAGGGCGGACGACGCGGTGTGCGGCCGCGTGAGGTCAAAATGGTGTCACGTCGCAAACCGTCCGTCCATCGGGGCAAGTGAACCCTGCGCAAACCGTTGCGCTCGTCCAACTGCCCCGTTGCGCAGACTGCCTGCCCCGGCTTATCGGCAGCGGCAGGACGGGCGGCCATCCGCGTAAACCCGGTGTGCGCCGCATCGGTGGCACAATGCGCATCCGTTCGTCATTTCTTCACGAAGTCATGCTTCACCCCGATTCACGCGCGGCGCGCGCCGGCCGTGCCCGCGGCCCGCGCCGGGAGGCGGCCCGATGACCGCACCGGCCCGGGCCGGCCGCTACGCCGAACTCGATTTCTTCCGCGGCCTGGTGCTGCTCGTCATCGTCGTCGATCACATCGGCGGCAGCATCCTGTCGCGCGTGACGCTGCATGCGTACGCGCTGTGCGACGCGGCCGAAGTCTTCGTGTTCCTCGGCGGTTTCGCCACCGCGATCGCGTACAACTCGCTCGCCGAGCGGCACGACGAGGCCGCCGCGCGCCAGCGCTTCATCCGGCGCGCATTCGAGATCTACCGCGCGTTCCTCGTGACGGCCGGCCTGATGCTGCTGATCACGGCCGCGCTGAACGCGTTCGCGATCGACGGCCCGAACATGCCGACCAACGATCTCGACGGCCTGCTCCACAAGCCGCTCGCCGCGCTGCGCGACATCCTGCTGTTCCGCCGCCAGCCGTACCTCGCGTCGGTGCTGCCGATGTACGCGTTCTTCGCGCTGCTCGTCCCGCTCGCGCTGCCGCTCGCGCGCACGCAGCCGTGGCTGCTGCTCGCGTTCAGCGGGTCGCTGTGGTACGCGGCGCCGCACGTCGCGCGCTTTTTGCCGACCGTCGAAGGCGCGCCGTGGGACTTCAATCCGTTCGCGTGGCAGTTCCTGTTCGTGCTCGGCGTGATCGCGCGCTGCCAGCCGGTCTACCAGACGCTCGCACCGAAGCCGCAGGGCTGGCTGCTGACGGCCGCGGCGCTCGCGATAGTCGCGGCCGGCGCGTACTACCGGCTGCGCGTCGAGCCGTTCCCGACCGATCCGTCGATCAAGCAGAACCTCGGCGCGCTGCGGCTCGCGAACTTCCTCGCGATCGCGTGGCTCGCGGCCAAGCTCGTGCACCTCGGCTGGATGAAGAAGGTCGCGCACGCGATGCCGTGGATCGGCACGATCGGCCGGCAGGGGCTGCTGTGCTTCGTCGCGGGCACCGCCATCTCGCTCGCGGTCGATTCGGTGCTCTACCAGGCGACCGAAGGCTATCTCGACGTGAAACTCGGCCTGACCGCCGACGTCGTCGCAATGGGCCTGCTGTATCTCGTCGCCAAACTCTACGGGCCGCTCGTCGCGCGGCTGCCGTTCCGTTCGCGGCGATGACGCGCCGCGCCTTCATGCGCCGCTGCTACGATAGCCGGCGCCTCTCCTGAAACGATTCGACATGCGCCGACTCGCCCTTCCGTTCGCCATCGCCCTGATCGCCGGCTCCATCGCCACGGCCCGCGCCACGCCGCCCGCACCGGCGGGTTCGCCCGCGCCGCCGCCGGCCGTCCAGACCGCGACGACCCCGTCAGCCGCCCAGGAACCCGCCCTCAATCCGGGCAGCAGCGTCGTGCTGCGCACGTTCCGGTCGGCGTCGCTGAAGCGCGACTGGTCGTACACGGTCTACCTGCCGCCCGGCTACAACCCGGAAGGCGCGCGCTACCCGGTGATGTACCTGCTGCACGGCAACGCCGGCAATGCGAACGACTGGATCACGCAGGGCCGGCTGCAGGCCACCGCCGACACGCTGATCGAGCGCCGCGAGATTCCGCCGGTCGTGATCGTGATGCCGCAGGGCGGCACCGACTGGTACGTCGACCGCAAGGAGAAGATGCAGAGCGCGTTCCTCAACGACCTGCTGCCCGAGGTCGAAGCGCACTTCGCGGTGTCGAACCAGCGCGCGGGCCGCGCGATCGGCGGCGTGTCGATGGGCGGCTTCGGCGCGCTGCGCTTCTCGCTGCTCGAACCCGGGCTGTTCTGCGGCGCGATGCTGCTGAGCCCCGCGATCTATGCGAACGAGCCGCCGCTCAATTCCGCCGCGCGCTATGTCGGCGTGTTCGGCGACCGGCAGTTCGACCCGCGCGTGTGGCACGAACTCAACTACCCGGCGCTGATGCGCGGCTATTTCGCGCGCAGCTGGCGGATTCCGATGTTCATCGCGGCCGGCGACGACGACCTGACGATCCAGGCCGAATCGAGCGTGCTGTACACGCACCTGCGCCGCGCGCAGAACCCGGCCGAGCTTCGCATCGTCGACGGCGGGCATACGTGGGACGTCTGGCGCGGGCTGCTCGGGCAGGGGTTGAAGTACGCGCTCGAGTGCGTGAAATGACGGCGGGCGGGCGCTGCCCCGCCCGTTTTCGTCAGGCTGGCCGGTGACCGGCGGGCCGCCGGCCGGAGTCATGCCCTGCGCCCGCTATCCCGGCGCGCCTGTCGCGCCGGATGGCGCGCTCAAGATCGCGCGGGCTCAAAGCCACGTGCCGCCCTGCCGTTCGCTCGGCTCCCCGGCCAGCGCGTCGAAATCGTGAATCCAGTCCAGGTGATGCAGCACGCTGTCGCGCTCGGCCAGACGCGCATTGCGCGCCTGCGCGGCCGGCCCGTCGGGCAGGTGCAGCACATCGGCCACGGAGATCGACGCGTACTGCACCTTGCGCGTGCGGCCGCGGCGCAGCCGCTCGTACGCTTCCTGCGCTTCGCGCCAGTTGCCCGGCCCGGCCTGCGCCAGTTGCGCCGCCAGCACCACCGCATCCTCGATCGACTGATTCGCGCCCTGCCCGTGGTGCGGCACCAGCGCATGCGCGGCGTCGCCGATCAGCGTCACGCGCCCGCGGCTCCAGCGGCCGAGCGGCGGCCGGTAGAACAGGCCCCAGCGCTGGCTGATCGGCACGGCGGTGATCATCTGCAGCACCGCCGGATGCCAGTCCCTAAACAACCGCAGTTGCTCGCCCTCTTCCGACGGCATCACCCAGTCGCGCGACGGCCACGGTGACGGGTGACGCTCGACCAGCAGGAAATTCTGGTCGCCGCCGTCGCCGATCGGATAGTGCAGCAGGTGCCCGTGCGGCCCGATCCAGTACTGCAGCGTTTCGGGATCGGGCAACAGGCTCAGCCGCGCGGCCGGCACCACGCCGCGAAAACCCGAACAGCCCGAATACAGCGCATCGTCGTAGCCGAGCATCCAGCGCCGCGTGATCGAGCGCGCGCCGTCCGCTCCGATCACGAGATCGGCGTCGACGCGCACGCCGTTGTCGAACGACAGCGTGACGCGATCGGGATGCTGGGCGAGATCGGTCAGCCGATGGCCGAGACGAATGGATTCGAGGCCGACCGCCTTGGACAGCACGGCCTGCAGATCCGCGCGATGCACGCCCCAGTACGCGCCGCCGAATTGCCGGCGATAGTCGGGGTCGCCCCGATGACGGCCGATCACCGCGCCGCTGCGGCCGTCGCGATAGACGAGCCCCGGGATGTCCGCGCACACCGCATCGAAGGCCGCACGCAATCCCATGCGTTCGTAGAAGCGCGTCGCATTGGCCGACAGCGCGACGGCCGCGCCGACTTCGCGCAGCACCTCCGTCTGCTCGTAGAGCTGCGCGTCGATGCCGTGCTCGCGCAAGGCGAGCGCAAGCGTCAGGCCGCCGATCCCGGCGCCGACGATCGCAATCTTCAGGTTCGTCTGCATGATGAAGGTGTCTCCGATATTCCGATGTGGGGTCTGCGGCTTGCGCAGCGGTCATGTCGATTGCATGGGCCGTATCGGTATTCTCGGGAGCGGACTTTCATCCCGCAATAAAATGACTGGAATCTGCTTCATCACTGGATGCAATGAACCCGGCGAGGCCCACCCCATGGAATTGAGCGATATCGATCTCAACCTGCTGCTGCTTTTCCAGCGGCTGATGCAGGAACGGCGCGTGTCGAGCGTCGCCGAGCAGATGAACATGAGCCAGCCGGGCGTGAGCAACGCGCTCGCGAAGCTGCGGCGCCGGCTCGGCGATCCGCTGTTCGTGCGCGGGCCCGGCGGCGTGGTGCCGACGCCGTTCGCGCTGCGCCTCGCGGAACCCGTGTCGCACGCGCTCGCGACGCTGCATGCCGCGCTCAATCCCGAGACCGGTTTCGATCCGCAGCGCGCCACGCGCACGCTGACGATCGGCATGACCGATATCGGCGAAGTCGTATTCCTGCCCGCGCTGCTCGAACACCTGTCGCAAGCGGCGCCGGGCATCGCGCTCAATACCGTGCGCGACACGAGCGTCAACCTCGGCGACGAAATGGCCGACGGCCGCGTCGATCTCGCGATCGGCCTGCTGCCGCAGCTCAAGGGCGGCTTCTATCAGCGCCGGCTGTTCGATCAGCGCTATGTGTGCCTGTTCCGGCGCGGGCATCCGCTCGAGGAAGCGCCGATGACGGTCGACGCGTGGCGCAATGCCGAGCACCTGGTCGTGGTCTCGGCCGGCACCGGTCACGGCCAGGTGGACGAATGGCTGAAGCGCCGCCGCGTGGCGCGCCAGGTGCGGCTCACCGTGCCGCATTTCATGAGCGTCGGCTACATCCTGCAGCGCACCGACCTGATCGCGACGGTGCCCGAGCATCTCGCGCAGCAGCTCGCCGCACCGTTCTCGCTGGGCTGGCGCGCGTTGCCCGTCACCGTGCCGGGCGCGCCGATTCACATGCTCTGGCATACGCGGGTCAACCAGGACGAGGGGAACCGGTGGCTGCGCGACGTGGTGGTCGATCTGTTTGCGGAGACGGGGGCGCGAGCAAGGAAGGCCACGCCAGGCAGGAAGAAATAGCCGAGGCCATCGCGCCATCGAGGGTGCTTTACGATGCGCTCGAACCTGCGCGCCGCGCATTTCGACTACATTGCCGAAGGTGGCGACGATCCCGGTCATCGGCCGCCTTGCCCCTCTTTCAACCAGCAGGAAATCAAGCCATGTCTGTCCCGAAAAAAATCGCAGCCGTCACGGGCGCCGGCTCCGGCATCGGTCGCGCAGCGTCCATCGCGCTCGCCCAGGCGGGATTCACCGTCGCGCTGCTCGGACGCACGGAGGAATCGCTGCGCGCAACGCAGGACGCGATCCGCACCGCCGGCGGCGACGCGCAAGTGTTTCCTGCAGACGTCACCGACGAAGCGTCGGTCGACCACGCGTTCGCACGGATCGCGCAGCAGTTCGGCCGGCTCGACGTGCTGTTCAACAATGCCGGCCGCAACGCCCCGCCGGTTTCACTCGACGAATACGAATTCGATGTGTGGAACGGCGTCGTCGCGACGAACCTGACCGGTGTCTTCCTGTGTGCGCGGGCCGCGTGGCGCCTGATGAAAGCGCAGACGCCGCAGGGCGGCCGGATCATCAACAACGGCTCGATCTCGGCGCACGCGCCGCGCCCCGACACGATTGCGTACACGGCCACCAAGCATGCGGTGACCGGGATCACCAAGTCGCTGGCGCTCGATGGCCGCCGGTACAACATCGCGTGCGGCCAGATCGACATCGGCAACGCAGCGACGTCGCTCACGGAACGGATGACGCAAGGCGTCCCGCAGGCGGACGGCAGCCTCGCGCCCGAGGCGCGCATGGACGTCACGCATGTCGCGAACGCGGTCGTCCAGATGGCGAACCTGCCGCTGGACACGAACATCCTGAACATGACGATCATGGCGACCGCGATGCCGTTCGTGGGCCGGGGCTAAACGAAGCGCTCGCGACGCCCAGTCCCGGCCGGTCCGCAGCGGGAGACGTCACCCGCCCATGATTGCTGACGACGTCATGTGCTATCGGGCGAACTCGATCTGCACTTCGAGCACGGCGAACCGACGCGATTGCGCGCCGGTGAGCGCGCGCTGATCTCGTCGCATCGGCCGCATGCGTACGTGGCGCCGTCACCCGAAGGCGCGACGCTGCTCGTGGTGCTCATGCCGCCGAGTCAGGCACCGGCGAAGCCTCTGTCGCCGTAGCCTGGCGCCGTGCGTCAGCCGGTCCGGGTTTTCTTGCCGGTGGACGGCGGCTTGACGATGACGAACTGACGACGATCCTTGCCCCTGATCCAGAGCGGCGCATTGCCGCGCCCGCTCCACTCCTTTCCGCTCGCCGGATCGCGATAGCGCGCCGGCAGCACTTTCACGACGTACGAACCCCGGCTGCCGTTGCGGCCGACCAGGTCGCGATGCTTGATCGCATAGGTATCCATCAACGAGTGAACCGCCGCGATCGCATCGACGCGTTCGCGCGCGCGTGCTCGCTCGATTTCCTCGTCCAGTTCGGCCAGCTCGACTACGAGCTGTGCATAGGTCTTGCTCGCGCTCATCTTCTTCATGCCCGCATCCACATCTGCATGCGAACCATCATGATTCGCATCACTAACTGACTGTTTCACGACGCCCCGTGACGACGGGATCCACTCGATCGGCAAGCGGCTCGCGTCGGCGCGTCGAAGCACGCGACAGGCGGGCAACGACATACCGCCGCGCACAGTGCGCGCCCCCGCGTCGACCCGAGCGTCCGCCCGGGGAATCCTCGCGGCAGACGTCCGGCGACACAATCGCGCCCTGCGTTTCAAATATCAAGTGATATTTGAAACGCGATCGTAATAGTATCTATCTCAAATATCAACTGATATCCTTCCTGCCATGAATACGACGCCCCTTCCGCCGCGGCTGAGCCGCGAAGAAAGTCGACTGCAGACCCGCGCACATTTGCTCGCCGCGGCGAAGCGGCTGTTTGTCGACCGCGGCTTCGGCGCCACGTCGCTCAGGGATATCGCGGCCGAGGCCGGCTACACGCAGGGTGCGTTCTATTCGAATTTCGCGAGCAAGGAAGCGCTGTTCGTGGAGTTGATGCGGGAGCGATCGAAGACGCAAGTGGCCGACATCGCCCGGGCGCTGAGCGACCCGTCCGCGACCGGGGACGACATATTGAATGCGCTGGAAGCTTGGTCGCGGACTGTCGATGCCGAGCCCGAGTGGTCGGTCCTGGGCGTCGAGTTCAAGCTTCAGGGGCGGCGCAACCCGGCGTTCGCAGCAGCGTCGCAGGCGTTACTGGACGGCCACCGCGATGGCCTCGCCTATTGCATCGAACAGATTTTCGCAAGGATGAAGAAGGTGCCGCCCGAATCGCCGGCCGTCCTGGCCGTGTCGTTCATGGGGCTCTCGCAAGGCCTGTCGCTCCAGCAGTCGATCCTGTCGGAAGTGCCGATCGGGCACATGATCATGGTGTTCCTGCGCAGCCTGCTGGCGGCGGCAGCGCCGGTGCGCTGACCGGCGAGGTTGCAAGCGATCGCGGGGATGGCCGGCGCCGCGATGGAGCCGGTTCGCGCGTGACGCGGTTCACCACATTGCGGTCGTTCGCCGTACCCGATGCTGCCCGTATCCGGGCAGCACGGTGCTGCCGCGCGTTGATCGCAGGTCATTCACGAACGACGCGATGCTGCGGCGATGCACCGCATGCAAACGTGCGCCGTCACGCTCGCAGGATATCCTCGGCAACGCGTTCGAACGGCACGCATCCTTGCCGAAGCTCGACCGCCCGGTCGCTCCCGAAATCGATATGGCCGCTGTTCAGCCCTCGATTCAGTTCGATGAATCCATCGATTGCAGCAATCGAGAACGGATTCATCGCGAGTACCCCGGCCCATGCGGACGGCTCAAGCGCGACCGGCCGCACCGGCCGATTCAGCAGGCGCGAAAAAATCTCCGCGATGTCGCCGGGCGAATATGCCGTCGGCCCTTCGAGCCCGATCTTCCGGATACCCGTCCAGTCTTCACGCAGAACGTCCGCCGCGACGCGGCCGATATCCTCGGTCGCGACCATCGGAATGGCACGCTCGACCGGCGTGAGCAAGCTTGGCAAGATGCCCTCCGTGCGGACCGGATCGACAACACGTGCCCAGTTTTCCATGAAGTACGCGGCACGCAGGAACGTGACCGGGATTCCCAGTTCGGCCAGCCGCCGCTCCGCGGTCCTGTTGGTCGCGATCACGCCGGTGCCGTCCGGCCGGTCCGCGCCGACCGACGACAACAGCACGAGCTTGGGCAGGCCCGATGCGCGGACCGCTTCTGCAACGGCGCGCGCCGTCACGTCCGCATGATCGAACAGATTCTCAAGCGCATAGTTGGGCGGCTTGACCAGATACGCGCCGCGCGCGCCGGTCAACGCTTGCGTCAGTGCGGCCGAATCGGCCAGGTCGGCGATCGCCACCTCCGCGCCCTGCGCGACCCAGCGCGCCGCCTTCGCGCGATCGCGCACGACCACGCGAACCGCAACGCCTGCATCGATCAGCGCCTGGGCCGCGACGGCTCCCGTGCGCCCGGTGACACCCGTGACAACGTACATATGCTCTCCAGACAGCCGCCCCACCCGTTGGAGCGATGGCTTCGATGATGTACGCTGGCCTCACATTACTCAAATGCATACCGATCATGTCCAGCATGCACGAACTGGATTTACGTTCCGTCGACCTCAACTTACTCAAGCTGCTCGACGCGTTGCTCAAGGAGCGCAGTGTCACACGCGCCGGCATGCGGCTCGGTCTGACTCAGCCCGCCGCAAGCCGCGCGTTGGGCCGACTGCGCACACTGCTCGACGATCGCGTCGTCGTGCGCACGCCGAAGGGGCTGGAATTCACGCCACGCGCGGCATCGCTGGCGCTGCGCGTCTCACGCGTGCTGGCGGAAGCGGCCAGCATCGTCGCGCCCGAGAGATTCGATCCCGCCACCGCGCGCGGGCAGTTCTCGATCGCGTGCCTCGACCACATGGCGCTAACGCTGATTCCAGACGTGAATGCGCGACTGGAACAACTCGCGCCGGGGCTGAATCTCGAAGTACCGCCGTCCCGCGGCAACAACGTCGAACTCGTGGCGGACGGCACGGCTGGCATCGCGCTTGGCGCATTCGAAGACGATGCGTTGCCCGCAGGCTTCTATCGTCGAACGCTCTACGACGACAGCCTGGTCTGCATCATTCGAACCGGGCATCCGATCCTGTCGGCGCGACTGACGCCTGGGCGTTTCGCGGCGTTGTCGCACGTGTTGGTGACGATCGGCGGCCGGGGCGGTGAGTTGGTCGACGCGGCTCTCGCGCGGCACGGGCTGCACCGGCGAATCGCGATGCGGTTGCCGCACTTTCTGGTAGCGCCGATGGTCGTCGCGAAGAGCGACATGGCGCTGGTGCTGCCGCGTCGCCTCGCGCAGCACGTCGCGTTGTCGATGCCGGTCACGCTTGTGGAATTGCCGGTCGATGTGCCGCATTTCACGCTGTCGATGATCTGGCATGAGCGCACGCACGACGATGCCGCGCATGCGTGGCTACGCGCTCAGATCGCCGATATCGTGCAGGCAATAGAACCGTAGGCGCCGCGCGCGAACACCCGCAACGCATTGGCCTTGACGCGATCCACTTCTCCCTCAAACATCCGGATCCGGAATCCGTGTGTCACGAGATCATTCAGCGTTGATCAGTCTTCCCAACGTGCCCTCGGGCGAGGCAATCTACGAGGGCTTGACGGACAAGCCTCGAATTTTCAGTCGATCGATTGCGGTCGCTTTTTCCCTTCCAGCCGGCCTTGCCGAGCGCCGTGGGCCGTGGGCCGTGGGCCGTGGGCCGTTGCGACACGAGACCTTGCGGCCCATCATTACGCAATCGGCACCCCGCCGCCGAATCCGTCGCGTCGTCAGCTCGATGCCCGCCTGTCGACCTCTCGCCACCGCTCACAGCGACGGACAAATACCGTTGTCGACCGGCCGCATGCGCGAATCCAACGCGAAAACTGAAAGACTGAATTGCTGCTGCGCGTGCGATCGACACCGCTATATTGTCGACGACCAGACCTTTCACAAAGGACTGCGAACAATATCCGTCAACCTCCAATCGAGACATCCATCCATGAATAAAACAACACGGCTGCTGCGCATGACTTGCGCGCTCGCCTGCTGCGGCCTGTTCTCCCACGCGCATGCGCAAAGCAGCGTCACGCTGTACGGCATCGTCGACACCGGAATCGACTTCGCGTCGAACGTCGGCGACCAGCACCTGTGGCAGATGGCGAGCGGCGTCAGCGCCGGCAGCCGCTGGGGGCTGCGCGGCCGGGAAGATCTGGGTGGCGGGCTGGCCGCGATCTTCGATCTCGAAAGCGGCTTCAATTCCGCGAACGGCGGGCTCGGCAGCGGCCTCGAGTTCTCCCGCAACGCCTACGCCGGGCTGTCGAGCGAGCGCATGGGCACGCTGACGCTCGGCCGCCAGTGGGATCCGGTCGTCGACCTGATCGAGCCGTACTCGCTGAACAGCTATTACGGCGGCTGGTATTTCTCGCACCCGAACGACATGGACAACCTCGACAACGGCTTTGCGGTCAGCAATGCCGTCAAATACACGAGCCCGACGATCGCCGGCTTCACCGGCGAGGCGCTCTACTCGTTCGGCGGCCAGCCCGGCCGCTTCTCCGACAACTCGGCCTACAGCGCGGCCGTCGCGTATACGAACGGGCCGTTCTCGGCCGGCGTCGGCTATCTGCGCGTCAACGATCCGGAGCAGGCGGTGCAGAGCTACCAGAACGGCGACGGCTACACGAACGCGGTATACGGCAACTCTCTCGAGAACGCGCGCAGCCAGAACATCTTCGCGGCAGGCGCGTCGTACCAGATCGGCAAGGTCAAGCTGATGGGCAACTTCAGCAACGTCGATTTCCAGCAAGGCGACGACGAGCAGGACGTGAAGTTCCAGAACTACGAGATCGCCGGCACGCTCGCGGCCACGAGCCAGCTCAACTTCGGCCTCGGCTATACCTACACGACCGGCCGTGACCATGCGACCGGCCAGGAGCCGAAATACCGGCAGCTGAACGCGAGCGCCGAGTACGAACTGTCGAAGCGCACGGCCGTCTACGCGCTCGCGGCGCTGCAGATGGCGTCGGGCGGCGCCGTCGCGCAGGTCGCGGGCTTCGATCCGTCGTCGAACGGCCGTCAGGCGGTCGGCCGGATCGGGCTGCGTCATACGTTCTAGGCGATTTTGCGTCCGGGCCGGCTTTCGACGTTCCGGAAGCCGGGTCCGGCATCGCCGCGATCGACATGCCCGCCGCACCTTCATCCGCCGGTCCCCGGGGCCGGCGCAACTGACGAACACGCCGGGTCAGTTCGGCAGGCTGATCGCCAGTTGCTCATCCTCGAGCAGTTGCGTGAGCGACCCGTGCAGGCGCTCGAGGCTTCGCGGCGGCAGCGCGAAGCTCGCCCAGCCGAGCCCCGTGTGCCGCAGCAACAGCACCGCGCCGCCGTACAGCGGATGGCGCTCCGCATACCAGCACGGGTCCATTTCCGTCACGAACTGCTGCGCGCGCGGCGGCATCTCGGGCACCGCCGGCTGCATCGACGCGCGCAGCAGGCTCAGATACTGGATGACCGCGTCGACGTCCTCCGGATCGAGCACCGCGGCGCCACGTTCGATCGACACCAGCACCACCGGCTTGCCGTGCTCCTGGATCATCTTGATACTCAGCGGCTGCGTCATTTCTGCGTTCCTTGTCACGACTTATATCGTCCTATTATCGGCAGCCGCGCCACACGCTCACCTGAAGATTCGGTGTCGCTTCATGAAGTTTTTTTTAGATGACGAACGACGCCCGGAAGCCGTTCGTCGTGTGCTTGAGCAGCAGATAGCCCCGCCTTCCCCGCCGCTTCCTTAAACGAAATTTCATCCATCCCGCGTCGTTTTTTAAGCGTGAGCGGCAGGCACGCATCCCATAATCGGCTCGCTACCCTGCCGCTCACGCGTTGCAGGACGCGCCGATCGATCATCGCCGGCGCATGCCTCCCAACCCCACCCTTGCGCGGATCATGAATCAACTGCAAGCGATGCGTGTCTTCACGCGCGTAGTCGAGTTGTCGAGTTTCAATCTCGCCGCCCGCCAGCTCGGGATGTCCGCTGCCGCGGTCACGCGCAGCGTCGGCATGCTCGAAGCGCACCTGAACATGCGCCTGCTGAACCGGACGACCCGCAGCCTGTCCCTCACCGAGACCGGCCGCGAATACCTCGACGGTTGCCGCACGATCATCGAGAAGCTCGACGAGATCGAATCGAACCTCGTGCAGGCCACTCGCGACCCGCGCGGCACGCTGCGGATCGCGGCGTCGGCGACCTCCGTCGCGGCCGGCCTCGGCCGCCTGCTGTCGGCGTATCGCGCCGCCCATCCGCGTGTCCGGTTCGACGTGACGACGTTCGACACGCATGTCGACATGGTCGAGGGCGGCTACGACGTCTGCTTCTGCGACGATCGCCGCCTGATCAACGCGACCTTCGTCTCGCGCATGCTGATGAGCGTGCGCGACGTGGTGGTCGCGTCGCCCGAGTACCTCGCGCGCCACGGCACGCCGAACGACCCCGGCGAACTGAACGAACACAGCCTGCTGACCGTGTCGAACGGCACGGCCCGCAGCTGGGAGTTCTCCGACGTCGACGGCGCCTACCGCGTCTATACCGGCAACGCGCTGGCGTCGTCCGGCAGCATGATGGTGCGGATCGCGGCGCTCAATCACATGGGCATCACGCAATTGCCGCATCCGCTCGTCGCCGACGATCTCGCGCGCGGCACGCTGCTGCCGCTACTCGAACGTTACGAAGTCAACGGCGGCCCGCGCTGCGTGTCGATGCTTTACCCCAGCCGCAACTATCTGTCGACGAAAGTGCGCAGCTTCATCGACTACGTGGTCGACCACTATCGCGCGCTCGAACGCGACACCGTGCAGCTCTCCGCCGCCTGACGCCCCGGGCCGCTCCGTCGATGACACGCATCCTGACGATCGAAGACGATCCGCTGATCGCGGATCACATCACGCGCGCGCTGCGAGCCGCCGGCCACCAGGTGGACGTCGCGCGTACCGGCCGCGACGGCATGGCCCGCGCGATGAGCACCGACTACGACGTCGTCACGCTCGACCGCATGCTGCCGGATCTCGACGGCCTCACGATCCTCGCGACGATGCGCGGCGTCGGCCTCGACACGCCGGTGCTCGTGATGAGCGCGATGTCCGATGTCGACCAGCGCATCCAGGGGCTGCGTGCGGGCGGCGACGACTATCTCGTCAAGCCGTTCTCGCTCGACGAGATGTGCGCGCGCATCGACGTGCTGATCCGCCGGCGGCCGCGCGGCCCGCAGGTCGAGACGGTGCTGCGCGCCGGCGAGCTCGAACTCGACCTGGTGCGGCGTCGCGTCACGCTCGGCGGGCACGAGCTCGCGCTGCTGCCGACCGAATGGCGCGTGCTCGAATTCATGATGCGCCACGCGGGGCGCGTGCTCACGCGCACGATGATCTTCGAAGCGGTATGGGGCTGCCGCTTCGATCCGGGCACGAACCTGATCGACGTGCACGTCGGCCGCCTGCGCAAGAAGGTGAACCGGCCCGGCGCCGGGCCGTTGATCCGCACGATCCGCGGCTCGGGCTACATGCTCGGCTGAATCAGGCCGCCGCCACCTAAAACTTGTTTCATCTTTTTAGCGACCGGCTGTTAGGGGCCGCTCCGCAGAATGCGGTCATCGGCTGCGCATCGGTGTTTTCCCGAGGCCGCGCGCATCCGGCTCTTCTTCACGACGCTTTTGAACGGAGCAGCACCCCATGCTGAAAATTGTCCGGCTCGCGCTTGTCCGGCCCTATACGTTCGTCGTGCTGGCGCTGCTGATCCTGATCGCAGGTCCGCTCGCGGCGGTGCGCACCCCCATCGACATCTTCCCGGACATCCGCATTCCGGTGATCAGTGTCGTCTGGAACTATTCCGGCCTGCAGCCGGACGACATGTCCGGCCGGATCGTCACGTACTACGAGCGCACGCTCGGCACCACGGTCAACGACATCCAGCACATCGAATCCCAGTCGTTCCGCAGCTTCGGCATCGTCAAGATCTTCTTCCAGCCGACCGTCGACATCCGCACGGCCACCGCGCAGGTCACGTCGATCTCGCAGACGGTGCTCAAGCAGATGCCGCCCGGCACCACGCCGCCGCAGATCCTCAACTACAACGCGTCGACCGTGCCGGTGCTGCAGATCGCGCTGAGCAGCAACACGCTCGACGAGCAGAAGCTGGAGGACTACGCGGAGAACTTCATTCGCCCGCAGCTGCTGTCGGTGCCCGGCGTCGCGATTCCGACGCCATATGGCGGCAAAGCGCGCGAGGTGCAGATCGACCTCGATCCGCAGGCGCTGCAGTCGAAGGGGCTGTCGGCGCAGGACGTCGCGCACGCGCTCGCGCAGCAGAACCAGATCATCCCGGCCGGCACGCAGAAGATCGGCCGCTTCGAATACAACATCAAGCTCAACAACAGCCCGCTCGCGCTCGACGCGCTGAACGACCTGCCGATCAAGTCGGTCGGCGGCACGACCCTCACGATCCGCGACGTGGCGCACGTGCGCGACGGCTTCCCGCCGCAGAGCAACATCGTGCGCGTCGACGGCCATCGCGCCGTGCTGATGAGCATCCTGAAGAACGGCTCGGCGTCGACGCTCGACATCATCGCGGGCGTGAAGGCCAAGCTGCCGCTGATCGAACAGACGCTGCCGCCGGGCCTGAAGCTCGTCACCATGGGCGACCAGTCGACCTTCGTGAAGGGCGCCGTCAGCGGCGTGGCGCGGGAAGGCATCATCGCCGCCGCGCTGACCTCGCTGATGATCCTGCTGTTCCTCGGCTCGTGGCGCTCCACGCTGATCATCGCCGCGTCGATTCCGCTGGCCGTGCTCTCGGCGATCGCGCTGCTCGCGGCCACCGGCGAGACGCTCAACGTGATGACGCTCGGCGGCCTCGCGCTGGCGGTCGGGATCCTGGTCGACGACGCGACGGTGACAATCGAGAACGTGAACTGGCACCTCGAACAGGGCAAGGACACCCGTACCGCGATCGTCGACGGCGCGAAGCAGATCGTGATGCCCGCACTGGTCTCGCTGCTGTGCATCTGCATCGTGTTCGTGCCGATGCTGATGCTCGACGGCATCTCGCGCTTCCTGTTCGTGCCGATGGCCAAGGCCGTGATCTTCTCGATGGTGTCGTCGTTCGTGCTGTCGCGCACCTTCGTGCCGATGCTCGCGCAATACCTGCTCAAGCCGCACGCATCGGCCGGCCATGCGTCGGGCGAAATGGCCGCGATCATGGATCCGCACGCGGGCCACGCGGGCGCGCACGACGTGCCGCCCTCGTCCAATCCGCTGGTGCGCTTCCAGCGCGCGTTCGAGTGCCGCTTCGAGGCCGTGCGCGCGTCGTACCGGATCCTGCTGGGCCTCGCGCTCACGCGCCGCAAGCCGTTCGTCATCGGGTTCCTGTGCGTGGTGGCCGCGTCCTTCCTGCTCGCGCCGTGGCTCGGCCGCAACTTCTTCCCGGCCATCGACTCGGGCGAGATCTCGCTGCACGTACGCGCGCCGGTCGGCACGCGCGTCGAGGAAACCGCCGCCGAGTTCGACCACATCGAGAACACGATCCGCGGCGTGATTCCGCCGTCGCAGTTGCGCGCGATGATCGACAACATCGGCCTGCCGAAGAGCGGGATCAACCTGACCTACAACAACAGCGGCACGCTCGGGCCGCAGGACGGCGACATCCTGATCTCGCTGTCGAAGGATCACGCGCCGACCGCCGGTTACGTGCGCACGCTGCGCGAACTGCTGCCGCGCGCCTATCCGGGCACCACGTTCTCGTTCCTGCCCGCCGACATCGTCAGCCAGATCCTCAATTTCGGCTCGCCCGCCCCGGTCGACCTGCAGGTGGCCGGCCCCAACCAGCGCGCGAACCTCGAATACGCACGCGAGCTGTACCGCAAGCTGCGCCTGATCGCAGGCATCGCCGACACGCGCATCCAGCAGGCCAGCACCTACCCGCAATTCACGGTGGCGGTCGACCGCACGCGCGCCGACCAGCTCGGCATCACCGAGCAGGACGTGACGAACTCGGTGGTCGCGACGCTGGCCGGCACCAGCCAGGTCGCCCCGACCTACTGGCTCAATCCGCGCAACGGCGTGTCCTACCCGATCGTCGCGCAGACGCCGCAGTACCGGATGACCACGCTGTCGGCGCTGCAGAACCTGCCGGTCACCGGGGCGAGCGGCCAGTCGCAGCTGCTCGGCGGCCTGGCCACGATCACGCGCGGCGTCGGCAACGCGGTGGTGTCGCACTACAACATCGAGCCGCTGTTCGACATCTACGCGACGACCCAGGGCCGCGACCTCGGCGCGGTCGCGGCCGACATCGACGGCATCGTCAAGGCCACCGCGAAGGATCTGCCGAAGGGCTCGACCGTCACGCTGCGCGGCCAGGTGCAGACCATGAACGGCGCGTTCGCCGGCCTGCTGCTCGGCCTCGTCGGCGCGATCGCGCTGATCTACCTGCTGATCGTCGTGAACTTCCACTCGTGGGCCGACGCGTTCGTGATCGTCTCGGCGCTGCCGGCCGCACTGGCCGGCATCGTCTGGATGTTGTTCACCACGCACACGCCGCTGTCGGTGCCGGCGCTGACCGGCGCGATCCTGTGCATGGGCGTGGCGACCGCGAACTCGATTCTCGTCGTCAGTTTCGCGCGCGAGCGCCTGGCCGAAACCGGCAACGCGCTGGCGTCCGCACTCGAGGCCGGCTTCACGCGGTTCCGCCCGGTGCTGATGACGGCGCTTGCGATGATCATCGGCATGGCGCCGATGGCGCTCGGCCTCGGCGACGGCGGCGAGCAGAACGCGCCGCTCGGCCGCGCGGTGATCGGCGGCCTCGCGTGCGCGACGATCGCGACGCTGTTCTTCGTTCCCGTCGTGTTCAGCCTCGTGCATCGGCGCGACGCGCTGAAGCACGACGCTTCCCGCGCTTCCTCCCCTTCCGCGTCCGGAGCTTTCCATGTCCACTGAGATCGATATCAAGTCGCCGAAACGGCTGCCCAACCTCAAGCTCGTCGCCACGATCACCGCGCTGATCGCGGTCGGCATCGTGACGACCGGCGTCGTCGGCCGCGCGCATGCGAAACAGGAAATGACGACCTGGTCCGCCGAGCAGGCCGTGCCGACCGTGGTCGCCTACACACCGTCGACCGGCGCCGAGGGCAGCACGCTGGTGCTGCCGGGCCATCTGTCCGCGTTCGAGAGCGCGCCGATCCACGCGCAGGTGTCGGGCTACCTGCATGCGTGGTACACCGACATCGGCGCGCACGTGAAGTCGGGCCAGCTGCTCGGGCTGATCGACACGCCCGAGCTCGACCAGCAGCTGCAGCAGGCGCGCGCCGACCTGCAGAGTTCGCTCGCCAACGAGAAGCTGGCCGCGTCCACGGCCGCGCGCTGGACCAGGATGCTCGCGCAGGATTCGGTGTCGCAGCAGGAAACCGACGAGAAGACCAGCGACCTCGCCGCCAAGCAGGCGATCGTCGCGGCCAACGAGGCCAACGTGCGGCGCCTCGACGCGCTCGAGGCGTTCAAGCGCATCGTCGCGCCGTTCGACGGCGTGGTCACCGCGCGCAAGACCGATATCGGCCAGCTGATCTCGGCAGGCGGCGGTACGGGCCCCGAGCTGTTCGCCGTGTCCGACGTGCACCAGATGCGCGTCTACGTCAGCGTGCCGCAGAACGAGGCGGCCGCGATCCGCCCCGGCATGACGGCCACGCTGACCGTGCCCGAGCATCCGGGCGAAACCTTCCATGCGACGCTCGCCGACACCGACGACTCGATCGCCGATTCGACCGGCACGCTGCTCGTGCAGTTGATGGTCGACAACCGCGACGGCAAGCTGATTCCGGGCGAATACACCGAAGTGCATTTCGCGCTGCCGGCCGGCAGCAGCCACGTGCTGACGATTCCGGCCAGCTCGCTGATCTTCCGGCAGGCAGGCCTGCAGGTCGCCGTGGTCGGCAAGGACAACCGCGCGGTATTCAAGCCCGTGACGGTCGCGACCGATCTCGGCACGCACGTGCAGATCGCGACCGGCCTCGCTCCGGACGATCGCGTGATCGACAACCCGCCGGACTCGCTGGCCGCGGGCGACCCGGTCAGGCTCGCGGCGCCGGCCCGCGCCGTCGCGGCGGCCGCGCGCGACACGGAGCGTGCGAATGGCTAACCGGGTTCGGCTCTGCGCGATGCTCGCCGGCATCGCGTTCCTCTCCGCGTGCTCGTTCGCGCCCGCCTATCACGCACCGCGGACGGCGTTGCCGGCCAGTTTCAAGGAAGCGGGCGGCTGGCAGACCGCGAAGCCGGCCGACCGCATCGCCCGCGACGGCTGGTGGAAGGCGTTCCGCGATCCGGTGCTCGACCGGCTCGAAGCACAGGTGGCCGCGGCCAACCCCGACGTGGCCGCCGCCGTGGCCCGTCACGACGAAGCCGCCGCGCTGTTCGACCAGGCGCGCTCGGGGCTGTTTCCGACCATCGGCCTCGGCGCGCAAGTCTCGAGCAACCGGCAATCGGCCACGCGGCCGCTGCGCGGCTCGAACCAGCCGGACGTGTACGGCTCCAACACGCTCGACGCCGGCTTCGACTACGACCTCGACCTGTGGGGGAAAGTCCGCAACGAAGTCGCGGCCGGCCGCGCCGACGCGCAAGCCAGCGCCGACGATCTCGCGTCGGTGCGGCTGAGCCTGCAGGCCAGCCTCGCGAACGCGTACTTCAACCTGCGCGGGCTCGACCAGCAGCAGCAACTGCTGGCCGACACGATCGCCACCTACCGGCGCGCGCTGCAGTTGACGATGAGCCGGCACGAAGGCGGCATCGCGTCCGATCTCGACGTCTCGCGCGCACAAACGCAGCTCGATTCGGCCCGTGCATCGGCCGAGGACGTGCGCGCGCGGCGCGCGCTCTACGAGCACTCGATCGCGACGCTCACGGGCGTACCGGCGTCGTCGTTCTCGCTGACGCCGGACCTGGGCGTCGCGTACCTGCCGACGATCCCGGCCGGCATTCCCGCCACGCTGCTGCAGCGGCGTCCCGACGTCGCGGCCGCCGAGCGCCGCATGGCGGCCGCCAACGCGAAGATCGGCGTGGTGCGCGCGGCGTTCTTCCCCGACGTCACGCTCGGGCTGATCGGCGGGTACCAGAGTTCCGGGCTCGGCCACTGGCTCAGCGCACCGAACGAGATCTGGTCGATCGGACCCAGCCTCGCGCTGACGCTGTTCGACGGCGGCCGCCGCCAGGCGCTCACCGACCAGGCGCGCGCGAAACTGGCCGAGAACGGCGCGCGCTATCGCGCGGTGGTGCTCGCCGCGTGCCAGCAGGTGGAGGACAACCTCGCGCTCACGCACCACCTCGGCGACGAAGCCGCTCGCGAGCAGGAAGCGCTCGACGCGGCCGAGCGCACGCTGCAGTTGTCGATGTCGCGCTATCGGGACGGCGTCGTCAGCTATCTCGACGTGGTGACGGCGCAAACCACCGAGCTCAATACGAAGGTCGCGATGCTGGAGCTGGACACGCGCCGGCAACTGGCGGCGGTGGGATTGATCGCCGCGTTGGGCGGCGGGTGGTCGACGGATGAAGCCGCATCCGGGGCGCCGGCGCCGGCCGCGACGCCGACCCGTTCCGCGACCTGACACCCTCGCGACACGCGGGAGGCGTGTCGCCTTTCAAGGCACCCGTCGCGATGACGGGTGCCGTTTTTTACATCGATCCGGCTGCTCAGAACTTGTGGCGGATACCGGCCGCGACCACGGCCTGCCGGTCGTTGCCCGACGCGGCGAGATTGAAGATCCCCGCGTTGCCGAGCACCGCGACGCCGTCCGCGCCCGTCACGCGCTGGTACACGCCTTCGAGATAGAGATCGGTGCGGCGCGACAGCGCATAGTCGGCCTGCAGCATGAACTGGTTCCACTTCGGCGCGACGCTGCGGCCCGCATCGTCGAAACGGCCCTGCGTGAACGTATACGAGCCGCCCAGCGAAAAGGCCGGCGTCAGGAAGTAGCGCCCGTTCAGTTCGTAGTTGCTGAAGGTCAGCAACTGGCCGTT
The DNA here is from genome assembly GCF_020420125.1 of Burkholderia sp. AU30280. Taxonomy (NCBI): domain Bacteria; kingdom Pseudomonadati; phylum Pseudomonadota; class Betaproteobacteria; order Burkholderiales; family Burkholderiaceae; genus Burkholderia; species Burkholderia sp. AU30280. Next base: position 338,091 of record NZ_JAIZRY010000006.1, read on the forward strand.
CACGGCGCCGTACGCACCGCCTTGCGACAGTTCGCGCGGATCGTTCAGGATCGTTCTCGTGTAGACGAGGCCGATCGCCGCATGGTCGAACGCGTAATGCGCGCCGGCGCCGAACGTGCGCCAGCGGCCGCCGGCCAGCATCGCATCGCCGTCCGAACTGCTCAGCGATCCGCCCGTATTCTGCGGCGCGTTCACGCCGCCCGGCTGGTTGGACTGCAGGTACGCGACCGCGAGGTCGACCGGGCCGTTCGCGTACTGCGCGCCGACGCTGTACGCGTTGTTGTTGCTGAACCCGCCGCCCTGGTTGCTGAAGCCGTACGCGCCGCCGAACGTGAAGCCGCCGTAGTCCGCGCTGCGGAATTTCACCGCGTTGTTCATCCGCGTGTCGTTGGCGAGATTATCGTTGTCGTACGGGTGATCGGCGATGTTGCCGCCGAATCCCGAGCCCGTCGCCGACAGCGGCGCGACGAAGTCGACCAGGAAATCGTACTGGCGGCCGAGCGTCACCGTGCCCCACTGGCGGCTGGACAGACCGACCCACGCCTGGCGGCCGAACTCGTCGCCGCCGTTGCCGAACTTGCCGTTCGCGACGTTGAAGCCGTTCTCGAGGGTGAACACGGCAGCCAGGCCGCCGCCGAGATCCTCGTTGCCGCGCAGACCCCAGCGCGACGTGCTGACGTTGCCGCTCTGGACGCCGTAGACCGGGCCCGCACCGGCCGACGATTTCTGGTTGCTGATGTAGTCCAGGCCCGCGTCGATCGTGCCGTACAGCGTGACGCTGCTCTGCGCGTGGGCCGTGCTCGCAAGCACGCACGCGATCGCCGCCGGGATTGCCAGATATTTCTTCATGATGGTTTCGCTAGAGTGGATCGGTCTTCTCGCATCGACGGCCAGTGTGGGATGGCCGGTCCGTCCGCGATGCGATGGCGCACAATTTAGGCGGCGGGCATGACAGCGCCGTTATCAAAACGGCCCGAAAAATGAAACCCTCTTCATGTTCGCGATGCAACGGTTTCATGTCCGCCCAGACGCTGCGCCCGCGCATGAATTTCTTTTCACGTTGCGTATGCCGATCCGCTAGCCACCCTCCTCTATGCTTGACCTCAACCCGATGCGCAACAGCGACACATGCCGCGCCGGGGGATGAACCCAGTCAACCATCATGAGGACTCCGAACATGAAAACCGCCCATATCGTCGCCGCCGCCATGCTCGCCGCAATCGGCACGCTGTCCGTTCCCGCGTTTGCACAGACCGGCAGCCAGCCGATGCAGATGGCTTCCGCCGTCACCAAGGATGGGGCGACCGGTGCGCAGGCCGCCGGCCAGTGGGTGCCGCCGTACGGCCAGGCGATGCACGAGAAGACGCGCGCCGAGGTCTACGCCGAACTCGTGCATGCCGAACAGGACGGGCAGCTCAAGTACCTGAACTCCACGCTCTACTCGCATTGATGCGTACCGCCGTGCGGCCGGGCGCGGTGCCCGGCTCGTGCCGTCCGCGCCGTCCGCGGCGACGCCTCCCTTTCACCGAAACGTCCGCCATTCATGAAGCTTCGTCCGTTGTTCGCCCGTTCTGCCCGTCTCGCGATCGCCGCGGTCGCCGCCGGCGTCCTGCTGTCCGGCTGTGCCGCCGCGCAGCCCGACGGCCCCGGCGATTGCGTCGGGCCGCCCGATTTCTGCGTGCCGTTCTTCGGCTCGTAAACGCACGACGGGCGCGCTGCCGTCGGCAGGGCGCCCGTCGCGTCTTCCGCTCGATGCGGGCCACGCCCGCGCGCTCAGGCGTCCGGCAGCGTCACCTGGTAGCCGTAACGGCTCACGGTATCGATCCGCACGCCGGGCAGGTGCCGCGCAAGCTTGCGGCGCAGCCGCGACACCACGAGATTGACGCTCGACGGATCGACATCCTCCTTGTCCTGCCAGACGTAGCGGATCAGCTGATCGCGCGGCACCGGCGCGTTCGGACGGCGCATCAGGCATTCGAGCAGCAGGCATTCGCGCCGCGTCACGGCCAGGCGCAGCTTGCCGTCCTTGAGTTCACGCGCGAGCGTGTCGAACGGGGATGCCGCCGCGACCGGGCCTTCCGTGTCGCGCGGCCCGGCCAGCCGCTGCAGCGCCTGCAGGCGCTCGTGCAACTCGATGAACGAGTACGGCGCGCAAAAGCAGGCGTCGGCGCCCGCACGCAGCACGCGGATGCGCTCGCGCGCCGACGCCTGGCCGATCAGCACCACCAGCGCCGCGCCGCCGCCGTCGGCGACGAAACGCGGCAGCATCGCGATCAGCGCGGCGTCGCCGCCGGGCTCGAAAGCCGTCGCGACGATTGCGTCGAACGCCTCCTGCGAGGCGAGGAACAGCCCGTCGCGCAGGTCGTCGGCGCGCTGCAGGCTGTGCCCGCTCTCCTGCAGCGCCTTGTGCAGCCACGCCGCTTCCGGGTGCGGCGAAGTCACGAGCAGGACGCGCATCGTCAACGGGCCTCGCAGCGGAAAACCGCACACACGAGCAATTGCATCCGGACAAACGTCATGCCAGCGACCTCGGCCAGCATTCGATCGTCACGCGCGTGCCGGGCTCGGCATTGCCGATGCGCAGCGTGAAGTCGTGCACGTTGACGACCGCCGACACGATGCTCAGGCCGAGCCCCGCCCCGGCGAGATGCCCGGTACGGCGGCTGCGGTAGCGATGCTGCAGCACGGCCTCGCGCTCGTTGGCCGCGATGCCCGGGCCGTTGTCGACCACGTCGATGCGCGGACCGCACGGCGTGTCATGCAGTTCCACGCGCACGGTGTCGCCCGACGTCGTGTACTTGAGCGCGTTGTCGAGCAGGTTGGTGAGCGCCTCGAACAGCAGCGCGCAATCGCCATGGATCCGCGTGACAGGCTCGACGAGCACCACGAACTGGATCGAACGGCTGTCGGCGAGCGGCTCGAACAGTTGCCCGACATCCGTGACGAGATCCTCCAGCGCCACCTCCGCGAACCCGCCGCGCCGCTGCAGCGAACCGATTTCGGCAATGCGCAGCATCGCGCGAAAGCGGCTGAGCAGCACGTCGGTCTCGTTGCGCGCCCGTGCGACGAGGCTCGCCAGCGCCGCATCGTCGAGCCCGTCCGCGCGCTCCGCCGCGTGCGCGAGCAGCGTGTGCACGTGCGCGAGCGGTGTCCGCAGGTCGTGCGCGATGCCGTCGCAGACGCCCTTCACTTCGTTCATCAGGCGCTCGACTTCCTCGAGCATGTGATTGACGAGATGCGACAGCAGGTCGATCTCGTCGTGCCCGCCGATCGGCAGCCGCTGCCCGAGGTCGCCCTGCGCGATGCGCTGCGTGATGAGCCGAACTTCCTTCAGGCGCTGCATCTGCCGGACGCTGAGGATCAACCCGCCGACGACGCCCGCGGCAAGGCAGAACAACCCGCCGCCGACGAGCGCCTGGATGATCGCCGCGCGGATCCTCAGGATGTGCGTGAGGTCGCGCCCAAGCACCAGAATGTCGCCGTTGGCGCGCCGCTCCGCCATCGTGCGGACGACCGGCGGCACCTGGTCGCCCGCGATCGTCATCGTGTGATCGAGCGTCACGCCGTTGCGGTTCGGCTGGAGGCCGGCCGGCAGTGCCAGCACGTCGCCCGCGATATGCTTGCCGTCCGCGGTGAAGAGCCCGTAATAGTTGGTGTGCATCCGCTCGCGCTCGATCCGGTGCTGAATGGCGGCAGGAAGCTGGTCCTCCTGGATCGAATCGAAGTAGATCATCTGCCAGTCGATCACCACATCGGTTTCGCGCTCCATGTCGTGTGTGATCACCGATGCGATGTAGCCGAGCAGCAACATCACCGAGATGGAAAACGTCACGGCGTAGACGGACACGAGCCGGAACGTGCTGGAGTACCAGCGCCGCTTGGGCGCCGGCTGGACGTGATGCGTGGAGGACGTCAAGGCAGCGGACTCAACCAAGGATGTAACCGGCACCGCGTACCGTCTGGATCATCTGTTTCGCATCGGGCGGATCGATCTTCTTGCGCAGCCGGCCCATGTGCACTTCGATCAGGTTGGTGCCGGGATCGAAGTGATAGCCCCATACGGCCTCGAACAGCATCGTGCGCGTGATGGTCTGCCCGGCATTGCGCATCATGTATTCGAGCACGCGGTACTCGGTCGGCAACAGCGCGATTTCCTCGCCGTCGCGAAACACCTTGCGCGAGATCAGGTCGAGCCTGAGCGGCCCGACGGTCAGGCTCGTGTCGAACTGCGCGGGCGCCGTCTGGCTCCGGCGCAACAGCACTTCGAGGCGCGCGGCCATTTCCTCGGGATCGAACGGTTTGGTCAGGTAGTCGTCGCCGCCCGCGCGCAAGCCGCGAACGCGTTCGTCGACATCGCCGAGCGCACTCAGCATCAGCACCGGGGTGCGCACGCCGACGCTGCGCATCGTGGTCAGGATCGTGAGGCCGTCGACGACCGGCAGCATCCGGTCGAGCGTGATCACGTCGAATTCGTTGCCGAGCGCGCGGGCCATGCCGTCGCGCCCGTTCGCCACCCATTCGACCGTGAAACCGCGACCTGTCAGTTCTCTGACGATTTCATTCGCGGTGATTTCGTCATCTTCGATCGTGAGGACGTGCGCCATGGCCGCACCGTCGCGGGACAGCTTGTTGGGCAGGACCGGCTGGTTACCCGGGGAAACTGATAATGCCATATACGATTCTCGTCTTCATCGAAGGGACGCATGCGCTTCGACTCCCGATGGCCGAACGCGCTCGGATGGAGACTACACGCGCGCGCGTAAATCGTGCGCGTCGACTTCATGAAGAAAATTTCATATATGGCGACATCGCGGCCCGGCCGTTGCCGGCACCGGCCGGCCAGGCGCGCGATGACGCGGGACGCCGGGAACCGGCCGGCATCCGGAAAGTTGCGACACCATGCCGCACCGTCATCGGCGAACGCGGGCCACCGGCGGTCGTGGCCGGGCGCGTCGCGATGCATGCAATCAGCCGCGCGGCGGCGACCCGTCCGGCTTGCCGGCCACCCGCTGCGATGCGGCGGCATGCGCGGCGTCCTCCGCACGATGCAGGCGCTCGACCTTCGTCTGCGCGAGCGTCGCGTCGGCAATCGCGAGCCCCGTTCCCTGCACCTTCGCGAACGCCAGCACCGGCGAGCACACCAGCGCGACGAGCGCGGCCATCCTGACGGTCGTTTTCATGCCTTTCCTCCTGCGGGCCGCGCCGTGCGCAGCGTCGATTGATCACCGGCTCGACGATACGCACGAGCCGCTAACCGTTCGACAGCGCACACATGAAGGTTTCTTTAACGTCCGATGCACGCGATGAAGGCGGCCTCGACACGCGCCGCCCCGCATAAAACTTGTTTCATCTTCGCGCTGCCGTTTCGATAGTCCGCCGCCCCTAACCTTCGTCGGGCAGTCGACGTTGGCATCCCACCGTACGGCCTGTTCCCAACGCTTCCCAGGAGTCGAAGATGAATCATCCCGCCCGTTACCTCGCCTGTGCCGCGCTGCTCGTGCTGAGCGTCTCCGCGCACGCCGCGCCGAAGCTCACGTCGGCGCAATGCAACGACTATCCGTTCGTGCACACGAAAGGCCCGGTCTCCCATCGGCAACTGGTCAACGAGCTGAACGAGCTGGAGTCCGTCGGCTACAACCCGGCGTCGGGCGACGAAAGCAGCTATCCGGACGATATCGATTCGGCGCAGGCGCGCCTGATGCAGAAGTATCAGAAGGATTGCGCGGGCGCCGCCAACACGGTCGCGTCGAACGGCAACTGAAGCGCCAGCGGCAAACGATCTCCGAGTTTGCGCGCTTGCCTCGCGGCTGCGCGCTTTTTTTCGTCATCCGAACGGATTCGCCATCATGCGCGCAGACGGTACGACGCTTCCGGAGAGACGCGGCCCGTTCGACATCATGCACTCATGCGCGGCGGCGAACGCGAAACGAGCGCCGATCGGAGATGGATCGACATGGCCTGATGCCGCCCGCCACGCCTGCATGGCGCCTGCACGATGAAAGCAGGTCGACGATGCGTCAACGACCCGCCGCGCGAATCATTTGCTTGTTCTATAAATTCGAACCCCGTCACATATCCGGATCCGGAATCCTTGCCGACTGGATCACGACCAGCGTATCCCCCGCCTCGATCCTGCACGGCGGATCCTCATAGAACGAAAAGATCTTCCCGCACCGGTCGAGCCCGACGACGATCGCGCCCGGCACGACGTTCGTCATGCAGCCGATCTCGCTTGGCATCGCCTCGCGCTCCAGCAGCGTCGCGCGCCCGCGCGTCGACAGCATGTCGTTCACGAACGGCACGATGTAGCGGCTGTGCACCGCGTCCGCGAGCAGCAGCGCGCCGATCTTCGTCGACGACACGATCACGTCGGCGCCCGCCTGCCGCAATTGCCGCTGGTACAGGTTCTCCTGGATCCGCACGACGATCTTCGTATCGGGCGCGATGCTGCGCACCGACAGCGTCAGCAGGATCGCGGTCGGATCGTCGGTCACCGAGATGATCACGGCCTTCGCCGCACGCACCTGTGCCTGCTGCAGCAGGTCCTCGTGCGCGGGATCGCCGAGCAACCCCGTCACGCCGAGCGACGTCGCGGCCTCGAGCGCCTGCTGCTGCGAATCGATCACGATGATCGTCGCGGCATCGACGCCGCTCTCGAGCAGCTCGCGCACGGCGATCGACCCCGACAGGCCATACCCGCAGACGACGATGTGATCGGACAATTGCTTTTGCAGGCGTTTCATGCGGAATTCCTCGACGACGCGCTGGATCACGAACTGATACGCCGTGCCCAGGAAAATGAACCAGATGACGATGCGGATCGGCACGATGAAGAACGCATCGATGAGACGCGCCCGCGCGGTGACGGGCACGATGTCGCCGTAGCCGACCGTCGCGACGGTCACCATCGTGAAGTACACGAGATCGGCGACGGTCATCGGCGTGCTCTTGGTCGAATCGCGCAGGCCGTCCCGATCGAGATACAGGACGAGGAACGCGAGCACGCACAACAGCACGACCGCACCGACACGAAACAGCAGCGTGCGCCGCGGCGACGTCGCGGGACGGGTGAACAGCATGCGCGCACGCGGCGCCTGCCACGGGTTGCGGGCGCGACGCAGGCGTGAGCGCAACGAACGGCGCTTGGCGGAAGGCGTTGCCAACGGGGGAATCTCCTGAAGGATGCGGGCTCGATTCTACGACGGGAAGACGGCGATCCGGCCCGACATCATTGCATCGATTCGTCCGTTACAGCATGCTGCGCAGCCGCACCATCGTCCCGTCGACGAAACGCTGCGCGCGAAACGCCGACAGGTCGAGCGACGGCGCGCCCGTGTCGATCCATTCGGCGAGCAGCCGGCCGACGATCGGCCCCATCGCGAAGCCGTGACCGCAGAACCCCGTCGCGATCGCGAGCCCCGACGGCGTGCCCGGCGCATCGATCACCGGAATGCCGTCGGGCAGCACGTCGATCAGGCCGGCCCACGACTCGACGATCTGCGCATCCTTCAGCGCGGGGAAGATCGCCTTGAGCTTCGCGAGCGCGCGCGGCGCATGCGCGCGATTCGGCTGCGGCTGCGGATCGCGCGGCTCGATCGGTCCGGCCGCACCGTTGATGCGGGCAAGCGCATCGCGCCACGCAGCCGAATTCAGGTGTAGCCGGAACTTGTCGCGCTGCGACCAGAACGCCGGCCAGAACAGGCTCAACCCGCGCAGGTGGCCGAGCGTCAGGTCGACGTCGACCTGCATGTCGTCGGCGAGATTGATCGCACCGTTCTTGCGCTGCCGGATGCCGAGGCCGTGGCCCCACACCGTCGACGCCGACACCGGCGGCACCACATTGGTGCGCATGCACGTGCCGCGTACCGCCTGTTGCGGCAGCCGGATGCCGACGCCGTCGAGCAACCTGAAGCTGGTCGCGCCGGCCGCGCAGATCACGCGCCGCGTGCGGATCGTGCCGCGCTCGGTCACGACGCCGGCCACCGCACCGCCGGCCGTCTCGATTGCGCTCACGCCGCAGCCTTCGAAGAAGCGCGCGCCCGCCTCGACGGCACGCGCGGCGAATGCGGCCGCCACGCGGCGCGGCTCGGCCTGCCCGTCGGTCGCGGTGTACAGCCCGCCGAGCGTGCGCGCCTGCGGCGAAAGGCCGCTGACGCGCTCGTCGATCTGCGCGCGCGTCAGCGTGCGCGTGTCGAGCTCGTGCTCGCGCGCGACGGCGAGCCACGCGTTGAACGACGCCCAGTCCGTTTCGTTGTCCGCAATATAGAGACAGCCGCCCTGCCGCCATTCGAGATCGAAACCGAGGGTTTCCTCTAATCCTTCCCAGATCCGCATGCCGGCCATCATCAGCGGCACCTCGGCTGCTTCGCGGCCCTGCTGCCGCACGAAGCCCCACGCGCGCGTCGACTGCTGTCCGGCGATGCGCGACTTGTCGAGCACGACGGCCTTCAGGCCGCGCAGGCCCAGGTAATACGCGGCTGCGCAGCCCATGATGCCGGCGCCGGCGATCACGATATCGGCCTCGGTCGGGAATGGTGTGCCGGCGAGGGTCAGTGCATCGTGCAGCGGATAGGTTGTCGTCATTGCTTCCTGTCAGGCGTTAATACGTCCGGATACGGACCTCGGTGGTAACGTCGTGACACACCTTTCACACAAACGCACCTTTCACGACGCTGAATAACGACCATTTTGCGGTAAAGTTATCTTTTCCGCGCGTGGCCGGTCGGCTCGCCCCTGGACGTCATGAAGACTGTCCGTCGAGACTGCCGCAAGGCGTCGTTCTGAACGTCACGATCCGTTCCCGTAGCATGACCACTGAAGCAATCACCACGGATTCCCTCGCGGTTGCCGAGCGCGTGCGCGAGCTGATGACCCGCAACGGCATCGGCAAGCGCCAGCAGACCACCGAGCTGTGCCGCATCCTCGACCTGAGTTTCTCGCAAGGCCACCGCAAACTGCGCGGCAGCAGCCCCTGGACGCTCGCGCAAATCAAGAAAGTCGCCGAAGCGTACGGCGAACCCGCCGCTCAGCTGTTCGGCGCGCAAACGCTCGACCCCGGCATGGTCGGCGCCTATTCGCAGGAGGCCGTACTTTACGCGGGCGTCGCCGAAATTCCTTGCACCGCATGGATCGGCGCGCCGCTCGAAGCCGGCGCGCGCCCCGAATTCGTCGCGTATGAACAAAACGGCCGCTGGCGCGTGCTGCGCCACACCGGCGTGCTGTACCAGAACGCGTACGACGTGCACAAGATCGAGATCTATCCGCGCCGCGCGGAGAGCGACAAGCTCGTCGTCGCGGTGATCGACCCCGATCGCGTCAGCGCGACCGAGCTGTGCCGCTATCTCGAACGGCAGGGTTTCGCGACGGCCTCGTTCGACGGCCTCGCGCCGTTCGTCGACGCGCTGCAGGGCCAGGCCTTCGATGCTGTACTCACCGAATGGCTGTTCGACGACGCCACGGCCGCGACCGCGATCAAGGCCGTGCGCACGTCCGACAACCCGGGCGCGCCGATTTTCGTGCTGACGGGCGACCTGCTCACCGGCCGCGCGAGCGAAGCCGACATCAGCGAAGTGATCCGCGCGTTCGACGTCGTCTGCTACGAAAAGCCGGCGCGCATGGCGATCCTCAGCGCCGATCTCGCGAAACGGCTCGCACGCGGGTAGCACCCCGGGCCGCTGCTCCCCCGGGCGGCCGACGTCAGCGCGGCACGGCGGTCGTGAACAGGTGCATAGCTCAGTACAATAGCCGCACCCGTTCACGCCCACGCCGGCATCCGCCGCCCGACGCCATGGCCCGCCTCATCCCCGACGACTGGAAAAGCCTCGCCGCGACCGGCGCGGCCGAACGCGAGCGCGAAACGCTCGCCGCGCTCGAACACGCGCTGCCCGACAGCTACACCGTGTATCACGGCGTGCACTGGACGCGCGCCGACCAGGCGTTCTCGGTATTCGGCGAGGCCGCGTTCGTCGTCGTGAGCCCGGCCGGCCGCGTGCTGCTGATCGAGCAGAAAGCCGGCTTCCTGCGCGAAACGCCGAAGGGGCTCGTGAAGGTCTATCTGCAGAAGGAACGCAATGTTCCGATCCAGCTTGCGCGCACGCAGGAAACGCTGCACCGGCGCCTGACGGCCGCGCTCGGCGCAGGCGTCTACGGCGTCGAGGCGCTGCTGTACTGCCCCGACTACGCGATCCGCGACGCGTCGATCGCCGGCGTCGCGGCCGACCGCATCGTCGATGCCTCGCGTAAAGCGCAACTCGCGCAGGTGATCCTGCAGATCCTGCCCGAGGACGACGAACACTTCCCGAACGCGCCGAAGCTCCACCATTTCCTCGCGGACGAGCTCGCGCTCACGCCCGATACGAGCGCGCTCGTCGGGCAGGCCGGCACGCTCGTCACGCGGCTGTCGGGCGGGCTCGCCACGTGGGCGCGCCAGCTCGAATTCGCGCCGTTCCGGCTGCGCGTCACCGGCACGGCCGGCTCGGGCAAGACGCAGCTCGCGGTGCAGGCGATGCGCGATGCGGTCGCGGCCGGCAAGCGCGCGCTCTACGTGTGCTTCAACCGGCCGCTCGCCGACTACATCGCGCGCATCGCGCCGCCCGGCGCGAAGATCGCGAACTACCACCAGCTGTGCGACTGGGTCGCGCGCGACGGCGGCTATACGCCCGACTTCCAGGTACCCGGCGAATTCGAGCGGCTCGAGGCGCGCTTCGCGGAAACGCCCCTTCCCGAGCACTGGCGTTTCGACGTGCTGGTGGTCGACGAAGGACAGGATTTCCATGCGCCGTGGGCGGCCGCCCTGGAGCGCTTGCTGGCGCCGGATGGCGCATGGTGGTGGCTGGAAGATCCGCTGCAGAACCTGTACATGCGCGAGCCCGTCGCCCTGCCGGGCTGGGTCACGCTGAAGGCGCTCACGAACTACCGGAGCCCGCGCGACCTGCTCGAATTCGTGCGCGACATCGTCGGCCGGGTCGAGCCGCTTGCGGCCGAACTGCGCTCGGGCAGCCCGTTCGACGGTTCGGATCCGTCGGTGTCGTCGTACGGGGAAGAAGGCGCGTCGGGAGATGCGTTGGCCGACGCCTGCATCGATGCGACCAAGCGGGCGATCACGCACGCGCTGTCGCTCGGCTTCCGCAAGCAGGACATCGCGGTGCTGTCGTATCGCGGCCGTGAAGGCTCGGTGCTCGCGCCGCTCGACCAGCTCGGCCCGCACCGGCTCAAGAGCTTCACCGGCAAGTACGACCTGTTCGGCAACCCGGAGTATCGCGAAGGCGACGTGCTGCTCGATTCGATCTACCGCTTCAAGGGCCAGTCGGCGCCGTGCGTGATCCTCACCGAGGTCGACTTCGACACGCTCGACGCGCGTGCCGCGCGCAAGCTGTTCGTCGGTGCGACGCGTGCGACGATGAAGCTGCTGATCGTCGCGTCGTCGCGCGCGGCCGCGCAACTCGCGGCCGTCTGATGTAACGGGCGGGCGGACGGCAGGCGGGCAAGCGCCCGCCCCGCCGCCGCACGCGGTCGATCAGGCTACGCGGAACGCGCCTACCGCGCGACGCAGCCCGTCGGCCTGCTCTTCCAGCGATGCGGCAGCCGCCGCGGCCTGCTCGACGAGCGCCGCGTTCTGCTGCGACACCTGGTCCATCTGCGACACCGCGCGATTCACCTGCTCGATCCCGTCGCGCTGCTCGTTCGACGCAGCCGCAATCTCCGTCATGATGCCCGTCACGCGGCCGATCGCCTGCTGGATGTCCTGCATCGTCGCGCCGGCCAGGCCGACGAGCCGCGAGCCGTTCGCGACGCGCTCGACCGATTCACCGATCAGCGTGCGGATTTCCTTCGCCGCCGACGCCGAGCGTTGCGCGAGCGTGCGCACCTCGCCCGCGACCACCGCGAAGCCGCGGCCCTGCTCGCCCGCGCGCGCGGCTTCGACCGCCGCATTCAGCGCGAGGATGTTGGTCTGGAACGCGATGCCTTCGATCGTGCCGATGATGTCGGCGACCTTCTGCGAGCTCTGGTCGATCTCGTTCATCGTGCCGATCACCTCGCCGACGACCGTCGCGCCGCGCGTGGCGATCTCGCTCGCGGTATCCGCGCAGGCCTGCGCCTCCACCGCATTGTCCGCGTTCTGCTTCACGGTCGCGGTGAGCTGCTCCATGCTCGCGGCCGTCTGCTGCAGCGCGGACGCCTGTTCCTCGGTGCGCTGCGACAGGTCGGTGTTGCCGGCCGCGATCTGGTGCGTCGCCGTCGAGATCGCTTCGGAACCCTGGCTGACCTGGCGCACGGTGTCCGCGAGACTGCGCTGCATGCCGGTCACGCCCTTGACCAGCTCGGCCATCTCGTCGCGCGACGACCAGCGCACTTCCGACGTCAGGTCGCCTTCCGACAGGCGGCGGAAGTGCGACAGCAGGCGATTCACCGGCTGGGTGATCGCGTAATGCAGGCCGATCGCGCAGCCGAGGCACGCGGCCAGGCCGAACGCGATACCGGCAATCGCGCCCGCGCGCATCCAGCCGTAATAGGTCTGCGCGGTGTCGTACACGTCCTTGCCGCGCGCGACCTGGTACGCATCGAGCGCATCGGTCGCCTGCGTGAGCGCGACCGACAGCGGCGGCGCCACCGACATCAGCAGCCGGTCGGCCTCGTCGCGACGGCCGTCGCGGACCGCGTCGATCATCGGCTTCAGCGCCTGCCCGATCAGCGCCTGGCGCGCCGCGTCGAGGCGGCTCGCGAGCGGGCCTTCGTCGCCGTCGTGCGGCATCGACGCGTAGCCGCGCCAGGCGGTGTCCGCCTTCGCGAGATAGTTCTCGGCCTTCTTGACGAGATCGGGCACTTCCGGCGCTTCCGGATGCAGCAGCGCGCGATCGAGCGTCGTGCGCACGATCGTGAGGTTCAGGCTGGCCGCCGACAACGCGGTCTTCGCGGCCAGTTGCTGCGTATAAGCCTCGTCGAGCGCGCGGTTCGAGCTCTGCATGCCGGCGAGGCCGATCAGCCCCGATACGACGAGCAGCACGGCGACGAGACCGAGCGTGGAGAAGATCCGCGTACGGATCGAGAAACGGGAAAACAAGGCGTTCAGGTTCATGACGGGACGTGAGCGGTGAAAAGTGCCGCGGCAATCGCTCCGCAGCACTCTGGATTACGGTTTGCCTGCAAAAAACTTGAGTCCGGCCCCGCTTCTCGCCTGATCCCGGTCAATTTTTCGCGCCGGCAATCTTCTGTTACGGCTGCAACAGATCGAGGCTGAGCAGAAATTGACTAGTCAATCATCCATGGCTATAGTTCGACACAATTCCCTGCCATGGCAGATATCTCGATGACAACCGACACCCTCCTCACTCCGCCGGCCACCGAGACGGCCCGTCGCGACGCGCCGACCGGGCTGATCGTCGCCGCGCTGCTGCTCGTCATGCTGCTGTCCGCACTCGACCAGACGATCGTGTCGACCGCGCTGCCGACGATCGTCGGCGAGCTCGGCGGGCTCGACCAGTTGTCGTGGGTCGTCACCGCGTACCTGCTCTCCTCCACCGTCGTGCTGCCGCTGTACGGCAAGCTCGGCGACCTGTACGGCCGCAAGATCGTGTTGCAGGCCGCGATCGTGCTGTTCCTCGCGGGCTCCGCGCTGTGCGGCGTCGCGCAGGACATGACGCAGCTGATCGTGCTGCGCGCGCTGCAGGGGCTGGGTGGCGGCGGCCTGATGGTCGTCACGATGGCCGCGATCGGCGATCTGGTGCCGCCCGATCGCCGCGCGCGCTACCAGGGGATGTTCGGCGGCGTGTACGGCCTCGCGACGATCATCGGCCCGCTGCTCGGCGGCTTCCTGGTCGAGCACCTGTCGTGGCGCTGGATCTTCACGATCAACCTGCCGCTCGGCTTTCTCGCGCTCGCGGTGATCGGCGCCGCATTCCGGCCGCACACCGCGCACGTGAAGCACCGGATCGACTACATGGGCGCCGCGTTCCTCGCCACCGCCCTCACCTGCGTGATCCTGTTCACGAGCGAAGGCGGCTCGCTGCTGCCGTGGACGTCGCCGCAGCTGTGGATGACGCTCGTGCTCGGCGTCGTCGCGATCGGCGGCTTCATATATGAAGAGCGGCTCGCGGCCGAGCCGATCATGCCGCTCGACCTGTTCCGCCATCGCACTTTCGTGCTGGTCAGCCTGATCGGCTTCGTCGTCGGCATCGCGCTGTTCGGCTCGGTCACGTTCATCCCGCTCTACCTGCAGGTCGTGAAGGGCTCGACGCCGTCGCAAGCCGGGATGCAGCTGCTGCCGATGATGGGCGGCATGCTCGTGACGTCGATCGTCAGCGGCCGGCTGATCTCGCGGCTCGGCTCGTACCGGCTGTTCCCGATCCTGGGCACGCTGACCGGCGGCATCGCGATGGCGCTGCTGTCGACGCTGACGCTCGACACGCCGCTGCACACGATGTACGCGTACATGGCGCTGCTCGGGATCGGGCTCGGCATGGTGATGCCCGTGCTCACGCTCGCCGTGCAGAACACGGTCGAATTCCGGCACATGGGCGTCGCAACGTCGGGCGCGACGCTGTTCCGCTCGATCGGCGGCTCGCTCGGCGTCGCGGCGTTCGGCGCGCTGTTTTCGCACGGGCTGCAGTCGCGCGTGATGGATGCGCTGCCGGCCGGCACGGAGCTGCCGCCCGCGCTCGGCCCGGCCGCCGTGCACCAGTTGCCGGATGCCGTGCGCGACGCGTACCTGCATGCGTTCGCCGGCTCGCTGCATGTCGTGTATCTCGCGGCGGCGACCGTCATCGCGATCGCGTTCGTGCTCGCGTGGTTCGTCGAGGATGCGCCGCTGCGCAAGCACAACTGATCGGGATGCGCGTCGCGCAGCGCCCGGCACCGGAAACGTGCCACGCCGCAGCCTTTGGGCCTTTGACGCGCCGTACCCCATCCGCAGCGGCCCGCCGTCACGGCACCAGCACGACCGCCCCCGTCGTCGCGCGCGACTCCAGCAGCCGGTGCGCATCGGCCGCCTGTTCGAGCGGCAGCCGCGCGCCGATCTCCACGTGCATCCCGCCCGCCAGCCGCTCGAGCGTCGCGCGCGCGGCTTCGCGATACCCCGCGACGTCGCGCGCGATGAAGCCGAGCACACTCGGCCGCGCCAGCGCGATCGAGCGGGCCGGGCCGAGTTCGTCGAGATCGATCGTCTGCCGCGCGCCGATCGCGGCCACCTGCCCGATGCTCGCGACCATCCCGAACGGACGGACCGCGCCGAGCGTGCGCGTCAGCACGTCGCCGCCGATCCCGTCGATCGCGTAATCGACCCCCGCGCCACCGCCGAACGCGCGCGCGGCCGCGACGAAATCCTCTTCGCGGTAATCGACGACCGCCTCGGCGCCGTGCTGGCGGGCGAGCGCGGCCTTCGCGGCCGACCCTGCCGTGCCGATCACCCGCGCGCCGAGCGCACACGCCCATTGCGTCGCCAGCAGCCCGACGCCGCCGGCCGCCGCATGCACGAGCACCGTGTCGCCGGCGCCGACCTGACGGACGCGATGCAGCAGCATATAAACGGTGATCCCTTTCAGCAGCCCGGCCGCGGCGGCTTCGTCGCTCACCCCTTCGGGGATCGGCAACACGCGCTCGGCCGGCATCGTGCGCAGGCTCGCATAGCTGCCGGTCGGCATGCCCGCATACGCGACACGCTGGCCGAGGACGAGATCCGTCACGCCGGGCCCGACCGCGTCGATCACGCCGGCCGCCTCGACGCCAAGCGCGTCCGGTAGCGCGGGCAACGCATGCGCGCCCGTCCGGAAATAGATGTCGACGAAATTCACACCGACCGCGGTCTGGCGAATCCGCACTTCGCCGGCACCGGGCGGCGCGACGGGCGCATCGACGCGGCGCAGCACGCCGGCGTCGCCGTAGCGGTCGATCCCGATCCGGATGGCGGTGGCAGTTTGGGTCATGACGTTCCTCGCAATCGAATGAAGTGACACGATCATCCCATCGTGCATAATCGATCGGAATTCCCGCTCCCCGCCCATTTACTGTGCAAAATTCGACCGATCAGGATCGCGTTCCCACGCCGGCGCTGCCGATGAGCTGGGACGACATCCGTTATTTCCTCGCGGTGATGCGCTGCGGCAGCCTGTCGGCCGCCGCGCGGGCGCTGCAGGTCCAGCATTCGACGGTCGCGCGGCGCATCGACGCGCTGGAGTCCGCGCTCGGCATCCGGCTGTTCGACCGGCTGCCACGCGGCTGGCCGCCGACCGACGAAGGGCTGCACCTTGCCGAGCACGCGGCACGCCTCGAAACCGACGCGCATGCGTTCGCCCGCGCCGCCCAGGGCGCGGCGGCGCTCGACGGCGTGGTGCGCGTATCGGCGTCGCCGGTGTTCGCCAGCCACTTCCTCGCGCCACGCCTTGCCCGCGCGCAGCGCGCGTGGCCGGCGCTGCGCATCGACCTGCTGGGCGAGATGCACGCGGCAAACCTGTACGCGCGCGAGGCCGATCTCGCGGTGCGGCTGTCGCGGCCGACCGAGCCGGGACTCGCCGCGCGCCGGCTCGGCACGATGCGCTTCGCGCTGTGCGCAGCGCCGGAATGGGCGGACGCACCGCCCGATACCTGGCCGTTCGTCGGCTATGACGACGCGCTCGCGCAGACGCCGCAGCAGCAATGGCTCGAACGCTTCGCGGCCGGGCGCCGCTTTGCGTTCGTCACCAACGACCTGGCCGCGCAGCATCGCGCGTGCGCGGCCGGTGCCGGCGTCGCGCTGCTGCCGAGGTTTCTCGTCGACGATTCGCTCGCCGCGGGTGGTGCGGGTGGTGCGGCGGGCACGGCGGGCACGGCGGGCGCGGCACCATCGTCCGCCCCGGCGCCGCTCGTCGAGCTGACTTCCGCGCCACGCTGTGACATCGAGCGCGAGATCTGGCTCGTCGTCCACCCGGACGTGCGCCGCTCGCCGCGCGTGCAGCGTGTCGCGGATGCGATCGCCGACGCGGTTCGCGCGGCGGACGGCCGGCTTTGACGCCACCGGCCCGCTCGCGTCAGAACCGCTGCTGCACCCCGGCCATGATCCCCAGCTGGCTCCGCCCCGTATCGACCGTGCCGCCGGCGGCGACCGCCTTGGCGGCCGTCGCGCCGTTCAGCATGTAGCCGACCGACGTGTAGACGCGCGTCCGCTTGGACAGAAGATGGTTGGCACGCCCGACCAGCAGGGTCGCGTTCGCGCCGCGCGCGTGCCCGCGTTGCAGATAGCGCGTGCCTTGCGCGTCGAACGACAGCGCGGGGGTCGGCATATAGGTGACGCCGGCGAAGACGATGTCGGTCTGCCAATGAGCAGCCGCCGCGACGTTGTTCCGGATCCATCCCGCGCCGAGCTTCGCGCGCCCCATCACTGCGTAACCGGAGACGACGCCGTGCGCGCTCGCATGGGCGCTGCTGTCGAGCGGCGCCGCCGCGCCCGCTCCGCCGCGCTTGACGTCGTAGGACGCCGCGACGCCGAAGCGCGCCGCGTCGTAGGCTACCAGCGCCGTATATTGCCGGCACGCGAGCGGATTGCCCGGCACCTGCCCCGCGCAGCCGGTAGCCGAAGGCCCGGCCGGCCCGGCGGCGTCACGGCCGAAACTGTAGGTGCCGCCGATCGTGAATCCGCGGAACTTGCCCAGGTAGCCGATCGCATTGTCGCTGCGCGCATTCGGCAGATAGGCGTCGAAGCCGCTCGGCGAATGAATCGACGGCCCGATCACGTCGGCGTTGGCAAGCGCGTAGGCCGTCATGTTCATTTGCCTGCCGAGCGTGAGCGTTCCCGCCTCGCCGCTCAACCCCACGTTCGCCTGCCGGCCGAACAGCCGCCCGCCGTGATTGAATCCGCCCGTACCGGGCTGGAAGCCGCTTTCCAGCACGAAGAACGCGCGCGCGCCGCCGCCCAGGTCTTCGTCGCCCTTCACGCCCCATCGCGACGGCACTTCGCCGGTCAGGTGCGGGATGCCCGTCGCGGCTCCGCCCTTCGCCGCATGGTTGTAGTACGAAATACCGGTATCGACGATGCCGTACAGCGTCACGCCGCCTTGCGCATGCGCGATGGCCGATGTCGCCGCCAGCGCCGCCGTGAGTACGCTTGCCTTCACCCTCGCGTTCCACGCCCCAGAATCGATATGCATGACTGAATTTCCAGAAAAAACGACGCGCGCTGCGTTGCCGCGCGCGATCGGCCGCCGGCCTCGCACCGGCGGGCTCCGCCAATGTGCCGCTCAGGATTGCCGGACGGCCGACGCCTGCCGTTCGCCGGCCGCAGCCGCCAGGCCGTGTTGCGAAGCCGAGCGCCGATGGTCGATCAGGCCGACCGCGGCGGCGGCCGCCAGCGCGGGCAGCCCGATCGCCATGAAGTTCTGTTCCAGCGGCAGATCGATGCCGACCAGCAGACCGATGACGATCGGCGCGAGGATCGCGCCGCAGCGGCCCACACCCAGCGTCCAGCCGATGCCGGTGGAGCGGATCGCCATCGGATAGAACTGCCCCGCATACGCGCAATTGACGATCTGGGTGCCGATGGTCGACGCGCCCGCGAACGCGACCAGCACGAACAGCAACGCGGGCGGCATCGGATAGCCGAGCAGCGTGATCGATACCGCGGCGAGCAGATACATCGATACGAGCACCGTCTTGATCGGAAAGCGATCGGCCAGCCAGCCGCCACCGATCGCACCGGCCATCGCGCCGGCGTTCAGCACCAGCACGAAGGTCAATGCCGAGCCAAGGCTGTGGCCGGCGCTCGCCATCAGCCGGGTGAGCCACGAGCTGAGCGCATACACCATGAACAGGCACATGAAGCAGGCGATCCAGAACATGACCGTGCTGAATCCGCGACCGTCGTCGAACAGCTGGCGAACCGGCGCGCCGCCCGCCTTGTCCTCGCGCGGGACGACATAACAGTCGCCCGGTTGCGGCCGGTACGCCGGATCGAGCCGGCGCGCGATGCGCGCGAGCTCGTCGGTCCTGCCGCGCCGGATCAGGAACGGCAGCGATTCCGGCATCCACTTCACGAGCAGCGGAACGAGCAGCACCGGCGCCCCCGCGGCGACGAACACGGACTGCCATCCGTACGCGTCGATCATCCCCTTGCCCATCACGGCCGCGAGCATGCCGCCGACCGAATAGCCGCTGAACATCAGCGTCACCAGCGTGCTGCGCATGCGGCGCGGCGCGTATTCGGTCATCTGGGCGATCACGTTCGGCATCACACCGCCGATGCCGATGCCCGCCAGGAAGCGGGCCGCGCCAAACAGCGCGGGCGTCTGCGCCAGCCCGGCCGCCGCGGTAAAGACGCTGAACAGCGTCAGGCAGGCCGCGATAGCCCAGCGTCGCCCGATCCGGTCGGCTACCGTGCCGAACACGATGTTGCCGAACATCATGCCGAACAGCGCCGAGCTGACCATGAAGCCGGCCTGCGCCGGATTGACGCCCATCTCCTTCATGATCGCCGGCAGCGCGATGCCGGCCACGGCGAGGTCATAGCCGTCGAACACGATGATCAGCGCGCACCAGAACAGCACGACGCCGTGCAGCTTGCCCAGCCGCGCATCGTCGGAGAGCGCCTGCAGGTTGATTTGACGCATGGACTTCCTTCCTTTTTCCAGTGGGGATTCGGGCCTGGCGGAAGTGTTCGCGTCACACGCGTTCGAACCAATACGATCGCTGAGTCAATCGATTTAGTAGATGTCCGAAATATTGTCGTGCAATGCGCCACTTTCCGTCCGGATGCCGGCGCAGTGTAGGAAGCCACAATGATTCTCACTATCCGGAATTTGCAGGCGGCCGTGCGAACTCGATCCGCCTTTTTCCGCGCGCCGGGCGCTATCCGGATCTTTCCCCGCGACGAACGGGACTATCCGATTCTTGCAAAACTTTCGACAAGCCTGACAAAGATCAATATCATCGTTTCAGGATATCTCGCTCACAAGAGAAACCGATGTGGCACGACGCGCGTCCGCAACCAGCCGGGTGCGCCGCACGAAAACCGCCACACAGGAGACGCCCCATGCCCCTCGCCCCGAATGCGGAAGTGCTGTCCGCGCTGTATCGGAATTGCGTGTTCCGATCCGGATTGCGCATGGATGCGCACGAGCAGGTTTCCACGGAACTGGCCGAGCATGCGCTGCGCTGGAAGCAGGGCGTGCCCGACGCAGCGCTGTTCAAGGGGCAACTGAATCAGCTGACCGTCTACGCGCTGCAGTACGGCGCCGAAGTCGAGGTCGCCCCGCGCCCGTTCGACGGCTTTTCGCTCGTCCACACGTCGCTCGCGGGCGGCGCCGAAATCGAGTGCGACGGGCACGTGATGGGCGTATCCGCGGGGCGCACCGCCGTGCTGGCGCCGACGTCGCGGGTTCGCCTGCGCTGGCGGTCCGGCACGCGGCAACTGATCGTCAAGGTGCCGGATTCGCTGATGCGCGCGGTCTGCGGCCGCCGGCCCGACGACGCGGCGCCCGGCCTCGCGCCCGGCTTCCTGCTGCCGACGGCGCTGGCGTCGCAATGGGATCTGATCGCGCAGTCGCTGCTCAACGTGCTCGCCGTTGCCGACGACGGCGGCATCCGGGCCGAATGGCGCGACCACTTCGAACGAAGCCTCGCGCTCTTCCTGCTCGTGCATTGCCCGCCGTCGCCCGCCGCCGCGCAGGCCGGCGCGGCGCCGCCGGCGCGCGGTACGCCGGCGGAATCCGGATCGCGCGGCGGCATCCGGCAGATGGATGCGCTGCACGCATTCATCCATGCGCGGCTTTGCGCGCCGATCTCGCTCGAAGATCTCGCGCGGGCGGCCGGCGTCAGCCTGCGGACCCTGAACGTGCTGTGCCGGCGCTACCACGGCGCGACCCCGATGGAGCTGCTGCGCAACATCCGGCTGGACGCCGCGCGCGTGCAGTTGCTCAGCGACCCGACGGCCAGCATCACCGATACGGCGCTGACGTTCGGCTTCGGGCACCTCGGCCGCTTTTCCGCGTACTACTTCGCCCGCTTCGACGAGTTGCCGCGCGACACGCAGAAGCAGCGGCAGCCGAACTGAACGCCGCGCGCCGGGCGCACGGCCGCCGCTTTACGCGTCAGGCGATCGCCCCCATAGTATCGGCTTGCCCATAACCGCCCCTGCCGCACCGTCACCATGTCCGCCACGCCAGCCGCCTGCGTCGTTCGCGACGCGACCGATGCCGACCTCGATGCGATCCACGCGATCTATGCGCACCACGTGCGCCACAGCGTCGCGTCGTTCGAGGAAACGCCACCCGACGTCGCCGAACTGCGCGCGCGGCGCGACGCCGTGCTGCGCCACGGGCTGCCGTACCTCGTCGCCGAATGCGACGGCCGCGTGGCCGGCTACGCGTACGCAACGCCGTACCGTGCACGCAGCGCGTACCGCTTCACGGTCGAGGATTCGATCTACATCGACGACGCACAGCGCGGGCGCGGAATCGGCCGCGCGCTGCTCGCCGCGCTGATCGAACGCTGCGAGGCCGGCCCGTGGCGGCAGATGATCGCCGTGATCGCCGACGGCGGCACCGGCGGCTCGACGTCGCTGCATCGCGCGTTCGGCTTCGAGCCGGCCGGCATGCTGAAGGCGGCCGGTTTCAAGCACGGCCGCTGGATCGATACGGCGCTGCTGCAGCGCCCGCTCGGCGACGGCGCGAACACGCTCCCCGTCTCGCCCGAGCCTGTCACGTCGCGCTAGAATGATCGCATGTCAAAACAGACTCATTCCACTCCCGACGAGGCGGCGCCGGACGCCCGCAACGAGTACACGGTCGACGAACTCGCGCGCGTGTCCGACACGACCGTGCGCAACGTCCGCGCGTACCAGGATCGCGGTTTGCTCGCGCCGCCGGAAAAGCGCGGCCGCGTCGGCATCTACGACGACACGCACGTCGCGCGCCTGAAGCTGATCAACCACCTGCTCGCGCGCGGCTACACGCTGTCGAACATCCAGGACCTGATCAAGGCGATCGACGAAGGCCACGACCTGCGCTCGATCCTCGGCCTCGAAAACGCGATCGGCGGCCGCTGGTCGCACGAACTGCCGAAGACCTATTCGCTCGCCGCGCTCGCGCAGATGTTCGGCCCGCAGGCGACCACGCAACTGTCGCGCGTGACCGAACTCGGCCTGCTCGAACGGCGCGGACTGTCGTTCGTCGCAAAGAGCCCCGCCCTGCTCGAAGCAGCGGCCGCGATGACGAAGGAAGGCATCCCGCCGCGCGAGCTGCTCGACGTGATCAGCCTCGCGCGGCCGCATTTCGACGCGATCGCGCGACTGCTCGTCGATCTCGTCGTGAAGCGGCTCGACCGCTACGACGCCGGCACGCTGCCGCCCGCCACCGACGTGCCCGAGCTGGTCGACGCGATCTGGCGCCTGCGTCCGCTCGCGGCCGTGTTCGTCGAAGGCGAGACGAACCGTGCGCTGGAAACCGCGGCGAGCGCGTATCTCGGCGGCCGCGTTGCGACGATCCTCGACAAGAAGCTCAGCGACGAGGCCGCGCGACAGTCCGGCACACCGGCCTCGAAAGACGACAGCGACGAAGCATAGGCGCGCCGCCGTCATATTGATATCGGCAATGCTTCGTTTGCGGGCGTGATCGCCCATGCGACGATTCTTCCAGCCGAGCGCCACCACCGCTCGCCCGAAGACGTTTTGCATGGAGTCCGTTCGATGATTCGTTTCACCCGCTGGATCGCCCGCACCGCCGCCGTGACGCTCGTCACGCTGTCCGCCGCGTCGGCCTTCGCACAAGGCGGCGCCGACAAGGTCGTGCGCATCGGCTACCAGAAGGCCGGCCTGCTGTCGGCCATCAAGGCGCAAGGTTCGCTCGAAGCGCGGCTCAAGCCGCTCGGCTATGGCGTGCAGTGGTTCGAATTCCCGGCCGGCCCGCAACTGCTCGAGGCGCTGAACGCGAACAGCATCGACTTCGGCTATACGGGTGCGCCGCCGCCCGTGTTCGCGCAGGCGGCCGGCGTGCAGTTCGTCTATGTCGGCGCGGAACCGCCGGCGCCGCACAACGAAGCCGTGGTCGTGAAGGCCGATTCGCCGATCCGTTCGGTCGCCGGCCTGCGCGGCAAGAAGGTCGCGCTGCAGAAGGGTTCGAGCGCGAACTACCTGCTACTCGAAGCGCTGAAGAAGGCCGGCGTACGCTATGACGAAATTCGCCCCGTCTACCTTGCGCCGGCCGACGCGCGCGCCGCGTTCGAGAGCGGCAACGTCGATGCATGGGTCGTCTGGGATCCGTACTACGCGGCCGCGCAAGACACGCTGAAGGTGCGCACGCTGTCCGACTACACGGGCCTCGCGGCGACCCACAACTTCTACGAAGCCACACGGGATTTCGCGCAACAGCATCCCGACGTGGTCAGCGCGATCCTGAAGCAGGCGCGCGAGACGGGTCAGTGGGTCAACACGCATCCGGCCGAAACCGCCGCGCTGATCGCCCCGAAGGTCGGCCTGCCGCAACCGCTCGTCGAGACGTGGATCAAGCGTGTCCCGTTTGGCGCGGTGCCGCTCGACGAAAAGATCGTCGCGGCACAGCAGGGTGTCGCCGATGCGTTTTACGCGGCGAAGCTGATTCCGCAGAAGCTGAGCGTGGCCGACAACGCATGGGTCGATAAAGGCGTGCAAAGTGCGCTCGCGGCGAAGTAGCGGGAACGCAGTGCGCAATTGCCAACAGGCCGACGGGCGCACGACTCGTCGGGCTTTTTCGTTCTTGCCGAATTTTCGGGAAACGCGGGACGAACTGTCGGCGTCCAGCCAAAGCGCGGGTCACGCTTTGACGTTTATCATGGACGACCGCGACGCGACTCCTGGCCGCAAGGTGGTTCGTGACTCGAATGGCTGTGTCGGATCTGGTTATGTGGCCACTGCGGGTCGTTCAGCGCCCCCTACCCCATCAGGCCCTACTCAACCTGCGCGTCATGCCGGGTAGCACGCGCAGCCAGGCAAGGCCGCATCGCTTCATCCGCAAATCCGACCACCCGAAGAAACAGTTACAAAGTAACGATTGACGCCGGCACCGCCCGGCGGTTAATGTGTCGCCAGAAGTTCAAGAAGTCCGATTGCTGTTCATCAATTCATCGCTCCTCAGCGGTATTCGTTGTCCTCTCTCTCCTTGACGCTTCACGTGCTCTTTACTGAGCAAATCTTCTCATTTTTTCTCAAGGATTCTTCATGGATACCGGTATCGTCAAGTGGTTCAACGACAGCAAAGGCTTTGGCTTCATCACGCCCGACAACGGCGGCGACGACCTGTTCGCTCACTTCTCCGAAATTCGCGCCGACGGCTTCAAGACGCTGGCTGAAAATCAGAAGGTAAGCTTCGAAACGAAGCAAGGCCCGAAGGGTCTGCAAGCGGCCAACATCCAGCCGCTGTAAAGTTTGAAGAACCCGGCTTCCCGTCACGGACGCCGGGTTGCAGCGACACCCTCGCGGAGATTGCTCTCCCAAAGTTGGCGCGACTGCTCTTAGCTGCATCTGTTCATTCAGCAGCTCGCCGAGCGCCACACGCCTCGTTGCACTTCATTCCCCCTCTGGCTGCAAAGCCCTTTTTCGCTTTACGACTGCTTCAGATTCGGCTCGCAATGGCTTTGAATCGGCGTACTCGTGCACCTTTCGCACGGCACGCGAGCACTCGAACATTATTAAAATTAAAATGCAAAACATCCGAATTCAACAGTACAACGGCTATGCCGTTCAATCCTCGGCGCATCGTTTGCCCGACGGTAGTTTTTCATCCAACCTGCTGCTTGAACGCGCCGACAGCACACGCGCCGAAGGCCGCTACCAGTTCTATTCGCTCGACTACTTCACGAGTGAGGAGCAGGCGTTGCAGCATTCGGCCCGCTGGGCACGCAACTGGGTCGACACGCGCGGTTAAAGGCAGCGCCCGGCCATCGATCCGGCGACGCGCGCAAGGTATAGCCTGCGCGCGCCCATTTGCTTCACTGGCCCGCCACCTTCTCCGCCGGCCGCGTTGACCACGATATCGCGGGTCTCGAACCGCTCTGCCAGCACATCCCGAACACGTTCCACCGGATCTCAGGCACGCCAAGGTCGGCAGCCAGGGCGCGGTGGGACGCGCATCGGGAAACACGCCGCCGATCGCTTCGGCGGCGCGTTCCAGCATGTTCGCGCGCGGTCCGACGATGACGACATCCGCATCGTACTGAGCCAAATGCGTCGCCGTGGTCGGGTCGACTCCCGCCCCGCCGTCTCGCCATCTCACACCGACACCAGCCGATTCATCGCACCGCCTCAAAGATCGCCGTTCGAAGACAACCACTCGGGTTCATACGCACCCAGTGCGCGCGCCGGATAAAACCAACGGAGCGGTGCATCGTCGATCCGCACGGGCGGAAGGAGCCGGGATGCCGGCCCCCACGACGTCGATTCGACGTGTTCCGCGCGATCGCGTTGTCCTTCGGCGGCCAGTTCGATCACCTCGCTCATGGGCTCCGAGCGCAACTGCAAATCGGCCGCCGTACGCGCCAGCGACGCGCGGACCTCGACACCGACGCCCCTTTTCATGCGCGTCGTCAGCCCGCGAATGGCGGCCGTCGCCATCAGGTAACCCGTCGCATGGTCGATGGCCTGAACGGGCAGGTTCACCGGCGCATCGTTGCCCGTCACACGCATGCCAGCCTCGGCGATTCCCGTGCTCATTTGAATGAGGCTGTCGAAGCCACGCCGGCAGCGCCATTCACCGGTCCAGCCATAAGCGTCGAGCGACACGTCGATGAGCGCAGGATTCAGTTCGCGCCGATGCGCGGCATCGAGTCCGAGGCGCGCCAGCGCATCGGCCCGATAGCCGTGCACGACGATATCGGCACTGCCGAGCAACTGCTTGAGCGTATCGAGATCCGCGGCATCCTTCAGGTTCAGCCGCGCACACCGCTTGCCGAGGACGACTTCCGGCACCGTGCCCGGTTCTTCCCAGCCGTACGGATCGATGCGCAGCACGTCGGCGCCCAGGCCCGCAAGAAACCGTGTCGCCACGGGGCCGGCGAGAATGCGCGTCAGGTCGAGCACGCGAATGCCACGCAACGGCCGGTCTTTCGAAGGCCGCCAGTCATGCGCGACGGCATCGGTCGCGGCATGAACGTGCAGCAGCGGTTCGGTTGCGACCGCCTTGCCCTGCGGATGCCCGGCCCACTCCTGCGCCGAGTACATCGCCGCCGCACACCCACCGCGCTCGACGATCGCATCTTCAAGCGCACCGGCATCCCAGCGATTCACCGCTTGCGCGACCGACCGTGCATCGGCGGCGCACTCGAGCACCGACAAGGCAGCCAGTCGATGATGCGGCGCGTTGGTGTGCAACCGGATCCAGCGATCGCGCGCCCGATAGTTGCCGGCCACCGGATCCCATTGAGGCGGCATCGTCCAGCCCTGCGGGCGCAGCGACGTGCCGAACCACAGCGACGCCATGCGCCGGTCGACCCGAACCGACGGCAACGTTCCGGTCGACGCATGCAGCAATTCGGCAACCGACATCCCCGCCGCGCCGATCGCCGCCGTGGCCATGTCGGTTACGCGAAATGCCGAAACCAGTTCTCCCGCGCCGCCGAAGCTGCACGACTCGAGGAACGCCTGGGCCCCACCCGCCGCCAGCCAGAACGCCCGTAGATGACGCGACACCCGATCCTCATCGGCCGCGGCCGGTTCCTTCGAGATTTGATCGACACGCATGTTCGCCTCGCATGAATTGGGTGAGGCAAAGATCGTCTCGCTCGCATTTGTTGTCAACGTTGATTATCCTGATCAACCTGTCGAACGATTCCCCCTGCGCACGATGTCGAACTACCTAAATTCGACCGAAGCCGCGGCAAGGCTCGGCGTCTCGCGGCAAACCCTCTATGCGTACGTCAGCCGCGGCCTGCTTCGCGCGGAGCCGGGCGGCAGTCACCGTGAAAGCCGCTACCTCGCGGCCGATGTCGACCGGCTCGCGGATCAACGCGCACGCGGTCGCAAGCCGAAGGAGGTGGCGAAGGCCGCGCTGAACTGGGGGTCGCCCGTGCTCGAATCGAGCATCACGTTGATCGACGGCGGCCGGCTTTTCTATCGCGGCGTGGATGCACTCGATCTCGCTACCCGCGCAAGTCTCGAGGAAGTCGCGGCGCTGCTATGGCGATGCGACGAGCAGACCGCTTTCGGCCGCCACGTCCCCACGACGACGCCGGTACTGCGAACCCTCTTCAGGCACTACGCCGATCAACGCGCCGAGCAGGCCCTGCTGCCGCTCTTCACCGTCGCAAGCGAGGACGCGCCGACGGCAATCTGGCATCAGTCGGCCGATCGCCAGGCGCAGGGCTGCGGCGATCTCGTGCGGATTCTGGCGGCATGCCTGCTGCGCACCCGGATCGATACGGCACCCCTCCATGTGCAATGTGCACGGGCCTGGGATGTCGGGCCTGCGGGCGCCGATCTGATCAGGATGGCGCTCGTGCTGTGCGCGGATCACGAACTGAATGCGTCGAGCTTCACGGGGCGATGCATTGCGTCGACGAACGCGAGCTTGCGGGCCGTCGTGGTCGGCGGCCTGGCCGGCCTGTCGGGCGAGCGGCACGGCGCCACCACCGCGCGCGGCGAAGCACTGTGGGACGAACTGGGCAACAAGGACGTCGAGCAAAAAATGGCCGCGCGTCTCGCCCGGGGAGACGGCTTGCCGGGCTTCGGACATGCGCTCTATCCCGGCGGCGACGTGCGCGCGACGTTCCTGTTGTCGCGGATCCTGCCGCGTCATCCTCAATGGAAAAGGATGATCGATGCGGGGAGCACGCTCGTCGGGCAGAAACCCTCGCTGGATCTCGCGCTGGTGGCACTGCGCAGGCATTTGCGGCTTCCCGTCGGCGCCGCATTCGGCCTGTTCGCGCTTGGCCGCTCGATCGGCTGGATCGCGCATGGGCTGGAGCAGCGCGAGCAATCCGATCTCATCAGGCCACGCGCGGTTTACACGGGGACGTGGCCTGATGGCGCCGGTGCGGATCATGCCCGATCCCGCGGACGGTCGGGAAAGCGGCAGACCACGCAACCCGCAGCGCCGAAAGACGACATGCTTGCCGCCTTCTTCAGGACTCGATAGCTTTTCGCCCGATGACGTCGCGGCCCGTCATCGGCGGCACGCCAACGCGTCGTTGGCATAGGGACGCAGCCACCCGCCGACGTTTCGCGGATGTCGCCAACGAGTCGGCTGGGCGCCTCTACGCAAATCCGCGAAGACGTCTCTCCGGATCATTGAAATACAAACAGCACACCGCCCAATGATCCGGCGATGCGCGCACCGCGCCGGCGGCGCACGCACGCATGCCCAGCATGCCGACTTACTTCAGCGTCCCCGCCACCTTCTTCTGCCTCCACAGGCACAGCAAGTCGCACGCAACATGCGCGGCCGCAATCGCCGTGATGTCCGCGTGGTCGTACGCGGGCGCAACCTCGACCACATCCGCGCCGACCAGGTTCACAGCGCCGAGCGCGCGCACGATCGCAAGCGCCTGCGCCGACGACAGCCCGCCCGCGACCGGCGTGCCCGTGCCGGGCGCGAACGCCGGATCGAGGCAGTCGATGTCGAAAGTCAGGTACGCCGGCCGAGCGCCCACGATATCGACGATCCGCTCGACCGCCGCGCGCGGGCCATGGTCATGCACCCAGGCCGCATCGAGCCGCTCGATCCCGAGAAAATCATCGTTCCATGTGCGAATCCCGACCTGCACCGACGTCGCCGGGTCGATCAGCCCTTCCTTCACCGCCTTGTAGAACATCGTCCCGTGATTGAGGCTGTCCGGATCGTCGTCGGCCCACGTGTCGCAGTGCGCGTCGAAATGGATCAGCGACAGCGGCTTGCCGTAGCGCTCCGCATGCGCGACCAGCAGCGGATACGTGATGTAGTGGTCGCCGCCGAGCGTCAGCATCTTCGCGCCGGAGCCGAGGATCGTGCGCGCATGCTCGACGATCGCGGGCTTGATCGACAGCGGGTTGTGCGCGTCGAACCAGCAATCGCCGTAGTCGACGGCCGCGAGCTCGTCGAACGGGTTGAAGCCCCACGGATACGGATGAAGCTCCGCGAGCTGGACGCTCGCCGCGCGGATCGCAGCCGGGCCGAGCCGCGCGCCGGAACGGTAGGTCGTCGCGAGGTCGAGCGGCACGCCGGAGATCGCGACGTCGACGCCGTCGAGCTCGCGCGAATAGTTGCGGCGCATGAACGACAGCACGCCCGCATAGGTGTTTTCGATCGACGAGCCGTACGGCGTCGTGCGACGGATCGCGCCGTCGCCGTGGAGAAGTTCGGTCATGGTCGGACCTGTTTTCGTGGGGAGGCCAGCCCGCCCCGCGTCGCACGAGCGCACGGGCCGGGCACGGCATGGATTTATCGGGCACACACCGGCTCGCGCATCCAGCCGCGCGGCCGAGCGGAACAACGACAGCAACAACCACATCGATAACGGCAATACCGCGGCGATCATAGCAAGCCGAATCGAGGTCGTTGCCCCGGTTCAACCGGGGCAACGCGCCGAAACTTTCCGCCACCGGCCGCGCCCTCGATTCCTAGAAGGATTCGCCGGTTTTCGCACGCCCTTTCTTCCGGATAATGGCCGGCAGCCGCGCTCTCGACGGCGCGCCGTCCACCGCAGACAACAACAAACCGGAGACACCCGCCTTGATCGCCACGCTTCCCGCCACCTACCGCCGGCTCTGGCCGCTCGCCGTCGTCGCCGCGCTGCTGTACGGGCTGTCGCTCGCCGCCGCGCCCTATCCCGGCCAGGCCGCGGCGAAAGCCGCGATGGGAATCCTGCTGCTCGCGGCGGGCAGCACTTGCGCCGCGCCGCGCGAACGCGCGTGGCTGTGCGCGGCACTCGTGACAGCCGTGCTCGGCGACGTGCTGCTCGCGCTGCCCGGCTGGCCGCTGTCGTTCGTCCTCGGCCTCGGTGCGTTCCTGCTCACGCACCTGTGCTATTGCGCGATCTTCATGCGCTGGCGCGCGCGGCCGCACGGGTGGCGCATCGTCGCGCTCGCCGGGCTGTGGATCGCCGCGCCGGCGTTCTACGTGGCGTTCTTTCCGCACCTCGGCGAGTTGATGGCGCCGGTCGCCGTCTACATGCTCGTGCTGTGCGCGATGGCGAGCTTCGCGCTCATCGCCCGCACGCGCGGCCCGCTGGTGGCCATCGGCAGCCTGATCTTCGTCGGCTCCGATACGCTGATCGGCGTCGGCCGCTTCCTCGGCGGCTTTCCGGGCATCGATTACCTGATCTGGAGCCTCTACGCGCTCGCGCAGGTCACGATCGTGGCCGGGGTTTTCCATGAGACGGCCGCCCGACCGATCCGTCCCTGATACTGTTTCAAACAGGCCGCCGCGCGCCGGCGGCCTCGCCGGCTTCCTCTCTCGCCCTATCGACGGACCTTTCCGCGCCTCCCGCAATGCGGAAACCGGCCCGTTCCAAACCCCGCTCAGCCTTTTCCCGCCTGGCTTCCGGCCCTTAGAGCGCCGCTTCTAGCCTCTTGCGGTTTCCGGGTTCACCCACTATCGTTACATCAAACAATGTAACATTCAAAAATGAGCCAAATCGGAGACACCCGGATGAATGCTCGCACGTTGCCTTTCGGTCCGCCCGGCCACGACGGCCTGGACGAAACCATCGACATCGCCATCATCGGCACCGGCTTCGCCGGCCTCGGGATGGCGATCCGCCTGCGTCAGACAGGCGTAACCGACTTCGTCGTCCTCGAGAAGGCCGCGTCGGTCGGCGGCACGTGGCGCGACAATCATTACCCCGGGTGTGCATGCGACGTGCAATCGCACGTCTATTCGTTCTCGTTCGCGCCGAACCCGCGCTGGACGCGCATGTTCGCGCCGCAACCGGAAATCCGCGCGTATCTGGAAGACTGCGTGCAGCGCTTCGGGATCGGCGCGCACCTGCGCCTGAACCACGAGTTGCAGCGCGCCGAGTACGACGAGGCCGCACAACGCTGGCGCCTCACGTTCGCGAACGGCAAGCGACTGTCCGCGCGCGTGCTGGTGTCGGGGATGGGCGGGCTGTCGCGGGCCGCGCTGCCGTCGATTCCCGGCGTCGAGAACTTCAAGGGCCGCGCGTTCCACTCGCAACAGTGGGATCACAACTATGCGCTCGAAGGCAAGCGTGTCGCGGTGATCGGCACCGGGGCGAGCGCGATCCAGTTCGTGCCGCAGATCGCGCCGCGCGTGAAGGAACTCGCACTGTTCCAGCGCACGCCGCCGTGGATCATGCCGAAGCCCGACCGCAACCTGACCGGGTTCGAGAAATGGCTGTTCCGCACGCTGCCGTTCACGCAGAAGATCGTGCGCAGCGGCATCTACTGGATGCTCGAATCGCGCGTGCTCGGCTTCGCGATCCATCCGTCGCTGATGAAGAACGTGCAGAAGCTCGCGCTGCGCCACATCCGCAAGCAGATTCCCGATCCGGAGCTGCGCAAGATCGTCACGCCGAACTACACGCTAGGCTGCAAGCGCGTGCTGATCTCGAACGACTACTACCCGGCGCTGTCGCGCAAGAACGTCGACGTGATCACGACCGGCATCGACCATATCGAAGCCGACGCGGTCGTGACGACCGACGGCAAGCGCCATGAAGTCGACTGCCTGATCTACGGCACCGGCTTCCAGGTGGCCGATCCGTATCCGCGCGGCGCGATCATCGGCCGCGGCGGGCTCGACATCGTCGACGCATGGCGCGACGGCGCGCACGCGTATCTCGGCTCGACGCTGCCCGGCTACCCGAACTTCTTCATGATCGTCGGCCCGAACACGGGCCTCGGCCACAACTCGATGGTGTTCATGATCGAGTCGCAGATCGAGTACATCCTCGGCGCACTGCAGGCGATGCGCCGCGAACGTGCGGATGCGATCGAGGTGCGCCCGCTCGTCGAGGCGCAATTCAACAGCGACCTGCAGGGCAAGCTGAAGAAAGCGATCTGGTCGACAGGCGGCTGCAAGAGCTGGTACCTCGATCCGCGCACCGGCAAGAACACGACGCTGTGGCCGGGCTTCACGTGGCGTTTCCGCCAGGCGACCGCGCACTTCTCGATCGCCGACTACCACGCGTATCGCGCGCCGCAACACGACGCGACCGCGCGGCCCGCCGCCGCGCCCGCCGCTTCCGCTTCGACTTCCACGTCCGCCGAAGCGGCCTGAGCCAGACAAGGAGCAACCGACATGAGAGATTTCGCCAACAAGGTCGCCGCGATCACGGGCGCCGGCTCGGGCATGGGACGCGCGCTCGCGATCCAGCTCGCGCAGGCCGGCTGCCAGGTATCGCTCGCCGACAAGAACGGCGTCGGCCTCGCCGAAACCGAACGGATCGTCCGCACGATCGCGCCGAACGTGCGCGTATCGACGCGCGTGCTCGACGTCGGCGACCGCGACGCGATGTTCGCGTGGGCCGACGACACCGCGAAGGAGCACGGCAAGGTCAACCTGATCTTCAACAACGCGGGCGTCGCGCTGTCGAGCACGATCGAAGGGATGGAGTACAGCGACCTCGAGTGGATCGTCAACATCAACTTCTGGGGCGTCGTGCACGGCACGAAGGCGTTCCTGCCGCACCTGAAGGCCTCGGGCGACGGCCACGTGATCAACACGTCGAGCATCTTCGGGATCTTCGCGCAGCCGGGCATGAGCGGCTACAACGCGACCAAGTTCGCGGTACGCGGCTTTACCGAATCGCTGCGCCAGGAACTCGACATGATGAAGTGCGGCGTGTCGGCGACCTGCGTGCATCCGGGCGGCATCCGCACGAACATCGCGCAGTCGAGCCGCGTCGCGAAGAACATGGTCGGCTTCATCGTCGAGAGCGAACAGCAAGGCAAGGACAGCTTCGAGAAGTTCTTCATCACGACCGCCGACGACGCCGCGCGCACGATCCTCGCCGGCGTGCGCAAGAACAAGCGCCGCGTGCTGATCGGCCGCGACGCGAAGGGTGCGGACTGGATGGCGCGCATCCTGCCGTCCGCGTACCAGGCGCTCGTCGTGCTCGCGACGCGCCGCGAGGCCGCGAAGGCCCGCCGCGCCGCGCGCGGCACGCCAGCGGCCGCGCCGCTACATGCCACCTACAACAACGCAGGCAACCAGGGAGGAGAACAATCATGACGACCCCGAACATGATGCCCGTACGGCGCGACATCCGTTTCGCGCTGCCGCCCGAACGCGCGAAGGACTGGCACGTGCAGGGCGTGCCGGTCACGCATTTCATGAACGCGCTGTCGCTGCTGTTTCCGGCCGGCGAACGCTTCTTCATGGATTCGGTGCGCAACTACCGCGACCGGATCGAGGATCCCGAACTGAAGAAGCAGGTGCTCGGCTTCATCGGCCAGGAAGCGATGCATACGCGCGAGCACATCGAATACAACGACCTGCTGCAGTCGTCCGGCCTGCCCGCGCACAAGCTCGACAAGCGCCTGTGGACGATCCTCGGCTGGTTCAAGAAGGTGCTGCCGCATTCGATGCAGCTCGCGATCACGATCGCGCTCGAGCACTACACGGCGATCCTCGCGAACCAGCTGCTGTCGGGACACGAGCACCGCATCGACGGCTCGGTCGAAGGCTACCAGCAGATGTGGATGTGGCATGCGATGGAGGAAACCGAGCACAAGGCGGTGTCGTACGACGTATGGACCACCGTGATGAAGCCGGGCCTCGGCAGCTACCTGCTGCGCACGGGCACGATGCTGACGACGACCGTGTTCTTCTGGGCCATCGTGTTCGACTTCCACGTGCGCCTGATGCGCGCGCACCGTCGCGAACACGGCAAGTTCGGCGGCATGTGGCGCCTCGTGAAGTACCTGTACAGCCCGAAACACGGCGTGTTCCCGAGCATTGCGCGCGAATGGCTCGACTACTTCCGCCCGGGCTTCCACCCGTGGGACCACGACAACCACCAGTACCTGCAGGGGCTCGACACGCTGCTCGAGAACATCGACGCGACCAACGCGCGCTACGCGGCGCAAGCCGCCCCGCGCCGCGTGCCGCTGCACCCGGTTCCGCAGGCATGACGCCATGGCGCGCGCCCACGAGATGCTGACCGTCCAGTCCGGCGACGTGAAGCTCGCCGTGTATGTAAGCGGCTCGCGTCGCGCGCCGCCGCTGATCCTCGTGCACGGCTACCCCGATTCGGCGGCCGTATGGGCGCCGATCCGCGCGCGGCTCGCGAAGCGCTACCGCGTGATCGCGTACGACGTGCGCGGCGCCGGCGCCTCCGATGCGCCGCGCCGCCGTGCCGACTACACGCTCGAACGGCTCGCCGCCGACCTGAAGGCGGTGGCCGACGCGACCTGCGGCGGCCGGCCGTTCCATCTCGTCGGCCACGACTGGGGCTCGATCCAGTGCTGGGAGGCCGTGACCGACCCCGCGTTCCGCGGCCGGATCGCGTCGTACACGTCGATCTCGGGCCCCTGCCTCGATCACGTGTTCCGCGCGAAGATGCGGCTCAAGCAGAGCCTGAAGTCGTGGTACATCGCGTTCTTCCACCTGCCGCTCGTGCCGTCGCTGGTGTGGCGGCTCGGCGGCGCGGCATTGTGGCCGCGCTGGCTGCAGCTCACCGAACGCGTGCGGGCGGAGCGCGACCCCGTGCAACTGAAGAACGCGCTGAACGGGCTGCAGCTGTACCGCGCGAATTTCATCGCACGGGCACGCAAGCCGCGTGAACGGTACGCGCAGGCGCCCGTGCAGATCCTGGTGCCGGTGCGCGACCGCTACGTGACACCCGAGATGTCGGTCGACCTCGACCGCTGGCTCGGCGACCACGTGCGCGAGGAAATCGACGGCACGCACTGGATCGTGCTGCGCCATCCCGACATGATCGCGTCGCGGATCGACCGCTTCGCGTCCGCGCAGGAGCGGCCGTCGGTCACGAACGCCGCGGTTCAGCGCACCGCCGGCGCCGGCAGGCGCCTGAACAGCGTCTCGTAGTCGACGACGAGCCCGTCGTCGTCGATTTCCATCTCGGCCGTGAAATTCCGGAAGATGCCTTCGTAGCGGTAGCGCCGGCCCGGCTCGATGCATGCGTAAGCCTGCTTGACCAGCGTGACCTTCAGGTCCGGCGTCGAGATGTACGCGACGTCGATCGGCCGCCGCTCGCCGCGCGCGAGCCCGAGGCGGCCGATCGGCAGCGAATTCGTGAACGGCGTCGCCGCGATGTCGATGTCGATGCAGCCGTCGAGTTCGGGCAACGCGCGGCCCGCGCCGTCGTGCCAGTGGCCTGCGCCGTCGCCGCGCAATTCGAGCGTGCCGCCGCCCATCACCTTGAGCACCGCGTATGTCACGCGCCAGTGCGCATCGCACTCGACGCGATACGCGAGCCCGTACGCGCGGCCGTACCGCTGGCCGACTACCGCGCTTTCGACGACGATCCCGCCGCCGCTCCGGTCGAACGTCAGATGTTCGACCCCGTCGCCCTCGAGCGACGCCCAACGCACTTCGCGCATCGTTCCGCCTCCCGGTTTCCTTGATGCGTGGCATCGTCGCACAAATTCCCGAACGACAACGACAACAAACGCGTACTTGATCCGAAAGGCTGGCGATCGCTCAAATTCGCCGCGGAAACTGACACATTGCCCGAAAACGTCAGCGCAGGCCGGCTGGCATCACCACGCCCCAATTCGGGGCGCCGCCCACAAATCCTGACTATCCATGATTCCCTATTCCGGTGCACAGGATTGTGTCCTATGCTCGCGGCTCGTCCTGTTACGCCGCCGACATGCCTACCGCCCGTTCCGCCTCGCCGTCGATCGACCTGCGCATTTTGCTGCGCGGCATCGGGCAGATCGTCCTGCAGGCGAATGCGTTCACCGGCGCGATGCTGCTCGCCGCGCTGGCGCTGACCGACGTGCGGCTCGCCTGCGCGGCGCTGGTCGGTTCGGCCGCCGCCAGCATGACCGCCGTGCTGACGGGCGCCGAGCGCCGCGACGTCGAACAGGGGCTGCACGGCTTCAACGGCGCGCTCGCCGCGCTGATCGCCGTGCTGTTCGTGCCCCATCCGCTCGCCGCGCTCGCGCTGGTGCCGCTGGTCGCAATCGGCGCGGCGCTCGTGCAGCGCGCGATGCGCGCGCCGCTCGCTCGCTGGCGCCTGTGCCCGTATTCGAGCCCGTGCCTCGCCGTCACCGCGCTGTGGCTGCCGTTTGTCGCGCTGCAGCAAACGAACGGCGCCCCGGTCGGCGCGCCACTGGCGCCGTCTTCCATCGCCGACGCGCTGCTCGCGGGCGTCGCGCAGACTACCTTCGCGCAAGGTGCGTGGGCCGGCGCGCTGATCGTCGCCGGCATCGCCTGCGCGTCTCGTCGCGCGGCCGCGTTCGCGCTCGGCGGCGCCATCGTGTCGACCGTGCTGCTGCTCGCGCTCGGTGCCGATCGCGTATCGTTCGCAGGCGGCCTGCTCGGCTTCAACGGCGCACTCGCCGCGCTCGCGCTGATGCCGCGCGGCCCGCGCGCGGCGTTCGCGGCCGCCGCACTCGCCGCGTTGATCCAGTGGCTCGCGACGCAAACGGGCATCCCCGCATTCACGGCCCCGTTCGCGCTCGCGTCGTGGGTCACGGTGGCCGTCGCGCGCCGCTTCACCCTCGGAGAAACCGATGTCGTCATTCGCACACCGTCCTGATGCCGTGAAACCCGGTGGCCCGATCTCCGACGCCGAACACCGGCTGCGCGTCGACCTCGCCGCCGCGTATCGGCTCGTCGCGCTCAACGGCTGGGACGACCTGATCTACACGCACCTTTCCGCGACCGTGCCCGGCGAGCCCGGCCACTTCCTGATCAACCCGTTCGGCCTCACGTTCGACGAGGTCCGCGCGTCGAATCTCGTGAAGATCGACCTGGCCGGCAACCGGATCGGCGACAGCGAGCATGCGGTCAACGTGACCGGCTTTGCGCTGCATGCCGCCGTGCACGCGGCGCGCGCCGACGCCGTGTGCGTGATGCATCTGCACAATACGGTCGGCATCGCCGTGTCGATCCAGCGCGACGGGCTGTTACCCGCGTCGCAGCACGCGCTGCGGTTTCATGGCGACCTGGCGTACCACGACTACGAGGCACTCGCGTTCTCGCCGGCCGAAGGCGCGCGGCTGACTTCAAGCCTCGGCACGAAATCCGCGATGCTGCTGCGCAATCACGGCACGCTGACGGTCGGCCGCACCGTCGGCGAAGCCTATGTGCTGATGGATACGCTGATCAAGGCGTGCGACATCCAGGTGCGCGCGCAGGCGGGCGGCGGGCCGCTCGTGCTGCCCGACCCGGCCGTCGCCGACCGCACCGCCGAACAACTGCGCGACGGCGGCGCGATCGAAGGCGAACTGGAATGGCCGGCGCTGCTGCGCCGGCTCGACCGGATCGATCCGACGTATCGCGACTGACGTTGCCGGCGTCCCACCGAATTTCCACCCCAAACCATCGGAGCCCCCAGTCATGCCGACTTTCAATATCCAGTTGTTCGAAGGCCGCACGGTCGAACAGAAGCGCGCATTCGTCGAAGCGATCACGCGCGTCACGTGCGAGACGCTCGGCTGCGAGCCGGGCTCGGTCGATATCATCCTGACCGACGTGAAGAAGGAGAACTGGGCGACGGCCGGGAAGCTGTGGAGCGACGAGCGCTGACAGGCATCGCGTCGGCGCCGGCAGAACCTTCCGGGCGGTATGCGCTCGAGCCGCGGTGACATCGGAACCGCCGCGCCGCACACACGGCACTCGATGGGGACTGCATGATCGAAGACAAACACATCGCCAAGACACTGAACGAAATGATCCTGTCGATGGGCATGAAACTGGATCAATCGCTCCATCGGGTCAAAGAGACGCGCCCGGCGCACGAATTCGTCGCCTATCGTGAATTCGTATCGCAGGTGCTGACCACAATGCGGGTCGACTTCATGAACCCGCTCTACGCGCGCCACCCCGACCTGAAGCCACCCGAGCTGACTTGACGCTCGCCTGCAACGCCGAGCACGCGCGTTGCAGGCTCTCCCCTCTCCTCCCGTTGTGCGCCCGCACATCGCTTTGTCACGCAATCGGCGCATAATGCCGGACAGACGCAGCAGCCAATGGCCACCCGGGAGACCGCCATGGAAGCGAAGAACGAGGAAGTCGTCGCACACCTGCTCTCCGACGTCGTCGAATTCGCGCGCGGGCGCCTGCCCGAAGCCACGTTCCGGATCGTCGAACCCTTCCTGCGTCATTACTACGATTTCGTCGATGCCGACGATCTGCAGAACCGCAGCATCGCCGATCTCTACGGCGCCGCGATGGCGCACTGGCAGACCGCCCAGAAATTCGTGCCCGGCAGCGAACGGCTGCGCGTGTACAACCCGATCCTCGAACAGCACGGCTGGCATTCCGACCACACGGTCATCGAGATCGTCAACGACGACATGCCGTTCCTCGTCGATTCGGTGACGATGGCCGTCAACCGCCTCGGGCTCGCGCTGCATTCGGCGCTGCACCCGGTGTTCCGCATCTGGCGCGGTCGCGATGGCGCCATCGAGCGCGTCGATGCGGGCGGCGCGACGCCCGGCGACGGCCAGTCGCAACTCGCGTCGTTCATCCATTTCGAAGTCGATCGCTGCGGCGATGCCGCGCTGCTCAACACGTTGCGCAACGACATCGCGCACGTGCTCGGCGACGTGCGCGCGTCGGTGGAAGACTGGCCGAAGATCGTCGACATCGCGCGCGCGACGATCAAGGACATGAAGGCGCGCGAATCGACCGCGGAAGACATCGAGGCGCGCGCGTTCCTCGAATGGATGGCCGCCGATCACTTCACGTTCCTCGGCCAGCGCGACTACGCGCTCGTGTCGGACGGCACCGGCTTCGGCCTGCGCGGCATCGAGGGTACCGGCCTCGGCATCCTGCGCGAATCGCTGCGCACGTCGGGCGCGCCCGACGTGACGCCGCTGCCGCCGGCCGCCGCCGACATCATCACCGGCGCCTGGCCGATCTTCCTGACCAAGGCGAACTCGCGCGCGACCGTGCACCGGCCCGGCTATCTCGACTACGTGGGCGTGAAGCTCGTCGGCGCCGACGGCAAGGTCACCGGTGAGCGCCGCTTCATCGGGCTCTACACGTCGACGGCGTATTTCGGTTCGTATGCCGACATTCCGATCGTGCGCCGCAAGTGCGCGAACATCGTGCGGCGTGCAGGCTTCCTGCCGAAGGGGCATCTCGGCAAGTCGCTCGTGACGGTGCTCGAAACCTATCCACGCGACGAACTGTTCCAGGCCGACGAAGACCAGCTCTACGACATCGCGCTCGGCGTCCTGCGGCTGCAGGAACACCAGCGCACGCGGCTGTTCGTGCGCCGCGACCGCTTCGACCGCTTCGTGTCGTGCCTCGCGTACGTGCCGCGCGACAAGTACAACACCGACCTGCGCCGGCGCATCGCGAAGCTGCTCGTCGATGCCTACAACGGCGTGAACGTCGAATTCACGCCGCTGCTGTCGGAATCGGCGATCGCCCGCATTCATTTCGTCGTGCACGCGGAACCGGGCACGATGCCCGACGTCGACACGCGCGAACTCGAGACGCGGCTCGTGCAGGTGGCGCGCCGCTGGCAGGACGATCTCGCCGACGCGCTGCTCGACGCATTCGGCGAAGAACAAGGCAACCGCCTGCTGCAGCGCTATGCCGATTCGTTCCCGGCCGGCTATCGCGACGACTATCCGGCGCGCACGGCCGTGCGCGATATCGAGCTGATCGAACGCGTGAAGGAGTCGGGCCAGCTCGCGATGAACCTGTACCGGCCGATCGAGGCCGACGCGCGCGCGTTCCGCTTCAAGGTCTATCGCGCGGGCGACCCGATCGCGCTGTCGCGCAGCCTGCCGATGCTCGAGCATCTCGGCGTGCGCGTCGACGAGGAGCGGCCATACCGGATCCAGACGCAGGACGGCTCGCACGCGTGGGTGCACGACTTCGGGCTCGAGCTCGCCGACGATACCGAGTTCGACATCGAGCGCGTGAAAGGCCTGTTCGAGGATGCGTTCGACCGGATCTGGAGCGGCCGGATCGAGAACGACGACTTCAACCGCCTCGTGCTGCGCGCGCACCTGAGCGCACGCGAAGTGACGATCCTGCGCGCGTATGCGAAATACCTGCGGCAGGTCGGCTCGACGTTCAGCGACGCCTACATCGAGCGCGCGCTGACCGGCAATCCGGCGATCGCTCGGCAGTTCGTCGAACTGTTCCTGCTGCGTTTCGACCCGGCCACCGGCGACACGCGCGACGTGCAGGCCGAGCGGCTGCTGAAGGCGATCGAAGGCGCGCTCGACCAGGTGCCGAACCTCGACGAGGACCGCATCCTGCGCCAGTTCCTCGGCGTAATCAACGCGACCGAGCGCACGAACTACTTCCTGCTCGACGCGAACGGCGAATCGAAACCGTACCTGTCGTTCAAGTTCAATCCGGCGAAAGTGCCGGGCCTGCCCGAACCGAAGCCGATGTTCGAGATCTGGGTGTATTCGCCGCGTGTCGAAGGCGTGCACCTGCGCGGCGGGCGCGTCGCGCGCGGCGGCCTGCGCTGGTCGGATCGCCGCGAGGATTTCCGCACCGAGGTGCTCGGGCTGATGAAGGCGCAGATGGTGAAGAACGTCGTGATCGTGCCGGTCGGCTCGAAAGGCGGCTTCGTCGTGAAGAACCCGCCGCCGCCGAGCGATCGCGAGGCGTGGATGCGCGAAGGCATCGCGTGCTACCAGACCTTCCTGCGCGGCCTGCTCGACCTGACCGACAACCGGGTCGGCAACGCGATCGTGCCGCCGCCCGACGTCGTGCGCCACGATCCGGATGACCCGTACCTGGTCGTCGCCGCCGACAAGGGCACGGCCACCTTCTCCGACTACGCGAACGCGATCTCGCACGAATACGGCTTCTGGCTCGACGACGCGTTCGCGTCCGGCGGATCGGTCGGCTACGACCACAAGAAGATGGCGATCACCGCGCGCGGCGCGTGGGAATCGGTGAAGCGGCACTTCCGCGAGATGGGCATCGATACGCAGACGACCGATTTCACGGTGGTCGGCGTCGGCGACATGTCGGGCGACGTGTTCGGCAACGGGATGCTGCTGTCGCCGCATATCCGGCTCGTCGCCGCGTTCGATCACCGGCACGTGTTCCTCGACCCGAACCCCGATCCGGCGATCAGCTTCGCGGAGCGCCAGCGCATGTTCGCGCTCGAACGGTCGAGTTGGGCCGACTACGATCCGGCCGCGATTTCGGCGGGCGGCGGCGTATATCCGCGCACCGCGAAGACGATCCCGCTGTCGCCGGCCGTGCAGGCCGCGCTCGGCATCGACGCACATGCGCTGCCGCCGGCCGAGCTGATCCGCGCGATCCTGCAGGCGCCGGTCGACCTGCTGTACAACGGCGGCATCGGCACCTACGTGAAGGCCGCGCGCGAAACCCACCTGCAGGTCGGCGACCGCGCGAACGACGCGGTGCGCGTGAACGGCGCGGACCTGCGTTGCAAGGTGGTCGGCGAAGGCGGCAACCTCGGCTGCACGCAGTTCGGCCGCATCGAGTTCGCACAACGCGGCGGCCGCATCAACACCGATGCGATCGACAACTCGGCCGGCGTCGATTGTTCGGATCACGAAGTCAACATCAAGATCCTGCTCGGGCTCGTCGTGTCCGACGGCGAGATGACCGAGAAGCAGCGCAACGCGCTGCTCGCGGAGATGACCGACGAAGTCGGGCTGCTCGTGCTGCGCGACAACTACTACCAGACACAGGCGCTGTCGATCGCCGGCCGCTATGCGGTCGAGCTGCTCGACGCCGAGGCGCGCCTGATGCGCTGGCTCGAACGCGCGGGCCGCCTGAATCGCGTGATCGAATTCCTGCCGACCGACGATGAAGTCGCGGAACGGCAGGCCGCGAAGCTCGGCCTCACGTCGCCGGAACGCGCGGTGCTGCTCGCGTACAGCAAGATGTGGCTGTACGACGCGCTGCTCGAATCCGACGTGCCCGAGGATCCGCTGGTGGCCGCGATGCTCGTCGACTACTTCCCGAAGCCGCTGCAGCAACGCTTCAGCGAACCGATGCGCCGCCATCCGCTGCGCCGCGAGATCCTCGCGACGCACCTGACCAACGCGCTCGTGAACCGCGTCGGCTGCGCGTTCGTGCACCGGCTGATGGAGGAAACCGACGCGAAGCCCGGCGACATCGTGCGTGCCTGCATCATGGCGCGCGACGTGTTCGACCTCGATGCGGTGTGGCGCGATATCGACGCGCTCGACAACCGCGTCGCCGACGACGTGCAGGCGCGCATGTTCGTCGACGTCGCGCGGCTGCTGGAGCGCGCGGCGCTGTGGTTCCTGCGGCACCTGCAATCCGGCGCGGTGGCTGATGGTGGCGTCGCCGAGCTGATCGCGCGTTGCCGCGACGCGGCGCAGCGGCTTGCGCCGCAACTGCCGTCGCTGCTGCCGGCCGACGATCTCGAAGCGCTGTCCGAGCGGCAGCGGGTGCTGGTCGAAGCCGGGGTCGACAGCGCGCTCGCGGTGCGCGTCGCGAGCGGCGACATCTCGGCCGCGCTGCTCGACATCGCCGAAGTGGCCGCGACCAGCAACCGCAGCCTCGAACTCGTCGCGGGGGTCTATTTTTCGCTCGGCACGCTGCTCAATTACAGCTGGATCGGCGAACGGGCGGCAACGCTGCCGACGCCGACGCACTGGGACATGCTGGCGCGCGCGGCCGCGCTCGCGGAAGTCGCGCGCCTCAAGCGCACGCTCGCGACGAGCGCACTCGCGGAATCGCCGGATTCGACCACGCCGGAGACGATCGTCGGCGCGTGGCGCGCGCGCCGCGAAGCCGCACTTGCGCGCTACGAGCACCTGCTCGCGGACCTGCGCGCATCGGGTGGCGCGAGCCTCGCGGTACTGCTCGTGATCGTGCGGGAAATGGCCGTGCTCGAACGGGCGTGATGGTCGCGATGGCCGCGACGGTCGCGACGGCTCAGACCGTCGCGACCAGCAGCTCTTCCGCGTTGTTCGGCGGCCGCAGGCCGTCGGTGCGATCGGCGAAGTAACGGCGCGTCAGATCGGCGGCCGATACGTGCGCGGCGTGCGCGAAGCCTGCCTCGCGCGCGAGCGCCTGGATCTGCGCCGGCATGAAGAAGCTGATGAACGGCGTACCGCTTGCTCGCGCGCCCTTCGCGGCTATTTCCAGCCCGGGGCGCACATCCGGATCCGCATGCTCCAGCGGCAGCAGGAACGTCATCGCGAGCGTCGAGCCCAGCGCGAGCGATGCGGCTTCGCGCAACGCGGCCGCATTCGCTTCGTGCGTCAGGTACATGCTGACGCCGGTGGACACCACGACCGCCGGCTTGCCGGCATCGAAGCCCGCGCCGACGAGCGCCGCGCGCCACGACTGCTTCGCCTCGAAATCGACCGGCACGAAACGCAGCCAGTCGGGCACGCCGAAACCGAGCTCGACCAGGCGGCGCTGCTTCCAGGCCTGCGGCGCGGGCGGGTCGACCTC
The DNA here is from genome assembly GCF_020420125.1 of Burkholderia sp. AU30280. NCBI lineage: Bacteria > Pseudomonadati > Pseudomonadota > Betaproteobacteria > Burkholderiales > Burkholderiaceae > Burkholderia > Burkholderia sp. AU30280. The sequence goes on from NZ_JAIZRY010000006.1 coordinate 381,536, forward strand.
GAAGACGGTCACGCGCGACGCCATGTCGGGCCGGCGCTGCACGAAGCTGTCGAGGCCCGCGCCGAGGATCACGTACTGGCTCACGCCGCGCGCGGCCTGCTCGACCACCAGATCCTCGATGAAACGCGCCCGCGCGACGATCGACGCACGGAACGGCCGCGTGAACTGCGGATCCATGTCGCCGCGCTGCTGCCAGCCGGGTTCCGGCGCGAGCAGTTGCAGCCCGACTTCGTCGGCGAACACCGGCGGCGGCGCGTCGAGTTCGACGTGCAATGCGCGCCACAGCGCGACACGCGCGGCCGTGCTGTCGGGGGCGCTTTCGCGGGGTTCGGTCATCGCGGCCTCACGCCCCAGTTGTGCGTCGTCAGGTACACGGCTTCGATTCGCTCGGATGACATGTCACTCCTCCTGGGTGGACGGCCCCGCGCCCGGTGTCGGCCACCAGCGCGGACAGCGATTGCTCCGTTTCGACGGCGCGATACTTGACCTGCGGGATCAGGCTGAGCGGCAGGTACACGTTGAACTGCTTGACTTCTTCGTCCGCCATGTTGGCTAGCAATCTAGCAAAAAATCCATCGCAAGCGCGGCCCGTCCGTGCGGGCCGCCATGGGCTGTCGCGAAGCCGGGTTACGTCGCGGCGCGCGCCGCCAGCCGCGCGAACAGCGCGTCGAGATCGAACCCTGTCGTGTCGATGCCGATCGTGTCGCGCAGGCATGCGCCCCAAGCGGCCGCATCGTCGAACGTGACGACGCGCCCGACGCCCGCCGCGTCGCGAATCGTCAGCGTGGTGTTGCGCAGCGCGGCACGGCCATCCGGCAATACGCGGCAGGCGATCAGGTTATGCAGGAAGATCGATTCGGGATACGTCGACGTGAACCAGTTCGCGGCGTCGTAATCGATCCACTCGACCCGCTTCGGCTGGAAGCGATAGGTGGTCTGCCAGCCGTCGGGCGTCTCGATCTGCATGTCGAATTCACCGTCGACCGGCGCGGCGACCACACGGAACACGCCGTGCGGCGTCAGCTGCCGCTCGTCCGGCACGAAACGCAGCGGCGCGGTGAGCGTCGCGCTGCCGAAGCCGATGTCCGCGAGCCAGGCCGCGCCGTCGAGATCGATGCGCAGCAGCATGTGCGTATGCGCGGTGGCGGCTTCCGGCGGCTGCATCCAGCGCACGCGCGCGATCATCGGCGTCACGCGAAAGCCGATCGTCGTGAGCGCCGCGTAGAACAGCTTGTTGAGTTCGAAACAGTAGCCGCCGCGGCGATGCGCAAGCACCTTGTCGACGATCGACGGCAGGTCGAGCGCGACGCGCGCACCGGTCAGCGGATTGAGGTTTTCGAACGGAATCGCCTGCGGGTGCAGCAGATGCAGCCGGCGCAGCACGTCGAGGGTCGGCTCGACCGGGCCGTCGTAACCGATGCGGGAGAAATAGCGCGAGAGGTCAAACGAGTCTGTCATGAACCTGCACCGAAAAAAGGGACACGCCACGATAACATCGCGCGAAATCCCCATGTTGTGCGGGGCCATCTTTGCGTCGCGTGCAATGCCGGCACCGCATCGCGCGTGGCCCCACGCAACGTTACGGCAGCAGCTTCAGCGCGGACGATGCAACCGTCGGCACCGAAATGCCCTGGCTCGTCGCGAACTGCACGGCCTGGCTGAGCGTCGTCGCGAGCGACTGCAACTGGCCCGGCGCGGTTTGCGCGATATACGACGCAGCCTGCATGTTCTGCGGATTCAGGCCCGACTGCAACAGCGATGCCGCGCTCGTCGAGCCGAGATTGCCGAGCCCCGACTGCAGCTGCGAATACTGCGTGAGCCCCTGCCCGAGCGACGCGAGGCCGTTGCTGAACGCCTGCTTGTCGACCGGCCCGTGCGTAGCACCGCCGCTCGCGAATGCCTGGCCGAGCGCCTGCGACACCGATTGCTGCGCGCCGCCCATCTGCGACAACGCAGCCGGCGTCAGCGCATCGCCGCCGGCCAGCTGGCTCGCGGCCTGCTGCGCCTGCCCGGCCGCGCCGGTAAGCCCCATCGCCGACGCCAGCGAAGACTGGCCGGTCAGCACCTGCTGGTTCGCGCCGACATAGGCCTGCAGCAGTTGTGCGACGCCACCCTGCGCGGGCGACGCCTGCTGTTGCCCGCCGCCGAGCAGCGATGCGCCGATCGACTGCAGGTCGAGCTGGGCATGCGCGGCACCGCTTGCCAGGATGCCGAGCGCGATGCCTGCCGAGGCCAGGTGCCGGCCCGTCGCGCGAATCTGCTTCATGTGTTTTCCTCGTGCCGAAACTGTTGAGGCCGATATTGTCGAAGCGCGCCGCGCGCAGCCGCAACGACTGAAACACATCGAAACGAAATCACGCCGCGCAACCGCTTGCAATTCCGCGGCCACGGTACGTACTCAAGGGGATTCGTCCGCATTTGCCGGGCGATTTCCTGGCGTATGCCGAAATTCGTTCTCGCACCGCATCAATCAATGACGACGGTTGTCGGTTTTCGCAAGCGATGCTGGAGGCGGCTCGCCAGCCGTCCCGCGCGCCGCGCTGCACATCGAACGCGCAGTCGACCGAACCAGCGGCGACGCGGGACGTGCTGTCCAGCGTCAAAGGCACGACGCCATACCGTCGCACAGCGCGCTCGTGCTCGGCGTGACGCGCGCCTACGAACCACACGTTCGAGCATCAACGCAAAACGGGCGGCTTTCGGCCGCCCGCTTCTCCATCTGCCATACACGATCCGCAACCGGCTTCGGCTTCGGCTTCGGCTTCGGCTTCGGCTTCGGCTTCGGCTTCGGCTTCGGCTTCCGGCTTCCGGCGTCCGGCTATCAACCCACTCCGCGTTACACAGCCATCCACGCCGGCAACCGCCCGCCGACCCAGTCAGCCGCCTGCTCGTAGCCGCGCGCGAGCTGCAACACGGCGAGATCGGCACGCGGACGGCCGATCAGCTGCATCCCCATCGGCAGCCCCGCGTCGTTGAAGCCGACCGGCACGCTGATCACCGGGCAGCCGGCCAGCGTCCACGGCACGACCGTTTCCATCCAGCGGTGGTAGGTATCCATCGGGCGGCCCGCGATCTCCTTCGGCCAGCGCTGCTCGACGTCGAACGGGAACACCTGCGCGGTCGGCGCCGCGATGAAATCGTAGCGGTCGAAGAAGCTCAGCACGGCCTGGTGCCACGCGGTGCGCTCGACGCTCGCGTCGAACACGGCCGCGCCCTGCATCGCGAGCAGCCCTTCGACTTCATAGATCGCCTCGGGCTTGAGCAGCGCGCGCCGCGCCGGATCGCGATAGTGCGCAAGCAGCCCGCCGCCGGACAGCAGGTGCCGGTGCGTGAGCCACAGGCGCCAGATCCGGTCGGGCGCGAACGCCGGCAGCGCGGCATCGACGTCGCAGCCGATCTCGCGCAGCGTCGCCAGCCCCCGCTCGCACAGCGCGAGCACGCCGGCCTCGGTCGCGAGATAGCCGTTCCAGTCGCCGACCCACGCGATGCGCTTGCCGCGCAGGTCGGCGTCGAGCGGCTGTGCGAACACGGCCGGATCTTCCGCGAGCGACAGCGGATCGTTGCGGTCGTAGCCGGCCTGGATCGCGAGCAGCTGTCCGACGTCGCCGACCGTACGGCCCATCGGCCCTTCGATGCCGAGCTGCTGCACGAACACGTCGACGCCCGGCCAGCGCGGCACGCGGCCCTGCGACGGGCGGAAGCCGTAGATGTTGCAGAACGCGGCCGGATTGCGCAGCGAGCCGCCGAAATCGCTGCCGTCCGCCACCGGCAGCATCCGCGACGCAAGCGCCGCCGCCGTGCCGCCGCTGCTGCCGCCCGCACTCTTCGTCAGGTCGTACGGGTTGCGCGTCGCGCCGTAAACCTCGTTGAACGTGTGCGAGCCGAGCCCGAATTCGGGCGTGTTGGTCTTGCCGATGAAGATCGCGCCGGCCGCGCGCATCCGTGCGACGCCCACGGAATCGGCCTGCGGCACGTTCTCGCGGAAGATCGGCGAGCCGTAGGTCGTCCGCAGCCCCTTCGTCATCGCCAGATCCTTCGGCGCCTGCGGCATCCCGTGCATCCAGCCGTGGTACTCGCCGCGCGCCAGCGCGGCATCCTTTTCCGCGGCTTCGGCGAGCAGCGCGTCGCGATCGCGCAGCGCGACGATCGCGTTGATCGCGCCGTTCACGCGCTCGACGTGATCGAGATACGCGCGCATCGTCTCGACGCACGACACGGCCTTGCCGCGGATCGCGGACGCGAGCTCGCCCGCCGACAGGCGCACGATCGGGTCGACGGGGATGGAAGCGGGAGCGAGAAGCTGCGGGGCGCCGTGCGGCATGCGAAGTCTCCTGGAATCGGAAGGGAATGGCGGGCCGCATGGCGGCGGTCGCTCCCGAATCGGCCGGGAGCGGCCGGGAGCGGCCGCGCCGCGGCCGATGCACTACTCTACGCGACGCCGGATCGGCGACCCCCGATATTTTCTGCCGCGATTCATTGCGGTTCCGACTGAATCGGGGCGGCGGGCCACGCTTCGCGCGCGCCGCCCCGGCTGGTGAAATCGTTTATGCGCATAAACTTAAATTTCTTATATTTCTATTAGGTGCGGGACGAGGCGGCACGCGTTAACGACATTTTTACGCGGTCGCCCGTTCTCTTTAGATCGTTCGGCCCAGCGGCGCGCTACGCTGGAATCATCTCGTTTCCTTGGACAACGTTCATGCTCAAGCTGCTGGTTCCGGTCGGCCACTCTCCCCGCTCGCTTCAGGCGGTTCGCCATGCGACCTTCCTGTATCGCGAACGGTGCGCATCGGAGATCGTGCTGATCAACGTTCAGGCGCCGCTCGAATCGACGCGGCTCGAGGCCTACCATCCGCTGTCGCGGCTGCGTTCGATCGAGGAGAGGTTCGCGTCCGACGACCTGGCCATGGCGGAACGGATCCTGCAGGAAGCCGGCGTCAAGTACAGCGTCGTGATGAAGGTGGGCCCGGTCGCCGATACGATCGCGTCCGTCGCGGCAGAAACGGGATGTGACGAGATCGTGGTCGTCGCACCCAGGCACGATCCGCTGCATGCGCTGATGTCGGTGTTCCGCCGCAGCGTGATGAGCCGGCTGGTGCGGATTTCGAATGTGCCGGTCACGGCCGTGCAATGACGGGGATGGCGCGCGGCGGCGCGTCGAGGGCGCGTTCGCTGACGGGCCCCGGGTTTGCAACGCACGGTGCGCGTGTGCGCGTTGCCGCCCGCACGGGCGCCGGCGTTGACGCGCGCTTACTTGATGGCCTTGCGCCAGAACACGAAATAGGCGGCTGCCGAAGACGCAACGAGCAGGATGGCCCACATCGGGGCGAGGCTGATCAGGACGGAAGAGACGTTAAGCATTTGGATTCCTCACTAATTTGACAGCGATATTCAGCACACACCGTGCTTGCCGGAACCGATGCATTTCTCCGCGATCGCGCCCCGTCAAATCATGCGTTCATGCTATCGCCTTGAACGGCTGCGCGAGCGCCCCCTGCCGTCCGTACCCTGACATTCGTCAAACTCCCGTGAATCGCGCGCCTGTCGCGCAGAAAACCGTCGCGCGAATGCGTCGCCGTCCGCCTGGTTTCGCCTGCCCGGCGCACTGACGCCGCGCCTGCCTCCCGCAATCCACGAGAAACGGGACAGGATCACCCGGCACCCCATTTCAGCAGACGTTTACCGGGGGAACCCCCAAGTGCTTCGTCATACGGGTCCGCGTTACGCTTGGGCAACGAGGAGACGAACCATGAGACGAGCCGTACATATCGCTGTTTTCGCACTGCTGGCCTATCTCATCGGCGATCGCGCGATCCTGCATGCGCAGGGCCGCGATACCAGCCCGCTCGCCTGCGAACAGGGCGCCGCGCAAGTGAAGGGCGACGCACTCGGCCGCGGTTTCGGCGAAGCCGCTGCCAGCAGCCAGGGCGAGGCCTTCATGTCGGGCTGCCTGGTGACAGGGCGCGGCAACCAGGATGTCGCGCTGGCGAACCGCTGACGGGTGTCCGTTGACGCGCCGGTCGCAACCGGGTCGCGACGGCTGAACCGGAGCCGCGCGCACCCGCATCAATTCCCGCTGTTCACGGTCATTTTCTCGATCGATGTCGCGACGGATGTCACGGTCCGGATGCCGTTCACGCTGAACGTCTGCTCGCGGTCCGACTCGTCGCGGGGAAGACGCATCGACAGCTGCGCGACCAGGCCGTCTTTCCGGTAATCGCCAAACCAGTCGATCAACCGGCCGATGTAGCACGTGTCGCCGACGTGAACCGCCATGTCGCCGACGATCTCGTATGCATAGTGGCCGGGCCCGTAACTCGAGTATTCGCTGCGATCGTCGCCCTGCACCGACGGCGGAATCGGACACAGCGGCGTGTCGGAGCCCGCATCGCGCGCGGTGCTGTCGCTCACATCGCGCAGCGCCTTTTCGAGCGCCGCATGCAGCTTGCCGTCGAGCCTCGTCGAACCGGTCTGGCTGGCATCGTGCTGCTCGATCGGCACCGACAGGCGGTAACGATAATGCACCGTCAGTTTCGGCACCTCGCCGATGACGGTAAACGGCCGCAGCAGGTAAAACTCGTCCGTGCCGTAGTGACTGTCGCGATACAACGCATAGACGCGCCCGCGCAGACGAATCCATTCACCGGCCTGATTCGCGCCGCGGCCATTCGTCGTGTACAGGCTGCGGTCGAGCGCCTCGTTCGACTCGCCGGACACCTCGAACTTGCTGCCCTTGCGGCGCAAGACATCGACCGACGACCACAACCCGGTTCCGTTCGATGCCGATTCGACGACCAGATCGCGCTGCCCGTCGCCGTCGAGATCGATCAGCGTGTAGGTCGCCCCCGTCGCGGTGTCGTCCGCACCGCCCGGCGACGCCTTCAACGCCCTCCACTCGTCGGCCGTCACGCCGCCGGGGCGCACCGCCGGCAAACCCGGTCCCTGCCCGTCGCTCGAGTCGCTCGAAAAGCGCGTCACACCGTTCGTGATCCGCAACCGGTCGATCGCTTTCTCGACCGGCGAGCTTGAATCCGTGCGGCGCGCCTGGTCGACGAGCGCGCGCAAGTCGTCGAGCGCGGCCTTGTCTTCGGCGTCGGGGCGATACGCGAGCACCGTGGCGAGCTGCGATTGCAGATCGCCGATTCGCGTCAGATAGCGCTGTTCGAGGCAACCGTGATCGCTGCCGCATTGATCGCGGGTCTTCAGCCAGCCGAGCTGCGCCGTGCGCAACACGGCACGCTGCCCCTGCGACAATGCATCGGACAGTTTCCGGTAAAAGGCCGACAGCCTGCCGTCGTCCAGATGCAAGTCGTTCGACGCACAGACGGTTCTTTCCGTCTCGCCGGATGCCCGCGCGCAGTCGAGTCCTGCCGCGAAGGCATGAGGTGCGTGCGCAAGCAGCACGAGCAGAAACATGCGTGCCAACGAGGCTTCAAGGCGGTATTTCATGAGTGGGTTCCCGGCAGTCGACACGCGCTGGAGGGCGACGAGCGATCGGCCTCCAGCGCCGGATTGTCCATCAATTGACCGGCCGGCGGAACAGCCGGGAGCAAGCGGCGCACGCAGCCGCCGCGATCGGCGACAGCCTGTTCGATTTCCGCTACAGTGGCTTGCCCGGCATCCGGCCGGCGCACCGAAACCCTGCTTCATCTGCAACGACCACCCATCCAGAGATGAGCCATCCGCACACCGAATTGATCCAGCGCTTCTACACGGCGTTCCAGCAGCGCGACATCGACCGGATGCTCGCCTGCTATGCCGATGACGTCGTGTTCGTCGACCCTGCGTTCGGCGAGCTGCGCGGCGACCTCGCACGCGACATGTGGCGCATGCTGGTCGCGCGTGCACAGGACTTTTCATTGACGTTCGGCGACGTCGACGCGGATCAGCAGGCCGGGCGCGCCAAGTGGATCGCCCAATACCGGTTCACCGCGACCAACCGCATGGTGGTCAACCGGATCGATGCGCGGTTCCGGTTTCGCGACGGACGCATCGTCGAGCATCGCGACAGCTTCGACCTGTGGCGCTGGTCGCGTCAGGCACTGGGACTGAAAGGCGCCCTGCTGGGCTGGACACCTTTCGTGCAACGGGCGATCCGCGCGCAGGCGCGGAAGAATCTCGACGCGTATCGCGCGAAACGGAAATAGCACTCGCCGGCATGGCTTCATCGTCGCGTTGATCAGGTCGCAAGCGATGTCGGGCAGAACACCGTCCGGATGCTTGAGACCGTGCAGGCGATACCCGCTTTCGTCGGCTTCGGGATGCGGGCCGACGAGCCCAACGCACCCCTTGCCGTAGCGATCGGTCGCGGCCGCATGAACCACCGACGATGCGACGAGCGACAACACCGCGAAAATCGATTCTCTGGATCGCATGTTCTCGATCGACGGGATTTAATGGCTCGCGGAAGCGCCTCGCGGTCGTTCGGGACGGGGCGACTGGCGCGCGCCGGTGCTCGCCCCGCTTTTTGAAACCTGATTGAAATCCGTGTGAAATAGAGCACAGGCGCGCGAAAGCGGCCCGCGTGTAACGTTTCTTGCGCGCTTGCGCAGATAGTTGCGCCGCCGGCAACCTGGCTCCCGGCGCTTCGTTACCGGCCGCACACCTCGCCGGTCGCGGCCTCGAACGATACGCGTCAGTTCACATGGCGGCAGCCAAAGCCGACAACGAAGGCGCCTGATGCCGTCGGACGATCCCGGAGCGCAGCCGAGCGTCCCGCACCATCACCCCGCCGCCCTCTGCGCCTCCCGGCGGCAGCCGGGTACCCCCGCCATACCTCGCCCGCACGCACGCCCACCCGCGCCTGCGCTACACGTCCGCAACGACCGACTCCCCCGCGCCACCACGTCTCCTCACGCCCCAAACTCAACTCTTATATAAGACATAAGACATTTGACGTTAAAGCGCATTGAGATTAGAATCCCGCTGCAAAGCAGTGTCTGGAACAGCCCCGGAGTGCCGGCAAGGCCTTCCCCTCAAACGCAATATCAGCAGGTCTCCCCATGCTTGAAAACTTTCGTGCTCACGTGGCCGCCCGCGCCGCGCTCGGTATTCCTCCCCTGCCGCTGACGGCTCAGCAGACCGCCGAACTGGTCGAATTGCTGACCAACCCGCCCGCCGGCGAAGAGCAGACGCTGGTCGACCTGATCACCCATCGCGTGCCTGCCGGCGTCGACGAAGCCGCCCGCGTGAAGGCCGGCTTCCTGGCCGCCGTGGCCAAGGGCGAGACCGCCTGCCCGCTGATCTCGCGCGAACGCGCGACCGAGCTGCTCGGCACGATGCTGGGCGGCTACAACATCCAGCCGCTGATCGAGCTGCTGTCCGATGAGGCCGTCGCTGCCGTGGCCGCCGACGCACTGAAGAAAACCCTGCTGATGTTCGACCAGTTCCATGACGTCAAGGAACTCGCCGACAAGGGCAACGTGCACGCGAAGGCCGTGCTGCAAAGCTGGGCCGACGCCGAATGGTTCACGAGCCGTCCGGAAGTGCCGCAAAGCCTGACCATCACCGTCTTCAAGGTGACGGGCGAAACCAACACCGACGACCTGTCGCCGGCCCCGGACGCCACCACCCGCCCGGACATCCCGATGCACGCGCTGGCGATGCTGAAGAACGCGCGCCCGGGCATCACGCCGGAAGAAGACGGCAAGCGCGGCCCGGTCAAGTTCATCGAATCGCTGAAGGAAAAGGGTCATCTGGTCGCCTACGTGGGCGACGTGGTCGGCACCGGCTCCTCGCGCAAGTCGGCCACCAACTCGGTGCTGTGGTTCACGGGCGAAGACATCCCGTTCGTCCCGAACAAGCGCTTCGGCGGCGTGTGCCTCGGCGGCAAGATCGCCCCGATCTTCTACAACACGATGGAAGACGCCGGCGCGCTGCCGATCGAACTCGACGTGTCGCAGATGGAAATGGGCGACGTGGTCGAACTGCGCCCGTACGAAGGCAAGGCGCTGAAGGACGGCAAGGTGATCGCCGAATTCCAGGTCAAGTCCGACGTGCTGTTCGACGAAGTGCGTGCCGGCGGCCGCATTCCGCTGATCATCGGCCGCGGCCTGACCGCGAAGGCGCGTGAAGCGCTGGGCCTCGCGCCGTCGACGCTGTTCCGCCTGCCGCACCAGCCGGCCGACAGCGGCAAGGGCTTCTCGCTCGCGCAGAAGATGGTCGGCCGTGCATGCGGTCTGCCGGAAGGCCAGGGCGTCCGCCCGGGCACGTACTGCGAACCGAAGATGACCTCGGTCGGCTCGCAGGACACCACGGGCCCGATGACCCGCGACGAACTGAAGGATCTCGCGTGCCTCGGCTTCTCGGCCGACCTCGTGATGCAGTCGTTCTGCCACACCGCCGCGTATCCGAAGCCGGTCGACGTGAAGACGCACCAGACGCTGCCGAACTTCATCAGCACGCGTGGCGGCATCGCACTGCGCCCGGGCGACGGCGTGATCCACTCGTGGCTAAACCGCATGCTGCTGCCCGACACCGTCGGCACCGGCGGCGATTCGCACACGCGCTTCCCGATCGGCATCAGCTTCCCGGCAGGCTCGGGCCTGGTCGCGTTCGCGGCCGCCACCGGCACGATGCCGCTGGACATGCCGGAATCGGTGCTGGTCCGCTTCAAGGGCAAGATGCAGCCGGGCGTCACGCTGCGCGACCTCGTCAACGCGATCCCGCTGTACGCGATCAAGCAAGGCATGCTGACGGTCGCCAAGCAAGGCAAGAAGAACATCTTCTCGGGCCGCATTCTCGAAATCGAGGGCCTGCCCGACCTGAAGGTCGAGCAAGCGTTCGAGCTGTCGGATGCGTCGGCCGAGCGTTCGGCCGCCGGTTGCACGGTGCACCTGAACAAGGAACCGATCATCGAATACTTGAACAGCAACGTCACGCTGCTGAAGTGGATGATCGCGCAGGGCTACCAGGATCCGCGCAGCCTGCAGCGCCGTATCGCGGCGATGGAGCAGTGGCTGGCCGACCCGCAACTGCTGTCGCCGGATGCCGACGCCGAGTACGCGGCCGTCATCGAGATCGACCTCGCCGACATCCACGAGCCGATCGTCGCTTGCCCGAACGACCCGGACGACGTGAAGACGCTGTCCGACGTCGCCGGCGCGAAGATCGACGAAGTGTTCATCGGCTCGTGCATGACCAACATCGGTCACTTCCGCGCCGCGTCGAAGCTGCTCGAAGGCAAGCGCGACATCCCGGTCAAGCTGTGGGTCGCGCCGCCGACCAAGATGGACCAGAAGCAGCTGACCGAAGAAGGCCACTACGGCGTGTTCGGCACGGCTGGTGCGCGTACCGAAATGCCGGGCTGCTCGCTGTGCATGGGTAACCAGGCTCAGGTACGCGAAGGCGCAACGGTCATGTCGACGTCGACCCGCAACTTCCCGAACCGTCTCGGCAAGAACACGAACGTGTATCTCGGCTCGGCGGAACTGGCGGCGATCTGCTCGCGTCTGGGCAAGATCCCGACCAGGGAAGAGTACATGGCCGACATGGGTGTGCTCAACGCGAACGGCGACAAGATCTACAAGTACATGAACTTCGACCAGATCGAAGACTTCAAGGAAGTGGCCGATACCGTGCAGATGTAAGCACGCGCAGCGGGCTGCGGCGGGTGGTTGACGTCGCAGCACACCACGCGATGGCGCCGCGGGCTGAATGCCTGCGGCGCCATTTTTTATGCGGCGCCGAAACAAGCTCCACTGGGAGAGGGCGGCAAAGCCGCGATGGCCGGCGTTTCTATCGCTGCGTCACGACGCTCAGGCGCCCTCGCCGCCCGGCTCGCGACGGATCACCAACTCGTTGAAACCGGTGCCCGCATCGGGTTCGCGCGAGAAGCGATGAGCAGGAAGCAGCGCGAGCAGGATCTCGGCGGTCGTGCGCACCACGCAACCGCTCGCCACATGGCCGCCCGTCACGCGGCCGCCCGCATCGGAAACGGACATGTGCAGGTGCGCCCCGTCCGGCGAGACCGAGCCGGCCAGCGTCAGGATTTCGAGATCGCCGCGCAGTTCGGTCGGCAGGTCGGCGCCAGCAAAGCGCAACTGCGCGACGCTCAGGCTGCCGATGCCCTGGATCACGAATGCGGCGTGCGCGTCGTGCTGACGCAATGCTTCCTCGATGGATGCGCGCAGATCGTCGCCAGGGGACAGACGCAGAGGATGGGCTTGCATGGACGATATCCTGTTGGCGGACCATGGATTCGACCAAGGGTACGTTCGGGCGCGGAATCCGGCAAGCCACCTGCTCTCGAGAAACCCGCGCCCACATTCCGGCAACGTGCGAGCGTCACACGGTAAAACGCTCGCTCGCGCACGGCGCATCCGGCACGCCTGCCGCGACGGCTTGTTTCGCACCGGCAGCGCCGCACCGGCTAGGCACACCGATGCAATTGATCTAGTCTGCACGGTATTCTGCAACGCGAGCCCCCTTCGAATGACCGCCCTTCCGAACCGACAATCCCGCCTGCGCGGCGGCCTGCTTGGCCTGCTGATCGGCGACGCGCTGGGCGTGCCCTACGAATTCCACGACGCCGCATCGATCCCGCCTCCCGCCGCGATCGGCATGACGCCGCCGCCGGGCTTCGCCCGCGCGCATGACGGCGTGCCGCCCGGCACCTGGAGCGACGACGGCGCGCAGGCGCTCGCGCTGCTCGATGCGCTGTTGCAGGACCGCGACCTGAATCTCGACACGTTCGCCGACAACCTGCTGAACTGGTTTCACCGCGGCGCGTTCACGCCGGACGGTCGCGTGTTCGACGTCGGCCTGCAGACGCAGCGTGCCTTCCGCGCGCTGGCAGCCGGTGCGGCTCCTGCGGCGGCCGGGCCCAGCGACGAGCGCGACAACGGCAACGGCTCGCTGATGCGCTGCTTTCCGGTGGTCATGGTCGCCGCGTCGCGCGACGAAGCGATCCGGCTCGCGCGCAAGCAGAGCGTCGTCACGCACGGCCACGTGCGCTCGCAGCTTTGCTGCGCGCTCTATTGCCTGACCGCAATGGGGATCGTCGCAGGCCAGCCAGCGCCCGACGCCGTGCGCGCGGCCGAAGACGAACTGCTGGCGCGCCATGAAGGCACGGCCGACGAGATCGAACTGAAGATCGTGCTCGACGGCCGCTTCGATGCGCCGCAAGGATCCGGTTACGTGGTCGACAGCTTCTGGTCGGCCATCCATTGCCTGCTGTCGACGGCCAGCTACGAAGACTGCGTGAAGCGTGCGATCGCGCTCGGCAACGATACGGATACGACGGCGGCAATCGCCGGCAGCCTCGCCGGCGTGCTGTACGGCGAGCAGCCATTGCCCGATCAGTGGGTCACGATGTTGCGCGGGAAAGAAGCCGTCGAGGGCTGGCTCGCGAGACTGTGAGCGACGCCGATCGCGCGGTATCCGCTTGCCGATACGGCACGTGAAGTTCACCCTGCATTCGAATCGAATGCAGGCCCGCCCGCATCACACGCGCCGGTCGCTCGCCAGCAACCCGTACAGCGCGCTGTCCGACACTTCGTCGCCGACGATCCAGCGTTCGCGCAACACCCCTTCCCGAGCGAAGCCGAGCCGTTCTAGCAGCCGCGCCGACGCGACGTTGCGCGGATCGATATCGGCTTCGAGCCGGTTCAGCCGCAGCGTGCCGAACGCATGATCGATCACGGCCGATGCCGCTTCGCGCATGTAGCCGCCGCTCCAGTACTTGCGCTTCAGGCTGAAGCCGATCTCGGCGCGCCGGCATGGCTCGTTCGCATGGAACAGCACGCATTCGCCGAGCGCTTCGCCGGTTTCCCGCAGTTCGAGCACGCAGATCAGGTCCTGCCCGCTCGCTGACGCCTTCACGTTGCGCGCGACGCGCTCGATGGCCTGTTCGACGTGCGTCATCGGCGAGAACGAGAAATAGCGCATCGCTTCCGCATCCGACCAGATTTCGAACAAGGCGTGCGCGTCGGCTTCGCGTAGCGGCCGCAGGACGAGGCGGGCGGTATCCAGCGTGACGGGTTCGAACAGGGGCATGGCGGCGGTCGGTCGAAAAACGGGATCGCAAATTAGAACACGCCGGCCGCATGTCAGCCATTTCGTTCATTCGCACGACCTGCCCCCGCTGCGGCACCCCGGATCGCCGTCAAACAAAAAGGCCCGGACATCGCCCGGGCCTCTTCACGTCATCCATTCCCGCCGGCCGCGCTTACGCTTCAAGCGCCTCGAGCACCTTCCCCTTCGTCTCGATCCCGACGAAGTGCACGGTCACGGCTGCGATCAGCGGCACGACGCCGATCAGGTAGAACGCCGGCGCGAGGTTGCCGCCGACGATCGCGTGCGGCACCACCATCGGCGCGACGAACGACGCGATCTTCAGCCATGCGCTGCCGAGCCCGCAGCCCGACGCGCGGATGCTCGTCGGATACTGCTCCGGCGTATAGACGTACGCGGTAATGAATCCCGACGCCATCAACCCGAGCGACAGCGAGCAGAAGATCGACACGACATACACCGACGACGCGTGATAGAAGCCCGCGAACGCCAGCGACAGTGCGCACAGCACGAACGACCACACGATCACCGGCTTGCGGCCGAGCTTGTCGACCAGCAGCGCCGACGCCAGCGACCCGAGCACGCCCATCACCGAGCCGATCACCGCGAGGTTCAGCGCGAGCTGCAGCGGTGCGTGATAGAAGTTCTTGTAGATCGTCGGCAGCCATGTCGACAGCCCGTACTGGATGAACCCGCAGGTCGCCCACAACGTCGCCACCGCGAGCGTGCGCTTGCGATACGCGGCGCTGAACAGGTCGCTCATCTTGCGCTTCGGATGCTGGCGCACCATCTCGTCGAACGCTGCCGCCTGCGTGACCGGCGGCAGCTCGCCGCGCACCGACGCTTCGAACGCGCCGACCGCTCGCCCGGCTTCCGGGAGCCGCCCGCGCGACGCGAGCCAGCGCGGCGATTCCGGCACGAGGCGCGTGAGCACGAGCGACAGGATCAGCGGCAGGCCGCCGACGAAGTACATGATTTCCCAGCCGAAGCGCGGCACGAGCCACGCACCGAGCGCCATCGATACGAGCAGGCCGATCGGGAATACGATCTCGTACAGCAGCACGAAACGGCCGCGGCCATGCGCGCGCGTGATCTCGTTGATGTACGTCGCCGCGACCGGCAACTCGCCGCCCAGACCCAGGCCCTGCAAAATCCGCAGCAACACGAAGATCTCGAACGTCGGCGCGAAGCCGCACGCGATGCTCGTGACGCCGATCACGGCCGAGCTCCACGCGATCGCCTTCACGCGGCCGTGCTTCTCCGCCAGCGCGGGAAACAGGAAGGCGCCGATCAGCTGGCCGATCGCGCCGGATGCGATCAGCATGCCGATCTGCGTCGGCGACAGCCCCCATTTGTGAATCAGCAGCGGCAGCGTCGCCGCGATCGTGATCACGTCGAAGCCGTCGAAGAACGTCGCGGCGCCGATCAGCACGCGCGCGCGGATCTGCATCGCGTTGGCGGGAAGCCGCTCGAGCCGCGCGATGATCGCGCCGGGCGTGGAGGCGGCAGCTTCCATCGTGGCGCGACCGGCCACGACGTTGTCGAAAGTGCTCATGCGGGATGTCTCCTGTGTCTCGTCGCCCGGTCAGGCCAGAGTCTTGCTCGTGTCTGCCAGCGCTTCCGTATCCACTGCCCGGCCCTGGTTCATCCACTTGCGCGCGAGCTTCAGCTCACGTGCGTTGTTGATGGCGACGACACCTCTCACATGTCCTTCGCCCACGAAAAACAGCGTTGCGCGGCGCGCGGCAAGCTCGCCGCGCACGACGAGCTGCGCATCGGCCGGCAGATCGCCGAGGATCTGCAGGTTCACGTCGTACTGATCGGACCAGAACCACGGAATCTCCGCGTACGGCGCACGCACGCCGAGCACGGCCTTCGCAGCCGCGATCGCCTGGTTCTGCGCGTTGGCCCACGATTCGAGCCGCACGCGCCGCTTCAGCCAGCCGTTGTGATGGTTCGCGACGTCGCCGCACGCGAAGATCGCCGGGTCGCTCGTCGCGCCGAATTCGTCGACGACGATACCGTCGTCGACGGCCAGCCCCGCATCGCTCGCGAGCGACGCGTTCAGTGCGAGGCCGATGCCGGCCACCGCGAAATCGGCGTCGATCGTCGTACCGTCGGCGAGCGTCGCGCGGACCTTCGACGCGTCGCCCGGCTGCGCGTCGAGCGATGCGAGCGCCGCGTCGAGGCGGACGTCGACGCCGTTCGCACGATGCAGGTCGAGCAGGAAATCCGACACGATCTGCGGCACCGAGCGGCCGCACAGCCGCGGCGCACCTTCGACCACCACCGCTTCGACGCCGAGCTTGCGCGCGGTCGCCGCGACTTCGAGGCCGATCCAGCCGCCGCCGATCACGAGCACACGCCGGCTCGCGCGCAGCTTCTCGCCGAGCGCGGCCGCTTCGTCGAGCGTGCGCAGGTAATGCAGGCCCGGCGTCTTCACGAGTGCGTCCGGCAGGCGCCGCGACGTACCGCCGGTCGCGATCACGAGGCGGTCGTATTCGATCTCGCGCCCGCTTTCGGTCTTCACGACGCGGCGCGCACGGTCGATCGACGCCGCGCGTTCCGGCTGCCATGCTTCGACGTTCAGCGCGTCGAATTCGTCGGGACGCACGACCCGCACGGTTTCGATGTCGGCGTCGCCGGCCAGCACGGCCTTCGACAGCGGCGGGCGCTCGTACGGCAGATGCGGTTCGTCCGCGATCATCACGAGACGGCCGGCAAAGCCTTCCGCGCGCAGCGTCTTCAGCACCCAGCCGGCGGCCTGGCCGCCGCCGATCACGACGACCGTGCCGGGTGCGGCCTGCTCCCGCGAGTTCCCTTCGCTCATGATTTGCGCTCCGTCATGAACTTGCCTTCCGGCGCCTTCGCGCTCTTCTGCCGGCGCGTATGGCCGTCGAGGCCGCCGTCGACGGCCCATTCGGCGAACACGGTCGGGCCCGGCTCGAATTCGCGCGGCTGCCACTCGGGCGTCAGCACGTCTTCGTCCGCGTAGTATTCGATCAGGCCGCCGGCCGGGTTCTGGAAGTACCAGAAGTATGCGGACGACACCGGGTGACGGCCCGGGCCGAGTTGCGTTTCCCAGCCGCAGCGGTCGATGTGCATGCCGCCGCCGAACACTTCGTGGATGTCGCGCACGGTGAACGCGACGTGGTTCAGGCCGCGTTTGCCGTTCGGCAGTGCGAGCAGGAACAGGTCGTGGTGGCCGCCGTGCGGCGCGCAGCGCATGAACGCGCCGCGGCCGGGGTAACGATCCGATGTCTCGAAGCCCAGCAGCTCGTGATAGAACTTTTCCTGCGCATCGAGGCAGTTCGTGAAGAACACGACATGCCCGACCTCGACCGGCTCCGCGCGCGGGTAGATCGGGCTCGGCTGGTCGACGCGCAGCGTCCGGCCCCACACGTTCGACGGCGAGCCCGTGATGTCGAGTTCGCGCTTGCGCGTGACTTCGACGCGGATCGCCATCCCGTTCGGGTCGATGCAGCCGATCGCGTCATCCTGCGCGTAATACCCGGGCTGGCCGGCGAGCTTCGTGCGCAGCGCGTCGAGATCCTGCCGCGTCGCGACGCCCCACGTGACTTCACGCAGCGTCGGGCCCGCTTCGAACGCGGGCGGCAGCGCCGGATCGTCGGCCTTCACGGCCAGCACGGTGCAGCCGTTCAGCGTCTCGAAGCGCGCGCGTGTGTCGTCGTGCGCGACTTCCCTCATCCCCCAGTCGGCGAAAAAGCGCCGGCAGGTCGCGAGGTCGTCGACGCCGTACGTGATCTGCTCGATTCCCAAAATGCTCATTGCGTCATTCCCCTTCGCTCAGTTCGCCCACGGCAGCGGCGCGTCGTTCAAACCCCAGTAGAGGCTCTTCTGCTGCATGTACTCGCGGATGCCGAGACGCCCCTTCTCGCGCCCCATCCCGCTCTCCTTCCAGCCCGAGAACGGCGTGGAGATCGAAAACAGCTTGTACGTGTTGATCCAGACGGTGCCCGTCTCCAGCGCACGCGCGATGCGCCACGCGCGCTTGTAGTCGCGCGTCCAGATGCCGGCCGCCAGGCCGAACACGCTGTCGTTCGCCTGCGCGATCAGCGACGCTTCGTCGTCGAACGGCATCGCGACGAGCACCGGGCCGAAGATTTCCTCCTGACAGATGCGCGCGCTGTTCGGCAGGCCTTCGAGTATCGTCGGCTGATAGAAGAAGCCGTGCTCGCGTCCGTCGCCCGACGGCCGCTCACCGCCGCACAGCAGGCGGCCGCCTTCCTCGAGACCGAGCGCCACGTAGCGCTCCACCGATTCGCGATGCTTCGCGGTGATCAGCGGCCCCATCTGCGTGTCGGGGCGCGTCGGGTCGCCCACGCGCAGCTTGCGTGCGCCCGCGACCAGGCGCTCCATGAATGCGTCGTACACCGCGCGCTGCACGAACAGCCGCGAGCCCGCGATGCACGCTTCGCCCGACGAGCTGAAGATCCCGTACAGCACACCGTTGACCGCATGATCGAGATCGGCGTCGTCGCAGACGATCGTCGGCGACTTGCCGCCGAGCTCAAGCGACACCGGCATCAGCTTCTCGGCCGCGATGCGCGCGATGCCGCGGCCCACTTCGGTGCCGCCGGTGAACGACACTTTCTTCACCAGCGGATGACGCACCAGCACGTCGCCGATCACCGAGCCCTTGCCCGGCAGCACGCTCAGCACGCCCTTCGGCACGCCCGCTTCCTCGCAGATGCGAGCCAGCGCAAGCGACACGAGCGGCGTGACTTCGGCCGGCTTGAGCACCACCGCGTTGCCGCCGGCCAGCGCCGGTGCGAGCTTCTGCGCATCGGAGGCGATCGGCGAATTCCACGGCGTGATCGCCGCGATCACGCCGATCGGTTCGTACACGCTCATCGTCAGGTAGTCGCCGCGCGACGGCGTCAGTTCCTCGTCGAGCGTTTCGAGGCACGCCGCGAAATAGCGGAACGTGTTCGCGGCGCTCGCCACCAGCACGCGCGTCTCGCCGATCGGCTTGCCGTTGTCGCGACGCTGCAGGTTCGCGAGCGCCTCGTGGCGCTGCATGATCAGATCGGCGATGCGGTACAGCACCTGCGCGCGCAGGTGCGGCTTCAGCCCGGCCCAGTCGGCGCGGCGCCACGCGGCGTCGGCGGCCTCGACGGCTTCGGCCGCGTCTTGCGCATTCGCGGTCGACACTTCCATGTTCAGCGACTGGTCGGCCGGATAGATGCTCGCGTAAGGCGCGCCACGGCCGCGCCGCCATTCGCCGCCGATCAGGATGTTGCCGTCGGGTACGAGGCTCGTATCGAAAGGAGTCATGTCACAAGTCCCACAAATCTGTCTCTGCACGTCCGCCTTCGCCGTGGCGCGGGCGGACCTTCAACGGCCCGGTCAGATCACGCAGCGGGCCGCGCGGTTGCGCAGCGCGCGGATCGCGCTGTACGCCGTCAGCGCGGATGTCTTCGGGTTGTCAGGCAGCGGCTTGCCGCTCATTTCCAGCGACATCTCGCCGAATGCGCCGCGTGCGGTGATGCGGTGCACATTGCGGACGACGGCCGGATCGGCGATCAGGCGCACGTGCGTCGCGTCGAGGCCGAGGCCCGCGAGCGCGACGGTTGCCGCGACGTTCGCGTTCTTCGGATACAGGCGCGCGGCATCGCGCGCGCTGCCTTCGAAGATCACCTTTTCCTCGCTCATCGTGCGCAGGTCGCACAGCGCCTCGGCGGGCGTACCGAGCCAGCCGAGCGGCGGCTTGCGGCCCACGTACAGCACTTCGTCGAGGCCGCCCTGCTTCGCGGACGCCAGCGCATCGATCCCGCCGATCGCGCCGGACAGCAGCGTCACCGTCGCGTCGCCTTCGTCGGCCGCCTGCGCGAGCACGTCCAGCAGCGCGAGATCGGACAGCGCGCCGATCGATGCGACCGCGCAGTCGGTGCCGGCCTTCAGCAGCGGCACGACGTGATCGACGAGCGCGCTGTGGCCCGCGCATTCGAGCGCGAACTCGGGGCGGCGCGCCAGTGCGCCGACCGACGACACGACCTCCACCGCGCCGCCCAGCACGCCCTGCACCGCCGCGCGCTGGTGTTCCGGCACGATCACGTGCGCGACGCGCAACGACGCATCGTGCTCGACCGCGTGGTACACGGCCGCGCCGATCGCGCCGAAGCCGATCATCGCGACGTCGACCGGTGCGTGGGCCCGCTTCTGCCCGTTATGCATACTGGCGCTCCGACGGCGTTTCTTCCTTCTTCACCGGCGGGCCCGCGAAGTTCGATGCGAACGAGCCGACCGACAGCATGTCGACCTCGACCATCACCGGACCTTCCTTCGCCAGCCCTTCGCGCACGATCGCTTCGGCTTGGTCGAGCGACGTGATCCGGTAATGGGTGAGGCCGAAGCTCGCGCAGAACTGCGCGAAATCGGGCTGGTGCAACTGCACGAAGCAGCGGCGGCCGTCGTAGTGCGCGTCCTGGATGTTGCGGATCACGCCGTAGCACTGGTCGTTCATCAGCACGATCATCACGTTCGCGTTTTCCTGCACGGCCGTCACGAGCTCGCCGACGTTGACCATCAGGCCGCCGTCGCCGACGAGGCAGACCGTCTTCGCCGCGGCGCCCGCGAGCGCCGCGCCGATGCCCATCTGGATGCCCTGGCCGATGCCGCCGCCGAGCGCATGCACGCCCGAGCGCGGCTCGAAGATCTTCAGCAGGCGGTTGCCCCACGTGCTGTTCGAGATCGTCACGTCGCGCACCCAGTTGTAGTCGCGGCCGACGGCGCCCTGCAGCGTATCGACGAGCTGCTTGTACGGCCCGAGACCCTTCGACACGTCGGCCACCGCCTGCTCGCGGGCTGCCGCGAGATCGGCCGCGAACCGCGGGTCGACCGACAGGCGGCCTTCGAGCCGGTCAGCCAGCTCGGCGAGCACGCGCTTCGAATCGCCGTGCACGAACAGCGCGTTGGGATAGCCGCGGTTGTCGGCAAGCGCGTCGGCATCGATGCGGAACAGCGGCTGCGGCAGCGCGAGCCGGTACTTCAGCGTCTCGTTGCCGCGCAGGCGCGAACCGACGACGACCAGCGCATCGCAGGTCTTGTAGAACGCTTCGACGGACGCGTGCACGTTGAACGCGCCGAGCGTCGCCGGATGATCCTCGGGCAGCACGCCGCGGCCCTGCACGCTCGTCACGACGCCGAAGCCGAGCTTCACGAGGCGTTCGACTTCCTCGCGTGCGTGGCGCGCGCCGCCGCCGAGCCACAGCAGCGGGCGGCGCTTGGCCGCCAGTGCGTCGGCGAGCTTCGCGACGCGGGCCGCGTCGTGCTCGCGAACCGCGACGTGCGCGGGCTCCAGGTCTTCCGGCCATTCGATTTCAGCGGCCTGGATGTCGATCGGAATCTCGACCGACACCGGGCCTGTCGGCGCGGTCTGTGCGATGCGCACGGCTTCGCGGATCGTCGGCAGCACGGTTTCGACCGAGCGCACGCGGAACGCGGCCTTCGAGATCGCGTCCAGCATCGACAACTGGTCGGGGGCTTCGTGGATGTACGCCAGATCCCGGTCGAGGTACGGCGTCTCGATCTGCCCGGTGATGTGCAGCAGCGCGGTGCCGGCCGTCAGCGCCTCGACCATCGCGCCGGCCGCGTTGCCCGCCGCCGTGCCCGTGCTGGTGAACGCGACGCCGAGGCCGCCCGACACGCGGGCCAGGCCGTCGGCCATGTTCAACGCACCGGCTTCGCCGCGTGCGCCGACATACCGGATGTTGCCGCGCGTGTTGATCGCGTCGAGGATCGGCATGTTGTGGATCGAGATGACACCGAATGCGGTCTTCACGCCGCACTGCTCGAGGAAGGTGGCAATCAGCTCGCCGACCGTGGTTTTTTCAGACATGGCGTGCAAAGCCTCCAGAAACGTCGATATGGCTGCCCGTCGTGTACGACGACAGATGCGTTGCGAGATAAAAAAGTGCCCAGGCGGCCTCGTCAGGCTTGCCGAAGCGGTTCAGCGGAATGTTCTTCGTGCGGGCGATCGCGCCCGTCCAGTCCTCCCAGCTTTCGCCGGACCGCGCCTGCGTTTCGTAACGGCGGCGCCACTGGCCCGACTCGACGATGCCGATCAGGATCGAGTTCACGCGGATGCGCTGCGGCGCGAGTTCGGTCGCGAGCGACTTCACGAGGCTCAGCACGCCCGCGCGCGCGGACGACGTCGCGACCATGTGCGGCTCCGGCTGCAGCGCGAGCAGCGAGTTCACGCAGGTGATCGTCGGCGCGTGCGCGTCGCGCAGCAGCGGCAGGAACGCGCGCGTCGGGCGGATGATGCTGAAATACTTCAGTTCGAGCTCTTCGCGCCACGCGTCGTCGGTCGTGTCGGCGAAGGTCGACACGCGCCCCTGGCCGGCATTGTTGACCAGCATGTCGGCACGGCCGAAACGCGTCGAAACCGCTTGCGCGAACGCGGCCACATCGGTTTCGTCGAGCACGTTGCAGCGCTCGGCGAGCAGTTGCGCGCCCGGGTATTTTTCAGCGAGCATCGCTTCGGCGCGTGCGAGGCGGTCGCTGTCGCGGCCGCAAATCGCGACCGATGCGCCCGCCTGCAGGAACCGTTCGGCCGTCGCGAGGCCGATGCCGGACGAACCGCCCGTCACCACCGCGACCTGCCCGGTCAGATCGATCTCAATCATCGGAGTCCTAATGCCTTCAGAAACGTGTGCTCGTCATCCGAGCGGTAATTGAGCCGCCGCGACAGTTCCGCCGCCGCGCGCTGCACCTTGTCGATCAGGCCGTCCGCGATCAGCGCCGCGTCGATTTCTGGCCTCGGCACCGTCACCGTGATGCACGCGACGATCTTCTGCGTCTCGTTGCGCACCGGCGCCGTGACCACCGAGATGCCGCGCTCGAACGACGAATTGCTGACGCCGTAGCCGCGCAGCGCATCCTCTCGGATCACTTCGTACAGCGCGTCGACCGTCTCGGGCGTCGCGTTCGTCATCCGGTTCAGCGCGCCTTCCGGATACAGCGCATGCAGCTCCTTCAACGACAGGTCGCCCATCAGTACGTGGCCGTGCGTCGTTGCATGCGCGGGCAAGCGCGTGCCGACGTTCACGCGGATCGAGCTGAACACCGGCGCCTGGCTCTGCGCCTTCGCGACGAATACCACGTCGCGGCCGTCGCGGATCACGATGTGCGTCGTGAAGCCGGTCGCGTCGCGCAGGCTTTCGATCACGGGCAGGCCGAGATCGGTCAGCTCCAGCGAGCTCAGGTATTCGAAGCCGAGCCGCAGCACGGCGATGCCGAGCTTGTAGTTGCGATCCTTGTCCGCGCGCTCGAGGAAGCCGAGCGATTCGAGCGTTTGCAGCAGACGGAACACCGTCGTGCGCGGAATGCCGAGCCGCTTCGACAATTCGGGCGCGCCGAGCACGGGCTCGCGCGGCGAGAATTCGGCGAGGATCCGCAGCCCGCGTTCGAGACCCGGCACCACGTAACTGGCTTCGCCCTTGCCGCTTTCGGATTCGGCCTGTTGCAGCGGTTCGTTCATGCGAGCCCCCGCTGTGGGTCGCACTGACGGCAGAACGTGTCGATCAGTGCGGAATAGACGGCCGGTGCTTCCACGTAGCCGGCATGGCCTGCTTGCGGAATCACCTGCAGCCCGACATGGGCGGCCGCGGCGATCCGCTCGCACGCGGCGGGCGGCGTGATCGCGTCGTTCGCGCCGACGGCCACGGCCGTGCGGCCGCGAAAACCGGCGAGATCGGTGGCGAGATCGGCGTTCGCGAGCAGGTGCGTGGCCTGCGCATAGCCGGCCGGCACGATGCGCGCCATGTTCCAGCGCACCCACGCACGCGCCTCCTCGCTCGCGAAACCGGACAGCATGTTGCCGCTGCGCTGTTCGGCGAGCCCGGCCGGACCGAGTGCGGCCAGCATCGCGAGCCGCGCGTCGCGGCGCGATTCGCGCGTTTCAGCCGGTGCGCTGCCGTAGCCGCCCGCGGGCGACACCAGCAGCAGGCCGGCGATCCGCGCGGGCATCACGCGGGCGAGACCGCCCGCGATGATCGCGCCGAGCGAATGCCCGACCAGCACGCAGCGTTCGATGCCGAGTGCCTCGAGCCACGCGTTCAGCGATGCCGCGTAATCGGCGGCGGCCGGCGACGCGCCGTGCACCGGCGTCGACACGCCGTAACCGGGCGCATCCCACGCGAGCACGCGCCGCGATGCGCCGAGCGTGTCGAGCTGGCGGACCCACGATGCGGCGCCCGAGCCGATCCCGTGCAGCAGCACGACGGGCAGCGCACGGCCTGCATGCTGCGCGCCGGCCTCACGGTAGCCGATCGTGCCCGCCGCGCCGGCCGCGCAACGCTGTTCGGGAAACTGCCCGAGCAGCGCGGCGAATGCCGCGGTGCGGTCGCGTTCACGTTTGTCGATGACACTCATTGCTTCACCGGCTCCGTCTCAGCGCTTGATCTTCGCGAGCGGCGAATCGGGCGGATACGTCGGCGTGATCGGCTTCGGCGAACCGAGCATCACGCACATCAGCGCATCTTCCTCGCCGATGTTGATTTCCGTGCGATACACGCCCGGCGGCACCGAGATCAGGTCGCGTTCGCCGAGGATCGCTTCCCACGTCTCGCCGTCACGCTCGCAGATCACCTTCATCTTGCCGCGCAGCACGAAGAAGATTTCCTCGACGTCCATGTGGATGTGGCTCGGGCCGATGTTGCCGGCCGGGATGACCATCGTCGAGAACGTGAAGCCGCCGGCCGGCACCGTGTTGACGTCCTTCGCGACGCCCGTGCCGCCCGTGCCGACGTAGCGCATCTGCGCGCGGCGGTACTTCGGGTCGTAGTCGGCCTGGAACTTCAGTGCGTCCCAGTCGTAGCGCCGCGTCGCGTAGCGCGCCACGCGCCCTTCCATCCAGTCGTTGAAGCTTGCGCCTTCCGGCTGGTCCCACGATTTGCGTTCGAGATCGGCGTCCGCCATCGTCAACTCCTTCATCAAGGGTGAAAACATCAATTCATCACGAAGCCGCCGTTCACCGGCAGCAGTTGACCCGTCACGAAGCGCGCGCCGTCCGACAGCAGGAACAGCACCGGGCCCGTCACGTCGTCGGGCACCTGCGCACGCGTCAGCGCGCGGCCCTGCATGTAGAACGCGTGGCGCTCGGCCGGCACGTAGGCCGTCGCCTCGACTTCGGTCAGCCCCGGCGCGATCGCGTTGACCGTCACGCCGTGCGCGCCGAACTCGCGCGCCTGCGCATGCGTCATCGCGATCACCGCGCCCTTGCTCGCGACGTACGCGAGCAGCTTCGGTGCGCCCCACAGCGCGGTGTCCGATGCGAGGTTCACGATCGCGCCGCGGCCCGACTGCGCGAGGTACGGCAGCGCCGCATTGCTGACGAGCCACACGCCGCGCACGTTCACGTTCATCACGGCGTCCCACGTCGACACGTCGAGCTCGGTCGACAGCTTGCCGCCCGAGTTCGTGATCGCCGCGTTGTTGATCAGCGCGTCGATGCCGCCGAGCGCCGCCGCGCCCTGCGCGACGAACGCGGTGACGCTCGCCGGATCGGCGAGATCGAGCGCGATGAAATGCGCGACATGGCCGGCTTCGGCGAGTTGCGCGGCAAGCGCGCGGCCTTCGTCGGCCAGCACGTCGCCAAACGCGACCTGCGCGCCCGCTTCGACGAGCGCCGTCACGAACGCCGCGCCGAGCCCGCGCGCGCCGCCCGTGACGAGCACGCGGCGCCCCGCGAGCGACACGACCGGAGCGCGCTCAGCCATTCGAGGGCTCCGCTGCGGCCTGCGCCGCGCGATGCGCGTCGAGCGCGGAGAGATGTTCCTGCGCACGCGTGCGCAGCATCCGGCGCACGCGCGTCATGCCGACGTCGTGCTGGTACAGGTATTCGTGATCGCGCGCATTCGGCGCGAGACTTTCGAGGACGTAGCGGTCCTGCTCGAGCACGTCCCAGTGCAGGCCCTCGAGGCGGTTGCGGTACATGAAGCGCCACACGTCGCGCTGCCAGCCGCTGACCTTGCGCGTGCGCCAGAAGTAGACCTGGCAGTTGTCGCCGTCGACCGGCGTCGCGAAGCCGATGATCCCGAAGTTGCCGCCCGGGCCGAACTTCTGCTTGTACGGGATCGCGAGGCGCATCCACAGGCAGCCCGTTTCGCCGAGCTCGACCCAGTCGAAGTTCACGTCGCGCTGGCCGATCTTCTCGAACATCAGGCCCGTTTCCGTCTTGCGCACGCGCATCTCGGCCTGCTTGTCGCCTTCGGCCATCGAGTGCGAGGTGGCGTGCAGGTACGCGCCGTGCATCGGGTCCATCACGTTGTCGATCGCGTACTGGTAATTGCACTTCCAGTTCGACACGCACAGGAAGTGGCCGTACTCGTCGTCGACCAGTTCCTCGGGCAGGTTCAGCGGCGCCGGCTCGCCGTGCGCTTCGTCGCCGAACCACAGGAAGATCGCGCCGGCCTTCTCCTCGACCGGATACGACTTCACGCACTTCATGCCTTCGAGCGGACAGTTCGATACGGCCGGCACGCGGTTGACCGTGCCGCCACCGTCGACTTCGATGCCGTGATACCAGCAGGCAATGTTGCCGCCGAGGTTCCAGCCGAGCGACAGGCGCGCGCCGCGGTGCGGGCAGCGATCCTCGAGCGCGTGAACCTTGCCGTCGTGATCGCGCCACAGCACGATCTGCTCGGACAGGCGCGTGAGGCCGACCGGTGCATTCGACACCTGCCAGCTCGGCGCGACGGGATACCAGTAGTTCTTGATGCCGCGGTCGAGGTAGGCACGGACCGGGTCGTGTTGGACTGCGTGTTGTACGGGGGACGTCATCAGTGTGCTCCGGATGCGGTTGTCGTCGGGTCGGCTGCCAGCGCTCAAGCGGTCATTCCGCGAGCGCGGCCATTTCGGCGCGGAAGCGCTCGGCGGTCCACACCGTGCCGTCCGGCGCGCGGAAACCGATGCGGTTCAGGCCCGCGACGACATCGTCCAGCTCGATCGCGCCGGCTTCGAACACGCGCTCGAGCGCATCGCCGAGGTCGTTTTCGTACTGGGTCGGCGCGGCCTTGCGGTTCTGCCAGACCTGGTTCTCGACCTGGCCGGGGATCTCGATCTGCCCCTTGCCCGCGACGTTGTTCGGCTGCGGCGCCACCCACGGCTTCAGGAAGGGATTGAAGTTGACGGTCGCTTCTTTCATGTCATTCCACCTTGATCTGGATTTCCTCGCCGGCGAGACGCACCGCGTACTGCTTCAGTGCGCGTCCGCCCGGCCCCTTCAGGCATTCGCCCGTCTTGATGTCGAACACGGCCTCGTGCAGCGGGCATTCGACCGTGCCTTCGTCGACGAACCCCTGCGTCAGCAGCGCGTACGCATGCGGGCATACGTTCTCGAGCGCATACACGTCGTCGCCGACGCGGTAGATCCCGATTTCGACGCCGTCGGTCCGCTTGAACTCGATCGGCGTGTCTTCCGACAGCGCGCCGGCGTGCCCGGCGCAAACCCATTGTTCAGACATCTCACACCCTTCCTTCTGATCGACTCTCGGTTTGTTCCTATTTGTTCCATATCCGGAACGTCAGTTTATGGATGGTGATTATAGGAGCGAGTTTCCACGAGTAAAACAAAAAGCTGCACGTCCTAGGGAAAACACCGACCGCTGGCTCGACGATCGCTTTCGCCTGCCTTATCAAATGTAATTTTTTGTTGTATTACGGGCATTTACCGGCTTTTTCGAGACGTCGGGCACCGCCGCCGGGCGTCGGTCGGCAACCCATCCGTCCCGAAAAAATTATTTTTGACTCGGTGCCCGCCGCCTCTATACTCCATTCCATCAGAGGCACATCGTTCCTTATATGGAACATACGAATGCCCACTCGATGGCGAAAACGCGCGACGGCCGGCCGTCCCTGCGCACGCCGCCACGGTACGTTTTCATCAGGTTGGAGATTCAGGAGATCAAATGGTCAAGCATGCGGTAGCAGCAGCAGTGATCGGATTGGGCGCCGCGTCGGGCGCGTGGGCGCAGAGCAGCGTGGTGCTGTACGGCAGCATGGATGCGGGCGTCGCGTACGTGAACAACGTCGGCGGCCAGGCGAAATGGGCGATGATCCAGGGCAACACGCAGCCCGATCGGTGGGGCCTGAAGGGCAAGGAAGACCTCGGCAATGGCCTGTCGGCGATCTTCCAGCTCGAAAACGGCTTCTATACGAACAATGGCCAGTTCGCGACCGCGAACACGATCTGGAACCGCGCGGCATTCGTCGGCCTCGGCTCGGAACGGTACGGCACGCTGACGCTCGGCCGCCAGACGCCGCTGTCGTTCGACTATCTCGATCCGCTCAGCACGGCCTACCTCGCGATGAGCTGGTACGCGTTCCACCCCGGCAACATCGACGGGCTCGCCGCGACCGGCAACGTGCCGTACAACAACGCGGTCAAGTACCGTTCGCCGACCTTCGCGGGCTTCTCGGCCGCGGCGACGATGGCGCTCGGCAACACGACGAACTTCTCGACCGGCAAGTCGCTCGGCGTCGCGCTGAACTACGCGAACGGGCCGTTCAAGGCGTCGGCCGTGTACTCGAACGAGCACGACCGCTCGATCCTGATCAGCACGACCGGCATCACGTCGTTCCAGGGGCAGAACACCGCGAACGGCTACACCGCAAGCAAGGTCGAGAACATTGGCGCAGGCGCGTCCTACCAGTTCGGCGACTTCCTCGTGCACGGCCTGTACACGCGCACGAAGATGCAGTCGAACGGCTTCTCGGACACGTTCCAGAGCTACGACGCGGGTGTGAACTACCGCAGCAGCGCGTTCAACACGATCGCGGGCGGCGCGGCGACCACGACGCTGGCCGGCCGCCGCTGGACGCAGGCCGAGCTCGGCGACATCTATTCGCTGTCCAAGCGCACGCAGTTGTATGCAAACGTGCTGTACGAACACGGTTCCGGCGGCGCGCAGGCCGCGTTCTTCACGGCAGGCGTGTCGAGCACCGCGAACCAGGTGATCGTGCTCACCGGGATCCACCACTCGTTCTGAACGAAGCCAGGCGTTCGCCGCCTGAAACGACAAGAGCGGCCCGCGGGCCGCTCTTTTTCGTTTGTGCGCGGCTTTTGCACGGCCGCGCATCGCAACACTCAGAACATCGCGACCTTGTGGCGCGCGTGCGCGAATGTCGGATCGCTTTCGAGCGGACGATAGTTCAACCGCTGTGACAGGTCGACCGCCGCGCCGCACACGGCCTCGACGAGCCGTTCCTTCTCGCGGGCCTCGCCGATCTCCGAGCGCGGCACCGTGGCTGTGATCGCCGCGACGATCGAGCCCGAATGATCGCGTACGGGCGCGGTGACCGCCGAAATGCCGCTCTCGAATGCCGCCTCGCTCACCGCGTAGCCGAGCCGCGCATAGTGGCGCACGCGTTCGTACAGCTCGTCGACGGTGCCCGGCGTGCGCTCAGTGAACTGCTCGAGGCGCTTTTCCGGGTAGAGCTGGCGCAGTGCGTCGCGCGTCAGGTCGCCCATCAACACGTGGCCGTGCACGGTCGCATGCGCGGGCAGGCGCGTGCCGACGTGCACCTTCACCGAACCGAACATCGACGCGTTGCTCTGCGCCTTCGCGACGAACACGACGTCGCGCTGGTCGCGGATCAGCAGATGCGTCGACAGGCCGGTCGCATCGCGCAGCCGTTCGAGCACGGGCCCGCCGAGATCGGTCAGTTCGAGCGAATTCAGGTATTCGAAGCCGAGCCGCAGCACGCCGACACCGAGCCGGAAATAGCGGTCGCCATTCACGCGCTCGAGGAAACCGAGCGCTTCGAGGGTCTGCAGCAGGCGGAACGTGGTCGTGCGCGGAATGCCGATGCGCTTCGACAGCTCGGGCGCGCCGAGCACCGGCTCGCGCGCGGAGAATTCGGCGAGGATCCGCAGCCCGCGTTCGAGCCCCGGCACCAGGTAGGACGACGCGCCGCCATGCGATTCGTCGTCGCCGGGCGCCGCGGTTTCAGGTGCGTCGCTCATCGTTGTCTTGACCATGTGGACATGGACGGTAGGAAATCAGTCACGAAACAGGCCACGGATCGTCGTGGACGGCCGGTCATGCCGCCCCGGCGCGCACGCAGTGGCACCCGCGCGCTTCGCCGCGACGCAGCATGCGCCGCCACGACTCCATGAAGAGTCATTCACGGTCGAGAGGATAGCAGTGATGGACAGCGCGACGCCATGCGGAAATCGCCGGACGGCCGGTAGCCGCCGCCCGGCAGCGTGCGCGGCGAGCGGCCCACGGATCGCGGCCGGCGCGGCCTGCCGCGCCGGGAGGCGCGAGTGCTACAGGCGCGACAGATGAACCCGAATGTTCGCGCGGTCGTACGTAAAGCCGCCGGCCGCGGCCGGTTCGAGCACGCGTGCGAGGTCGACCGCATACCGCCATCCGCTGCCGAGGAGCCCGCCGTTCACGGCCCGGATCGAGGTGCCGCCGACGGCGATCGCCGCATGAAAGACCGAGCCGCCGCGCGAGAAGCCGACCGCGGTCCCGGCCGGAATGTTCGCGCGCCCGTCCCATTCGCCGCCGTTCTCGAAGTTGAACCGCGGCCACCAGTGCTGACCGATCGTGTCGAGCAGCGTGTTGGGCGTGATCATCGCGTCAGCGCGCATCAGATACCGCACATAGGCCGCGGCGTCGTAGCAGACGCCGCCGGAAACATACGTGTTGATGTCGGCCGTGCCGGCTATCAGCGCCTGCGCGTGTCTCTGCCGCTCGGGGAAACCGAACTGGGCGACCTGCGCGCCCAACGGGGTCAATTGCATGGAGGGCTCCTGTTGAAGCGGCGGGACGTCATCGCCCCGCCAACGCAATAACCTCATATCTTATTACGATATCCGGCCTGGTCCGCGCGCACGGCTCCGGACGTCACGGCATGCGCGCCGCCGAGGCCGGCGCGGCGGCCGCCGCATCGGGATTCGGCGCGAGCCGCAGGCGCACGCGCAGCGGCTGCAGCATGTCGGGCGGCGGCGGCTCCCCCAGCGGGCCGGCGGTGAGCAGCTGCCGCAGCGTCGCGTCCGCGTCGGGATCGCCGAGCGACGCGAATTCGACGCGCGTGACGGCGCCGCTCGTGCCGATCCACGCGCGCACGACGATCGCGGGCGGCGGCGCCTCGGCGCTCGCATTCAATACGCGCGCTTCGAGATAGCGGTGCAGACGATCGGCCGCGTCGCCGTCGGCTTCGAGCCACGTCTGGAACTGCTGCCCGGCGAGTTGTCCGTAGCGGATCCACGTTTGCGGCACGTCGGCCGTCTGTGCGACGGCCATCGACACGGCACCTGCGAAAAGCGCCCACGCGACGACGATCGCCCGCCACCCACCGGATACGCCCCACTGCTGCATTCGTTTCATCCCGCCTCCCGTTTCGACGATGCGCCGACGCGCCGCGTTGCGTCGCCCGCTCGTCCTGCAACCCTCAGCCGATCTCGATCGGCACATACAGGCGCGTGCCGCCGCGCTGGACGAGCAGCGCGACGTTGCCGTGCGCGGCGTCGATCTCGGTCATCAGCGCACCGATGTTCGCGACCGGCGTGCCGTTGACCGACAGCACGACATCGCCGGGCTGCAACCCCGCGCGGGCAGCCTGGCCGCTCGCCTGCTCGACGACGAGCGCCTGGCCGACGCCGAGCCGCTGGCGCTCCTGGTCGGTCGCCGCGCGCAGCGCGAGCCCGAACCGCGCGGGCCCTTGCTCGCCGCTCGCCGACGCCGTGCCGCTGTCGAATGCGCCAACCGTCGCGCTCATGTGCATCGCCCGGCCCGCGCGCCACACGAGCAGGTCGGTTTGCCGCCCGGCCCGCATGCCTGCGACCGCGCCGAGCAGGTCCGCCGATTCGGCGACCGGCCTGCCGTCGACCGCGAGTACGACGTCGCCCGGCTGCAGGCCCGCGTGCGCGGCCGGGCCATCCGGCTCGACCACGGTGATCAGCGCGCCGTCCGGGTTGGCGAGGCCGAACGAACGCGCAAGCGCCTGGCTCACTTCCTGGACGGCCACGCCGAGCCGGCCGCGCGTGACCTTGCCGGTCCGCAGCAACTGGTCCTTCACGTCGAGCGCGATATCGATCGGAATCGCGAACGCAAGCCCCTGATAGCCGCCCGTCTTCGAGAAGATCATCGAGTTGATCGCGATCACGCGGCCGCCGAGGTCGAACAGCGGGCCGCCCGAATTGCCGGGGTTGATCGGCACGTCGGTCTGGATGAACGGAATCGCGCGCTCGCCGGGCAACGAGCGCGATTTCGCGCTGACGATGCCCTGCGTGACCGTGTTCGCGAACCCGTAGGGCGAACCGATCGCCATCACCCAGTCGCCCACTTCGGTGCGCGCGGGGTCGCCGGTCGCGACGACCGGCAGGTTGTGCGCGTCGATGCGGATCACCGCGACGTCGGAAACGGGATCGCTGCCGATCACACGCCCCTTGAACTGCCGCTTGTCGGTCAGCTTCACGTCGATCGCGACCGCATCGCCGACCACGTGCCGGTTGGTCAGGATTACGCCGTCCTCGCTGACGATGAAGCCCGAACCGAGGCTCACCTCCTCGCGATTGCCGATCACGCGGCGCGCAAGAAACGGCGCGAGCGGATGATCGGGCGCGATGCCCGGCGGCAACTGGATGCCCATCTGCGTGACTTCGCGCGTGACGCTGATGTTGACGACGGCCGGGCCGACGCGCCGGACCAGCGCGGCAAAGTTCGGCAGCGAGACGGAAGGCGCTGGCGTTGACGTCGGCGATGCGGCACCCGACTGCGCGGGCCGCTCGGCAGCCGTTGCCGTTGCACAAACGCACGCGCAGGCCAACGCCAGCCCGCCGGCCATCGCTCGCGGCATCGCCGCCCGGTTCGTTTGCCTGCCCGCTTTCATGTCGCTGTTCCTCGTCGGTTCGCGCCGGAACGCCGCCGGCTCATCGATACCCGCGCCCCACGTCCGCCCGCATGCATTACTTCGGCGGCACCGCGACCGGCGCATCGGGCCGCTGCGGCGTCACCGACCGGCCCCAGTTCGCGCCGAAACGGTTTCGCTCGGTCGACAGGTTGAACGTGCCGAGTCGGTTCGACGGCTGCTTCGACAGCCGCTCCGAATCCGTTTGCGACGCGCCCGCCTGCGGGTCGGCCTTCGGCTTCAGTTGCTGACTGAGGCAGTCGTACGACAGCGCACGCTTGCCGTCGACCTCCGCATCGACGCACACCGGCTTCGTGACCGAACCCGGACTGGCCGGCGCAGGCGCGGCCGCACTCGCCGCCGCGCGGCCGACCTGCGCGTGTGCGCCGGTTGCCAGCAGCAGGCAGACAATCGTCGAGATGCCGCGTCGTCGCATCCTCATGCGCGCCTCCTTCGGAAATGGCTTCATGGCACTCGCCCCGGCGCCGTCACAGGTTCGTCCCCTGCGCCGACGCGCGCGCCAGGAAACGCGCGAACGCCGCGCGATCGGACGCTTCGACGGCAGGCTCCTGCGCATCGACCTGCCGCACCCATGCGTCGCGCATGCCGTCGACCGGCTGCCACGCTTGCACCTGTGCGCCAGTCGGATACGGCGTGACGAGCGGTTCGCGATAGTCGACGCGAAACAGCGGCGGCGCACTGCCGCCCGCCGTCCACAGATCGCCGACGTCGCGCACGCTCGCGTCGAACCAGAACCGCACCCAGCGCACCGCCGGCGCGCGCGTGTCGTTGCCGGGCGCATCGGCACCGCACGCGTCCGGCACGCGCAGGAAGCCGGCCAGCACAAGCAGCACGGCCGCCAGATCGTCGTCGCGCAACATCCGGTACGACCAGAGATCCGCCACGTCCACGCACGAGATCACCGCAATGAAGCGCCCGATCGTGAGCGCGGGCCACGCGCGCCGCATCAGCGTGTAATGGCGCGCCCAGTGCGCCACGAAGCGCTCGCGATGCCGGGCGGCGACCTGCACGTCGCGCGAGCCGCGAATCGTCAGTTCCTCCGGCTGATACTGGCGGGTCGTGAGCACGCACTGCGCGGAGCACCGCGCGCTCCGGTGCCGTGCATAGCCGCCGGCACCGGGCAACGGCTCCAGTGCGCCGAAGCACAGCGGGCAATGCGTGGGCCACTCGCCGGGCCGGCCCGGCCACGGATTCGCCTTCGGCATGCGCGGGCGGTCGGCCGCCGCGGCCGGACGGCGTCGCCCCGGCGTGCGCGGGTCGGGGGCGTCGACGCGCGGCGTCGAACGAACGGTTGCCATGAGCACGCCTACCGGGCAGACGCGAGCGCTTTCTTCAGCGCGTCTTCGTTGATCGGTGCGTTCGCGGCGAGCTTCGCAAGATACGCCTGTGCATTCTGCTGCGTGCGCTGCGCACGCATCATCTCGCGCAGTTGCGTCTTCACGTCGGCCAGCGGACGCGGCGCGGCCGCGCGGACGTCGATCAGCTTCACGACATGAAAACCGGCCGGCGTCTGGATCGGCGCGGAGACCTGGCCCGGCTTCAGCGCGTCGGCCGCCTGCCGCACTGCCGGCACCATCAGTTGATCGGGCACGAAACCGAGATCGCCGCCGTTCGCGGCACTCGCCTTGTCCTGCGAGTTCGCCTTCGCGAGCGCGGAAAAATCGCCGCTGCGCGCGCGGTTCGCGAGATCGGCCGCCTGCTTGCGCGCCTTGTCGAGCGTGGCGGCATCCGCGTTCGGCGGCACCGCGATGTAGATCTGCGCGACATGCAGCGCGCGCGGCGCGGTGAACGCGGCGCGGTTCTTGTCATACGCGGACTGCAACTCCGCGTCGGACGGATAGTCGGCCGGCGGCGCATTCACCGACGCCAGGTAGCTGCGCACGACGATATCGCGCCGGGCCTGCTCGACAGCCGCCTGCACCTGCGCCTGCTTGTCCCAACCCTTCGCTTTCGCCTCGGCCAGCACGGCCTTCTGCGCAAGCGTCGAACGCACGACCTGGTCGAGCGCCGCGGGATCGGCCGCGAGACGTTCGCGCCCTTCCGGGCTCACCGTTTTCAGCAGGCCCGCGATGTCGTCCTGCGTGACCGACGCCTGCGCGGCATTCGCGATCACGTCGTCCTGTGCATGCGCGACGAACGGCACGCCCAGTACGAGACTGCCTGCCACGACCGCCAGCCTCTTCATCTTCGTCATCATCGTTCGACTGCCCTCTCGATTGCTCTTGAAATGCGGACGCCGCATCAGCGCGCGTCCGTCAGCGTCATGCGCAGGACCAGCGGCTGCGCCATCCCGCGCGGCGGTGCCGCGCCGACCGCCCGGCCGACGAGTGCCGCATGCAGCGCGGCGTCGAGCGCCGGTGGCCCGGCCGCGCCGCTGTCGACGCGCGTCACGTGCCCGTACCGGTCGAGCCACGCGCGCACCGGCAGCACGGGACCGTCGTCGCCCGCATCGGCCCGTTCGCCGGCCCAATGCTCGATGCCGGCACGCAGGAGGCATACCGCCGCGTCGTCGCCGTCAAGCGTCTCCTGCAGCCACAGCGCGGTACGCCGGGCATACGCGCCCCACGCGGCGGGTGCGTCGCCCGCGGCTATCGCGTCCGCCGCGCGCCGTGCACGGCCCGGCAGCAGCGCACGCAGCGCGGCGCCGATCCTCACTTCGCAGTGGCCTCGACCGCTGCCGTGGTCGCTTCGACCGGCGATGCGCCTGCCTGATCGCCGGCCGCCGCGCGTGCCGCCGCTTCCTGCTCGGCCATCGCGGGACGGTTGCGCAGGTGCAGCAGGAATTCCTGGATCAGGCGATCCCATAGCTCGATCGTCGAACGCAGGTAGCGCTCGGACACGCCGCCCGCGACGACCACGTCCATTTCCAGCGCGAGAAACGGCCCGTGGCTCGCGAGACGCGCGAAGCGCTTGGTCCGGTTCCAGTCCGCGACGAGTTCGGCCGGCAATTCGCCCTGCACCTGCAGCACGCACGACAGCGTGTAGTCGATGAACAGCAGCGCGGCGGGCGGTGCGTCGGCGCCCTGCGGCGCGAGCGCGGCGGCCGGATTGCCGAAGCGCACCGCGAAGCCGATGCCCTGGCTTGCGCTCATCAGTTGCACCGCGCCGTTCTGCTCGGCCGCCGTCACGCGGTAGCCCGCGCGGCGCAGCACGTCGGCAAGGTGGTCGGCGCTGATCGCTTCGATCGGCGCGTCGTGTGCCGTGCGTTCGTCGCCGGCGTTCGGTTGCGTGTCTTGCATGTCTGTCTTCCCCGTATTCAACGAATCGATCGGTTCCATCCCGGCTGCGGGCCACGCGCTCACTGCGCGTTCGCCGCGGTAGCCGACGCCGACGCCGGTGCCGGCGCCGGTGTTGCGGCCGCCGGCCGCGCGGCCGGGTCGTACTTGCCCGCATACAGCGCATCGCCGTAACGTTGCGCGATGTCGTCGTACTTCACGCGCGCCGACTGCGCGAACGGCTGACGCGACGAGAACAGCGTGCCGATCCCGACATGCTCGTACGCGTCGAGAATCTCGTGCCCCACGCGATACAGCTCGGCATTCTGTGCCTGGCAGGATTTCAGTTGCGTGTCACGCGCGGCGGCGTCCTTCTGCAGTTGCGTGTGCTGTGCATCGCGGGCGCGCGACACGGCGAGCAAGTCCTCATAGGACGACTTGTATTTCGCCAGCGACTTCGCGTCCTGCTCGCGGCTCGCGCGCTCCTGCGCGAGCGCGCGCTTCGCAGCCGCCTCGGCGCCCGAGTCGCCGCGCGCGGCCGCCAGTTGCCCCTGCATCGCCTTCAGCTGCGCGAGCGCGTCGTCGCGCTGCTTCTCGGCCGCCGCCTTGTCGCTCTGCAACTGCGCCTGGTTGTCCTGCAACTGGCGCAGCTCCTGCACGGTCGAGCGCAACTGGCTACGCAGCTTGTCCTCGATGCTCTGCGCGTGCGCGCCGCCGGCCGCGAGCAGCAGCGTGCCGGCCAGGGCGCTCGCGAACATCATGCGAGTGATCGTGTTCATGCGCGACTCCGGTCAGAAGCGAGCATTGAGCTCGATCTGCAGCACGTCGATCGAAACCGGCGGCCCGTACACTTCCTTCGAGCTCAGGTAACGGGCCGACACCCAGGTATCGCGTGCGACCGCATACGCGGCGCCGAGCACGTAGCCGCGCGCGTTGGTGCCGCCGAGGTGGAAGTCGGGATCGTTGAATGCATCGAGCACGGCGTCCGGCTGCAGGTACTTGTAAGCGATCGAGAAGTTCCACTGGCCCTTCTCGCGCGGCTCCGGCTCGCCGAACGTCGCCTTCGCGAGGAAGCCGTTCGGGCCGCTGCGGTAGTCGGCGCGCGTCGCGTTCACCGACGTCGAATCGTAGTTGTTGACCGGCAGCGACGCCGCCGCGAACGCCTTGTTGTCGTTGTACGCGAGGTTGCGCACGTACTCGCCGTCGAGACGCAGCTTGAAGCGATCGGCCACCACCGTGTCCCACTGCGCCTTCAGGTCGAGCAGCCGGTAGTTGTAGGCGAGGCCGAACAGCTGCGGCTGCGGCGTCATGCCGGGCGCGAGGTTCGGGTTCTGCACGATGTTGCGCAGCGCGATCAGCGTGTTGCCGCCCTGCATGAATGCAGGCGCCTCGTTGTCGGTGCTGCAGCTCGTCGCGCCCAGATACAGCGCGCACGGCGACGACAGCGTGCCGCGCATGTTCTGGAAGTCGTAGTACGCGATCGCGCCGCGCAGCCGGTTCTTCGCATCGATCTTCCAGTCGGCGCCGAATTGCGCGCCGAACATCCACTTCGTGTCGCTGCCGGCCTTCTCGGTGCTGTTCGACGGGAAGTTCTCGCTCGTGTACTGGATCGGGAACACGCCGAGCGTGCCGAACAGCGTGACGTCCGGATTCCACGGCAGCGCATGCCGCAGGTTCGCGGCGATCCCGTCCATCATCAGGTCGTCCGAGAACACCAGGTCCGACTTGAAGAACGGGTTGTCGAAACGGCCGGCCGTCAGGTTCAGCCACGACGTGGGCTTGTACGCGAAGAACGCCTTGTTCAGCCAGATGTTCTTCTTCGCGAAGCCGCCGCCCGCGGTGGCCGTGGTCGACACGGGCCCGTTGTCGTTGCCGCTCGCGAGCTGGATGCCGGCGATCATCTCGTCGGACAGCGTCGCCGTCACGCCGAGCCGCGCGCGGTAGCGCAGCAGGTTGTTGCGGTTCTCGCGCGTGTTCTGCGTGGGGATCTGCGTGTTGTTGGTGTTCGGGTTGACGTCGAATCCGCCGGCCTGGTTGATCGCCGCGAAATTCGTCACGCCATTCGTGTTGCCGCCGCCGTAGAAGTGATACTCGTCACGCACGCGCAGGTCGCCGTCGAGCTTGATGCGCGACACCCAGTCGGGGAACGTGTTCGGCTGCGCCCAGTTCTCGGCCTTCGCCTGCGCGATCACTTCCTGCTTCACCTGGTCGCGGATCTGGTCGCGCACGAGCTGCGGCACGTACGGCACCGCGACGTCGCCCGGCTGCGTCGGCGGGTTGACCACGCCGCCCGCCACGACCGGCGCGCCCGATGCGCGGGCCGATCTCGCCTGCACGGCCTCGGTGCGCGCCTCGCTGATCAGCTCGTTCGCGTTCTGCTGCGTGAGCACGCCACGCTTCACGAGCAGGTTGATCAGGTTGATCACCACGCTCTCGGTCGGCGCGGCTTTCCCCGACGCGGCCTGCGCCTCGAGCGATTGCCCGTGCGCGGCGGACGCGCAGGTCAGCCCGAGCGTCAGCACCGCCGCGCCGACGCGCGACAGGCGCGCGGGCAGCGCGCCGTTGCGGGGCACCCCACCCCGTCCGTTCATCTTCCTAATCATCGAAGCACTCCGAACAATTTTCGTTTCTTTTCCGGCAGCATCCGTGCAACGGCGCCACCCCAGGATTCTTTCGTCGTATCGCGCACGCATCGTCATGCCGGCTTGCGCCCCTGAAGCTTGACGAGCACCGGATACGAGGTCGCCGGCGGCGGTGCCTCGTCGACCCGGCCAAGCGCTTCGACCGCCGCGACGACCGCCGCGTCGATCTTCGCGTCGCCGGTGGACTGCGCGACCGTCACCTTCGTGATGCGCCCCGACGTATCCATCCACAGGTTCAGGCTGCCCGCGAAACGCGCGCCGCCGGCCTCCTGCACGCCCTTGTCCTGCTCGATCGCACGCTGCAGTACGTACACCATGTACTGCGCATAGCTCGCGTTGCCGAACTTGCCGCCCCCGCCGCTGCCGACCATCCCCGAGCCGTCGCCCGCGCCGATGCCGAAGTTGTCGGTGCCCGCCTGCGCATCGGCATTCATCGTCATCTGCTTCGGCTGGTTGTCCGACGGCTTCGGCGCCTCGGACGGCTTCGGCGCGATCGTCGGCCGCTCGACCGGCGTCTTGACCTCTTCCTTCACCTTCTCGGGCGGCGGCTTCTGTTTCGGCGGCGGCGGGGGCGGCGGCAGCGGAATCACCGTCGTCACCTGCGGCGCGCTCACGCGCTTCACGCCTGCGGTATCGCCCGCGAAATGCCAGATCAGCGCGGCAACGCCCGCGAGCACCAGCACGATCGCGACGGGCTTCACGTAGCGGCCGGGGCCCTTGTCCGGCGGGCCGCCGTTATAGGTCATTTCCATCGCATCAGCCACCCTGCTTCGCCTTGCCGGTCACGAGACCGACCTGCGACAGATCGAGGCGGCGCAGCAGGTCGAGCACGTCCATCACCTTCTGGTACTGCACGCCCGCGTCGCCCTTTAGCACGATCGGAAAATCCGGACTGGTCGCCTTCTCGGTGCGCAGCCGGCTCTCGAGTTCGTCCATCGTCACCGGGTACGCGTCGAGGAACACTTGCCCCGAATCGGCGACCGTGATTGCCTTCGTCTTCGGCTTCGCAAGACTCGCGGACGAGCTCGCCTTCGGCAAATCGACCTTGATGCCCTGCACCGACGCGGTCGTCATGATGATGAAGATGATCAGCAGCACGTACGCGAGGTCGAGCATCGGCGTGATGTTGATGTCGTCGTACGGCTTGTCGTCGTCCTGAACCTGCATGGTGGTCTCCTGCGTGCGTCAGTCGGCCAGCACCGCGTGATCGGGCGCGCGGTGTGCTTCGGCGAGGCGCGTGACGAATTCGTCGACGAACACCTGCATGTTCGCGGTCACGTTCTTGTTGCGGATCAGCAGGTAGTTGTAGCCAAACAGCGCGGGGATCGCGACGAACAGGCCCGTGACGGTGGCGAGCAGCGCGGCCGCGATACCCGGCGCGATCGCGTTCACGTTCACGTCGCCGGCCGCCGCGATCGCGGCAAACGTGATCATCACGCCCACCACCGTGCCCAGCAGCCCGAGGAACGGGCCGCCCGAGATCGCGATCGTCAGCAGCACCATCGACTTCGACAGCCGCTGGTTTTCCCGCACGAGCGTCGCGTCCATCGACGCGCGAATCGCCTCGATCGATTCCGACGTGATCACCGTGCGGCCGTTGCTGTCCACGCGGCTGTGGATTTCATGCACGCCGGCCTTGTACAGCCGGTACAGCGACGACTGATACAGGCGGCGGCCGTCGGCGCTCGCTTCGTCGACATGCGCGAGGCCGACCAGGTGACGCCCGGCCACTTCGCGGAAGCGCTGCACGAAATACTGGTTGGCCTTGTCGACGGTGCCGACGTAGCGCGCCTTCGTCCACATCACGATCCACGACACGAGCGCCATGCCGAGCAGGATCGTGATCACGACCCACGCGTCGACGGTCACCGATTGCACGATCACGCCGAAGTAACCGAAGCCGAAACCCGACTGCTTCTCGTCGGCGCCGTACGCGACGAGCTTCGATTCCGAGCCCTGCGCGAGCGCGTCGACCGCGATCGCGGCCGGCGAGCGCGCGATCTTCGACAGACGCAGTTCGTCGAGCGCGCCCGAATACGCGGCGAACCCGGCCGGCGCGCCTGTTGCGTCCGCACCGATCGTCGCCGCGGCGTTCAGCGCGGGCAGCGCCGCCGCGACCTGTGCGGCCTGCTTGCCGTTCACGTAGACGGTGAGGTTCCTGCCATCCGCCGTGACCGCGAGAAACGTCCACTGGTTCGCGGCGACCGGCGACGCGGCCGGCGTGCGCACCGGTGCAGCGCCACCGTCGACTTCCGCGAACGGCACGCCATTGTCGAGTCCGATCAGCAGCGCGTTCGCGCCGTCGCGACGGCTGTACAGCAGCGTATTCGGCGTGAACGCCGACGGCTTCACCCATGCGCTGAACGTGAAGCTGCCGCCTGCCGGCACATTCAGCGACGGGCTCGCCGGCAGCGTCAGCGACCCGTTGCCGTCGAACCGCGCGCCCTTGCCGACGATGCCGTCCTCGACCGTGCGGAACGACGCGTTCTGCGCGTGGTTGCCGTACGCGGTCAGGTCTTTCGGCGGCGCACCCGCCGCACCGTTGAAGTGGTAGACGAGCGTGTAGTCGGCATCGAACGTCTCGGCCGGCTTGCTGCCGTCCGGCGCCTTCTTGTTGCCGTAGTACATCCAGATCGACTCCGCGGCGCCCGCCGGCATCTTCGGAATGTCGACCCAGATCAGCGCGACGCCGAGCACCGGATCGTATTGCTCGACGTGGTAGTTCAGCGGCGTCTTGTCGTCGGCGGCGACGAAACGGATGTCCGCGCCGTTGTCGGCCAGCCCGTCGAACTGGAAGTTGCCCGAGTGCAGGCGGATCAGCAGCGGCACCCGGCCGGCCGATTCCGCGAGGTTCGCGCCTTTCGCGCTCGCGTCGATCGTGATCGCCTTCCGGTACGACCAGTCGTTCTGCCACCATGCGTTCGCGATGCCGGGCAGCACGCCGAGCATCACCGCCAACAGGAAAAACAAGACTCGCTTCACGATCCACTCCCCGAATGTGCGGGCGCCGCGCTCGTCGCATCGCCCCGGCACGATCAAAAAAATCCGTCAGAACCCCAGCCTTACGTAGAAATCGAATCGCGGGCTGTACTGCCGCGTATAGATGCCCGCCTTCAACGGCCAGCCGGCCTCGAAATCCGCGCTGGCGTACTTCATGATCTGCACCCGTGTACCGACGCCGACGCTCATCAGGTTGAAGCG
Organism: Burkholderia sp. AU30280; assembly: GCF_020420125.1. Classification (NCBI taxonomy): domain Bacteria; kingdom Pseudomonadati; phylum Pseudomonadota; class Betaproteobacteria; order Burkholderiales; family Burkholderiaceae; genus Burkholderia; species Burkholderia sp. AU30280. The sequence continues at coordinate 423,513 of NZ_JAIZRY010000006.1, forward strand.
CGACGTCTGCTCCGGCAGCGGGCTCAGCAGCCAGAGGTGCGCCGCGTCGAAGAACGCGTGGAAACGCCATTCGTTCACGCGGCTGCCGACCGCGCCGCCGAGCCACTTCGCGAGCGACGGGCTGCGCAATTCGACCGATGCGATCACGCCGCTGTCGGCCGTGTCCTCGGCCTGCATGTAGCCACGCACGCTGTTCATCCCGCCCGCGGCGAACTGCTCGCTCGACACGAGCGGCGAGTTCGCGATCTGCGCGTTCACGTGCGCATTGGCCTGCATGTCGTTGGCGAAGCGCTGCGTGTGGTTGACGTCGAACTTGCCGTACACGAAATCGGGCGTCGCGTTGTAGCGCTTGTTGTCCCATGCGCCCCAGTCGCTGCCGAGGCCGCGGATGTTGGTCGTCACCGACGCGGAGAACGACGTCTGCGAATGCTTCAGGCTCAGCTGGCCGTTGTACGACAGCGTCACCGGCACGTATGTGAGCGGCGCGGTCGAGCCCGCCTGGCCCGGTATCGACACGTTTTCGTCGAAGTGCTTGCGGTCGATCTCGACACTGACCGAGTGCGCGTAGGTTTCCGATGCCGGCAGCGCATAGATCGCGGTGAAGCCGTACGTGGTGCCCTTGCCGAGCACGTTGGTGTTCGCGACCGAGGCGACGTTGCTGTCGGAATGCACGACCGTCGCGAGGAAACTCCAGTGCGAATCCCTGATCGGCGCGAGATACGAGAACGCATAGACGCGCGCATCGTTCGGATGCTGCGGCGCAAGCACGTAGGTGCCCGAAATCACGTGGCCGAGCTGCCACAGATTCGAGTAGCTGAGGTTCGCGGTCGTGCGCAGCGACGACGTGCCGGGGCTGTTGTCGTTGTTCAGTTCGAGCGAGCCGTGCAGCGGGCTGTGATCGTCGACCTTCAGGTCGACGTCGACCGTCTGCGGCAGCGCACCCGGCTTGAGGATCGGAATCACTTGCCGGTCCGCCGAGCGGTTCAGGTCGGTGAGCTGTTGCTGCGCCTGGTTGAAATCGGGCACCTGGCCCTCGGCCAGCGCGGGCACCGCGTCGCGAATGTTCTGCGGCGAGTTGTACTTCGCGCCGTCGACGCGCAAGCGCCCGACCTTCGCTTCCGTCACCTGCAGCAGGATCACGCCGTTCTTCACCTGCTGCTGCGGCAGCTCGACGACGACCGACTGGTAGCCGCGATCCTGGTACGCCTTCTGCAATGCGTCACGCGCCGCGTTCACGTCGGCGAGCGTGCGGCCCGGCCCTTCGAACGGATACACGGCCTTCTCGATCTCGAGCGTCGGCAACGTCGTGTTGCCGCGCACCACGAAGGCATTCACGTCGAACGACTGCGGTGCAGCCGGCACCGCCTTCGCGGCCGGCGCGGCTTCCTGCGCATGAATCCCCGGCGCGAAGCCCAGCCCACCGGCCAGCACGACACCTGCCAGGCATCGGCAGTTCAGCCGCCATCGTTCGCGTGACTTGCGGTCTACTCTCGGCGGCATGCGCCATTCCCCTTTGTTGTTCCGGATCGACGCAAAGCGCACCGCGCCAGCCGTTCGCTCCGCTATCAAATGCCTGTTTCACTTTGATGACGATTTATTCGTCATCCTTAGCATGATCTGCGCGATGCTGTTCCGATCACCGAACCGACCTTACCCGTGATGCATCCGCGCCGCCCCCGCATCGACCGCACCGCCAAACTGCGCACACGCGAACTGCACCAGCGCATCGACGCACATCGCAAGCGAAGCACGACCCGCATCGATCTCAAGGTCGGCTGCCACCGGCGGTTCGTACGGTGCCGAAACACCCGTGAACTCCGGCAGCGCGCCACGCCGCGCCTTCGCATACAGCCCCTTCGGATCCCGCGCCTCGCAGCAGTCCAGCGACGTGCTCACATACACCTCACGGAATGTCGGCCCCACGATCGCTTTCGCTTCGTCGCGCATCGCCGCAAGCGGTGAAATGACCGCGACGATCGCAAGCGCGCCCGATTCGCTCAACAGTGCCGCGACTTCGGCGATGCGCCGCACGTTCTCGAAACGATCCTGCACCGTAAAACCGAGATCCCGATTCAACCCCTTCCGCAACCGGTCGCCATCGAGCACCACCGGATGCATGCGTCGGTCGCTCAGTCGCGCGGCCACCGCATCGGCCAACGTCGTCTTGCCCGCGCCCGACAGCCCCGTGAGCCACAGCACTCCGCCAGCCCGCTGCGGCGAGCCCCCCCACCCTGCGCGAGCCCCGTCTATCGATATGGACGAAACGACGGCCGGAAACCCGCAACGATCGATCGTCATCACGCCTTCTCCCCCGTATTCGCGGGTTCATCGTCCTCACGCGGACGCGTCTGCCAGAAGCCGCCCTGCATCGTTACGATCGACGGTGTCTCGGCCCATTGATGCGGGCTCAGGATTTCGGCGCGCCGCACGTTCGGAAGCACCTGCACGTCGAAGATCTCGTCGACGCCGTTGAAGAACTGAAGGATGCCGAGCACGTCGCCGGTGTTCGCGTCGAGCGCGGCCACCCCCGCGACCAGCACGTCCGATTCGCTTTCGATCGGCAACCCCTGCGGGCCGCGTTTGTCACGCAGCTTCGACAGGCCGACGAACAACACGCCGCCGTACTCGGCGAGACCGTGCGTAAAGCCAGGCAGCTTCGCGAGCACACGCCGCGCACCGGACTGCGGATCGATCTGCAGCACGTGGCCGCGGCCGCCTTCGAGCACATGCAGCCGCCCGCCGATCACGCGCGGCGAATGCGGCATCGACAGCCCCGATGCGACGACCCGGCCCGACGGCACCTCCATCACGATGCCGCTGCCGGCCATCCCGCTCCGCCAGCCGAACGGCTCGTTGCTCATGCCGAGCGCGGTCACGAAGCGCACCTTGCCCTCGGCAAACGCCATGCCGTTCAGGTGGCAACGATCGTCCGGTGCGGTTTCCGTCACGAACGGCGGCTGCCAGATCGGCGTGAAGTTGAAATAGCCGTCGATCACGCTGATGCACGAATAGCGCGTGTTGACCGCGAGCAGGACGTGCTTGTCGAACGCCATGTCGTGCAGGTCGAGATCGCCTGTGTAGTAGGACATGCGCGGCACGAACATCGCGTCGTAATGATCCGGGCGAACCGGATAGCGCGGCGCAAGCGTCGACACGTTCGCGAACACCATCAGCTCGTGCATCGTCGCGACCGCGAGCCGGTTGCCCGACACGGCCATCCCCATCGAGCGCGGCAACAGGCACGCGGACAGCGTGGGAACGCCATCGTCAACACCGATCACGGCGACGCCGGACGGACGGCGGCTCACGGCCAGCGAGCACTTGAGCGCCTCGAGCACCTGCAGGAAGCGCCCCGTGTCGCGCAGGTTGATGACCGGCGACAACGCCTCCGCCCGCCGTGCCGATGCATCGTCCGCCGGCGCGCCGCTATCACCGGTCGTCCTGGTTTCCTCGAACTGTTCCACTGTCATGCACCTGTCGGCTTCATGCCGCCTGATGAGAAAAAATGCGCGTATCCGCGTGCCCCCGCGCGCCGGCACGGCGCATCGGGGCCGCTTGCCGCGCACCGAGTCGCAGCTCCCACCTACCTAGACGGAACGAAGCGCGCATTGCCGCAATGTTTTTTGCGTGACGTCGATCGATCCGCCTGCACCGGCAAACGATCGACGCACGCGGCCTGCAATGCGCGCGCAGCCGCCCCTCGCGCAAGACTGGCGAGAAGCGGCGCATGACCTTGCGTGGCCCCCGTTTCGTGTACGTGTCGTCGCGTGGCCGGCGTGCGGCGCTCGGCGGTCCGCCGTTGCGCGCGGATGGCCGGCAAACGTGTCGCCGTCTGGCCGGCCGACGCGCAAAAAGCGCGACGTGCCGACGAACAGCCCGACAATCCTCGGGTTTCAACCGGGAAGTTTTTGTGACATTCCGCTGAAGATATTCACGAAACGCTCGCGAAACACGGCAAGCGATCGTCGAGACCGTTTACGCGGCGCCGCGCAATCGCGATGTGCAGCGCGGCAAACCGCCGGCATGCGCGAAATCCTGCGGCTTGCGGCTGCCCGCTTCGTCCTAGCTATTGAGACCAGAACACGTCACCGACAGGACCCTCCATGTCATTCGCCACGATGCTCGTACGGTGGCTCGCCGGGCGATTGTCCGGCGCCGCCGGAATGCCGGGCCGGCCGCTTCCGCCCGCCGCTCATGCCGCGCTGATTCCGCCGCTGCGCTGGCGCGGGCCGTGGCTCGCGTGGCAACTGCTGTCGTGGTCCGTCCTCACCTTGCTCGCGCCGCCGATCTGGATGATCGGCACGCTGCTGCTGATCAATCCGGCGAGCGACCAGCCGCTGTTCTGGCGACTCGCGATGGCGATCGTGCCGGTCGCAAACGGGGTCGCGATCGTCGCGACGAACCAGCGGCATCACCGCATGCCGTTCACGCGGCGCCCGGTCGTCGCGGCACACATGTTCGGCATCGCGATGGCCGTCGGCTGTGCGCTGTTCGTGCTGCTGCTGTGGCGCTCGCACGCAATCGCCAGCCTGGTCGGCCCGCTGGCAAACGACGGCATGCGTCCCGCGACGCTCGCGTGCTGGGTCGCGGGGCTCGCCGCGCTGTTCGGCGTTACGTCATCTGCGCATGCGAGCATCGCGCATGCGTGGCTGGCGTTCGAGGTGTGAGCGCACCGCGCGGACAGACACTGCGGAGGCACGCGGATGCATCGATACGGGACGGGAAGGACGGCGCGCGCGCGGCGCGAACGCGGCATCGCGATCGTGACGGTGCTGCTCGTCGTCGCGCTGGCGGCCACGCTGGCCGCCAGCGTGCTGTGGCGCCAGCAGGTCGCGACGCGCGACGTCGAGAACCAGCGGCTCGCCACGCAGACGATGTGGATCGAGCGCGCCGCGGTCGAATGGGCGCGCGCGACACTGCGCGCGCAAAGCGCGACGTCGAACGTCACGTTCGTCGGCCAGCCGTGGTCCGCACCGGTCGCCGACGTACAGCTCTCGGACCTGCTGCCGTCCGACGCGCTGGCGGTCAACGCCGAGCTGTCGCGCGCGTGGATCTCGGGCAGCGTCGAGGACGCGCAGGCGCGCTTCAACCTGACGAACCTCGTGTCGCGCGCGGCGCCCGGCAAGCCGTGGCAGTCCAGCGGCGAAGGCGTGCTGGCGTACCGGCGCCTGCTCGGCCAGCTGTCGCTCGATCCCGCGCTCGCGCAATCGACGGCCGACTACATGCTGCGCTCGCTGCGCGACGCGAACGGCCCTGACGGCTGGCCGCTGCAGCTCGTGTCCGTCGACGATCTCGCGCGCATTCCCGGCTACGACGCGCGCGTGATCGAAGCGATCGCGCCATTCGTGACGATCCTGCCCGACCTGACCGTCGTCAATGCGAACACCGCGGCCGAACCCGTGCTCATGGCCGCGATTCCGAGGCTGTCGCCGAGTCAGGCCAAGCGGCTCGTCGACCGGCGCGCGACTGCCTATTTCGTCAGTACCGGCGACATCGCCGAATACCTGCTGCCGGCGCAGGGCGGCAACCCGACGCTGCCGGACGGCTCGGCCGTCGGCGTGAACAGCGGCTATTTCCTCGTGCATTGCCGCGTGCACTCGACGCGGATCAACACGCGTATCGACACGCTGATCGCGCGCTACGGCAGCGGCAATTTCGCGTGGACGTCGGTCATCTGGGTACGACGGCTCACGAGTTGAAGCCGACGAGCCGGCGGCACGCTAGACCCGCGACAACTCGCCCAACCCGACCGCACGCACGCCTTGCGGCGTCACCGCCGCATCGAACGACAGCCGCGTGAAGCTCGTCTCGCGCACTTCGCCGAGCAGCCGGTTCCAGTCGTCGATCGACACGAGCAGCGCGATCGGCCGGTTGTACTTGGTCACCATCACGAGCGCCTCGCCCGCATGCCGCAGCGCCTTCGACGGGTTGCTGCTGAAGTCGCGCGTCGCCATCGCGATCGTGCGCAGGCTGAACACGTTGGCGGCCGGATCGTCGCCGTCGTCGTGCATCAGGCGCTCGAGCGTCGCCGCGCGCAGCAGCGCCTGCGACTTCGCGGAAAGCCGGTTGTCGCGGCGCCGACGCCGCTCGCTGCGCGGGTCGACGTGCACGGCGAGCATCCGCACGATCTGGCCGAGCGTCGTCGCGGGCAGCTGGTCGTAACGCTGCCACCAGTCGGGCGGCAGCGCGATCATCATGCCCGCGTAGGTCGCCGTCACGCCGTCGGCGATCAGCGACGGCAAGCGGTCGACGTCACGCGCATCGAGATCGAGCGCACCGCCGACGACGCGCGTCATCACGCTGAACGCGTTGTATGCAAACGCGGCGATCCCGCTCGCCAGCAGCGCCGCGCGCGCGGGCACGGCGCCGAACGGCGCGCCGCCCGTGACGGGCTCGAGCGCCAGCGGCAGCGCGTCGCGCCAACGCCGGCAAGACAGCGCCACGACCTGCGGTGCGTCGAACCGCTCGGCCGGCAGATCGGTCAACAGCGTGACGACTTCGCCGGGCGCCTCCGCGCGGTGCCATTCGATGCGCCGAAACGCGCCCGACACGCCGCCTTCGCCGGCCATCCCGACGGTTTGTTCGCGCAGCCGCCCGTCGCCGAACACGCCACCCTCCTGCCAGTCGCCAAGCGGCCGGCACGCGGCCGAGCGGCCGTATTCACGCAGCACGAACGCGCCGCCGCGGCGCGGCCAGCCGGAAAGGAGCGCGTCCGTATCGAAGCGCCCATCGACGATCCACAGCTCGCCGGGCCGCACCGTTTCGAGCAGCGCGCCGACGAACGCACGCTCGTGCGTCCGGCCACGCTCGCAAGGCAGCAAGTCGACGATCATCCCGAGCTCCGGATCGTAGACCGGCAGGACTCGCGCACCGCTCGCCGCCGCATCACGTGCGGGGTCGTCGCACGCGCGCCCGCAGTCGCATCCGCCGGCCTGTGGCGCGCAAGCCTCGCCGGTACCGTCCAGCACACGCAGCCGCATCCCGTCGACTGCATGCGCGCCGTCGGCGTTATGCGCCGACGCGACCGGCAGCAGCAGTTCGACACTGTCCTTTGCCAGCGCACGCCCCCAGCCGGCACGCCACCGGCTCATGCAATCGTGCAGTGCCGTCACGGCCGCGCCGAACCCAGGCGTAGCGGCCACGCCGGCATCCGGCATCCGCTGCCACGCGGCAATCGACGCGATCGCGTCGACGGCGAGCGCAAACAGCGCCTCGCGGATCGACTCGCCGTCGGGTTCGTCGCCGGCGTCCGCCGCGGCGCCGATCCAGTCGTCGTGCAGCGCGCATTGCAGCACGAGCCGCGCCATGATCGTCATAGGGCTCTGCTCGACAAAGCGTTCCACGATCGTGCGCATCATCGGATTACCCCACACTGTCTGGTTGATCGCACGCGCCGCCGCAACGGCATGCGCACGCGTGCGTCGCGATACGTTCGCACTTGACGGGCTGCCCGCGACGCCGCAGCATCGTGGGCGACCGGACCCGCGCGACGGCGCGCCGCCGCGGCGGTCCGCCCGCAATCGATGCACGAGGCACCGGCATGTACGTAGATCCCCGCGTGGCCCATGGCCGCGCCCGGTTCGACCTGAGCGGCTCGCCGCGGCTCGTCGCCGACGAGCGCCGCTGGGAAATCAGCGACGTCGTCACGCGCGGTCTCGACGATTTCACGGGCGTGCGTAACCGCCGCAACCTGATGCGGCTGCTCGAGCGCCAGATCGCGCCGAAGCTCGCGCGCCTCGGGCTCGAGCCGTACGTCGGCGTGCTCGGTCATGCCGAAGGGTTGTTCGTCAACTTCTCGACGATGAGCGCCGAGCACGGCCTGCGCGAATTCCAGCTTCAGCTGACGGTGCCCGACCTCGTGCTGCGCAGTTTCGCGTCGAACGTGATCCGGCCGCACGCGGTCGCACGCTGCATGCAGCGCAACGGCGTGATGTCGCTGGCGGAAATCGAACACGAAACGCGCATTGCGTTCGTCGCGGCGCGCGTGATGCGCTCGCTGGCCCTCGCGGAAGGCTGGCAGCAGATCGGCGTGCCGACGCCGCACGGGCTGTTCGTCGGCGCGCTGACCGACGCGCACGACATCGCGATGAACACCTATTTCCGGCCTGGCGACAACGACCGTCCGTCGCGCTGGAGCGGCTTCTCGGCCCTCTTCTCGTCGATGCCGGACTGGCGGCCGGAACAGGTCCGGCACGGCGGCGATCTGCTGCAATGGATGGTCAAACATATCGTGGCCCTGCAAGAATCCGCACCGTTCGTGGAACGCTTTCCCTTTCTGCGCGAGCCGCTGCGCGGTGCCGGCGATCCGCTCGACGCCGCCTGGAACGGCGCACGCGCCGGCCTGCAGCCCGGGGCGCCATCCTGAATCCCGGGTCGTAAATCCGGGCCTGCATGACGCGGCCGGCACATCGGCGCCACACGCCCGCCACCGTGCGTGCACGGTGATCCGGGGGCCCATTCAGGCCCCCGTTCCCCGGTCTCCGCACTACAGCCCCTCCGCACTGCCCCCTCGCTCTCTCATATACAAGGTCGAAGCGGGCCCGCATAACCCGCAGACTTTCTTGCAACGCCCGTGCGCCGCCGCGCGAACGCGAATGCGCACCATGCCAGTGCAGTGCGCGCGCAAAGCCGCCGCATCAATGCGTACGCGTCGACCCGCCCGGCTCCGGGCGGCCGACCGTCTCCAGCACGGCCCACATCCAGATCAGCTCGCGGACCGTGCGCGCATGCTCGTCGCTCTGCGCGCGCCAGCACGCAAACGCATCCAGTTCCTGTTGCGTCGTGTCGCCGGTGCGCAACCACAGCAGCCAGCGCACCGCGCCCTCGCGGATCGCATCGGCGCGCGTATTCGCGTCGCCGGGATCCTTGTCCCGTTGCGATTCGTTCATGATCACGCCACCGCCCGAAGCTCCATCGACACACATCCCCCGCACCGCGCATCGCTGCACGGCCGGGGCGCTTGCCACCCACGCCTCGGGTCCGACGACGTCACACCGGGCCGCCATGACAGACGGCCCGGCGTTTGCCGGCCCTCATTGATCAAGTCGTATCGGACGGCCGTAACCCGCAGTGCGCGGACAGCCGCAAGCGCCGCGAACGCATCGCCGGCGGGAAGGAGAACGGGAAGTAAAGCGCGGGGAGCCGGTCAGGTCAGCAGCACGATGTTGCCCGGCAGGCGCGTGATGTGCGCGCCATACAAGCGGCCGACCATGTCGATCACGTCGTCGAGCCGCGTGATCGGGAACTGCGCCTGCATCCGGTTTTCGCCGAGCGACGCGCTGCGCAGGATGACCTTGCCGCGCCGGTAGCGATTGATCTCGTCGACGACGTCGGATAACGGCGCGCCATTGAACACCAGCATCCCGCGCCGCCATGCGCTGACCGCGCCCGGATCGATCCGCGACACGGGCTGCACGCCGCGATCGTCGTACACGACCTGATCGTCGGCCGTCAGCGTGCGCGCGCCGCGCGGATGCTCGAGCGCGACCGTACCGGAGAGGCAGGTCACGCAGACCTGCGAGCCGGTGCGCCGCACGTTGAAGCGCGCGACGGTCGCCTGCATGCGGCCGCCGCCCGCCACCACGGTGACGGGCCGGATCGGCGTCGCGCGGTCGGCCGGCGGCGCGGCCGCGTCGATCTCCGCCTCGCCGGCGACGACTTCGACGCCGTGCGCGGCATCGCTCGCGGCCAGTACGTCGAGGCGCGTCTGCGTATTCAGCTCCACCGTCACGCGTGACGACAGCGCGACGCTGCGCTGTTCGCCGGTGCCCGTGTGGTAATCGGCCGCGAGATCGCCGAGCGACGGCCACAACTGCATCGGCGGGCGCAACGCGAGCCACGACGCGCCGGCCGCGACCGCGAAGCCGATGAACGCGCGCCGCCCGGTGCGCATCGTGCGCTCGCGTTTTGCAACGTTTGCCCAGGCAGCGGCCGCCCGTTCCTCGTGCGCGAGTTCGGTCGCCGCCGTGCGCAGCGAGCGCCAGGTATCGCGCAGCAGATCGGCGGCTTGCGGACGATCGGCGCACCAGCGCTCGAACGCATCGGCTTCGGCCTGGCTCGCGTCTCCCGAGCGCAGACGCAGCAGCCACGCACTCGCTTCGTCGAGTTCGTCGTGGGCAGGTTCGGCCTGGGCTTTCGTCATCGTCCTGATGCTCAAAATTTACGCGGGCCGCCTCGCGTGCCCGGGTACGGATCGCCGTCTTCCTGCATGCGCTGCAGGCAGTACTTCATTGCCGCACTCAGCTCGCTTTCGACGAGCCGCAGCGAAATGCCGAAATGCTCGGCGATCTCGCGGTTCAGCAGGCCGTCCACGCGGGCGGCCAGCAGGATCGCGCGGCGCCGCGGCGGCAGGCCGCGCAGCACGTCCTTCAGTGTCTCGACCTTGCGGCGCGCCGCGACGATGCGCTCCGGATCGGCCAGTTCGTCGGGCATCTCGAGCAGCGTCTCGACATCGTCGTCGTGCAGATGCCTGCGTTCGCGGCGATGCTGGTCGATCGCGACATTGTTCGCCATCCCGAGTATATAGGCGTCCGCGTTCGTCACCTGCGTGGAGACGTTCGCGTTCTCGAGGCGCAGCCAGGTCTCGTGCAGCGCGTCGGCGGCACCGTCCTTCGACCCGGTCACGCGCTCGAGGCGCCTGACGAGGTACGCGTAGCGCGTCGCCAGCAGATTCCGGAGCCCGGAGCGGTTGCTGTCGGACATGACGGCCTAGCTCCGACCGGCCGGCTGCGGCGCCGGACAGCGGAAATGCACGCCGTTGCCGGCCGGCCGCAGCAGGATCGTGACCGGCTGCGGCAGGTCTGCCGGCGGCGCGTCGTCCAGCTTCAATGCGCGCAGCGCGCGCATCACCGCCGCGTCGCGGGCGGCCGAACCGCTCGATGCCACCATGTTGACCGCCACCACCGCCCCCCTGTTGTCGATGCGCACCTGCGCGACGAGTCGATAGCTGCCCGGCACCGCTCCCGGCTGCACGCAGAGCGCATCGATCAGACGCGCCTGCAGCAGGCCCGCGAACGCGCGCCGATCGTCGGAATCGCCGATCCCGTCGATCGGCAAGGCCGCATCCGCCGGCATGTCGGCCGTCGCGGGCGCCTGCTCGGCGGCCGGCTGTGCGACGATGATCGCTTCGTCCGGGCGCGAGAATTCCGCACGCAACCCCGTTCCGGCCAGCATCCGCTCGAGCGCGTCGCGCGGCGTGAATTCGCCCTGGACCGGCGCACTCGTGCGCCCGTCGAGCAGCGGCGCCGGCGCCAGCACGATCAGCTCGGTGAGCCGCGCGAAGTCCTGCAAGGTCTTCGCGAGCGGCTGCGCGGGCAGATCGAAACGCACCACGCTGCCCGGCCGGCGGACGATGGAACCGGTCTCCTGCGCGTGTATGCCGTGCATGCACGGCACGACGAACGCCAGCCACGCGACGAGCGCCAGGACACCGGTCGGCGCCCGTGAACGAGTCATGAATCCCTGGACGGAAGTGGAGTTGCACGTTGCCGGCGAAACGCGCACCCCCGTGAGCGGTTCCGCAGCAAACGAACGTCAGATTGTGAGCGGGCACTATGACAGTCCGGTGAAGCGTGCAGCGATGCGATTCAATCGCGGCGCGTTCCCACATTGCGGGCATGCCAGGCGCCGAACGTCGCTCACGGCCGGCGCACGACGAAGTTGCCGATGCCCGTGCCGACGACGGCCATCCGCACGTCGCCGGACCACAGCGTGATCGTCACGGGCACGTCGATGCCTTCACTGCCGAGCACGACGCGCGACGGCACTTCGCCTCCGCCGGTGTACCGCACCGACACGCCCGTCACTTCCGCGCCCCAGCGGCGTGCGCGATACATGTCGTCGCTCATCGGTGCCCACGCGCCGCTTTCGGTGCGCTGCACGAAGCGATAGCCGCCGCCGATCGGCTGCCATGCGATCGGGATCGACCGCACCTGCGCTTCGTCGCCGGCCGATTCGAGCAGGTTCGCGAGGCGCTGCGCCTCCTCCGCTAGATCGGTGCGGCGATTACGCGACGGCGCGAGCGTCACGACCGCGACCAGCAGCCCCACGATCACGAGCACGACCAGCATCTCCAGCAGCGTGAAACCCGTCGACGTACGACGCACGACGCGCGTGTGTCGTATGCGGCGGTTCACGACGCGCACGCCGTCACTGCCACGAGCCGATGTCCGCATCGTTCCCCTCGCCGCCCGGTTTGCCGTCCGCGCCGTAGCTGAACACGTCGATCGCGCCGTGCGCGCCCGGGTTCAGATATTGATACGCGTTACCCCACGGATCCTTCGGCAGCCGCTCCAGATAGCCACCGTCCTTCCAGTTGTTCGGCACCGGATCGGCGGCCGGCTTCTGGACCAGCGCGGTCAGCCCCTGCTCCTGCGACGGATAGCGGCCGTTGTCCAGGCGATACAGGTTCAACGACTGCATCATCGTGCCGATGTCCTGCTTCGCGGCGATGCGGCGCGCCTCGTCCGGACGGCTCATGATCTTCGGCACGATCAGCGCCGCGAGAATCCCGAGGATCGCGACCACCACCATGATCTCGATCAGCGTGAAGCCGCGTTGCGTGTGTCCTCCCGAGTGACCGGCGTATCGCGTTGGGGTTTCGTTGGGCCCCGTCATCATGCATTCACCCTCGCAACAAAGAATGGAAAACCTCTTCTGTTCATCGCACCGACCTGTCGCCATGAAACCGTTCGACCTGCTTCGCATCGCGCCTTCGCGCGCCGATCTCGTTCCACTCGCCGCGACGCTCGCGGCCGCGGCCGCACTCGTGACCGTGTCGCTGTGGGCCGTGCGCGTGCTGAGCGCTGCCGATGCGCCGGTCGCGACGCTTGCACCGCCGCCCGCGCCGATCGACGTCGCCGCCGGCGCGCGGCTGTTCGGTGCAAAACCCAACGACGGCCGCGATGCCATCCAGCTGCTCGGCGTGCTCGCCTTCGATGCACACCGAGCGGCGGCGATCGTCAGCGTCGGCGGCGATGCCTCGCGCGTCGTGTCACTCGGCGCGGCGATCGGCGAAGCCGCGAAGCTGGCCGAGATTCGCGCACGCTCGATCGTCGTCGACCGCAACGGGCTGCATCGCGAGATCGCTCTGCCCGCCGCGGAGAAGGCCAACGCGTACGTGCGCTGAGCGGCGCATCACTGCACCATGTTGTTCAGCTCGATGATCGGCATCATCACCGCCAGCACGATCACGAGCACCACGCCGCCCGTCGCGAGAATCAGCAGCGGTTCGAGCAGGCTCGTCAGAAACATCGTGCGGCGCTCCAGCTCGCGCGATTCGCCTTCGGACGCGCGATCGAGCATCGTCGTCACGTCGCCGGTCGCCTCGCCCGAACGGATCAGGTGCACGAGCACCGGGGGGAACGTCTTCGTATGCGCCAGCGCGCGTGACAGTGCCGAGCCCTCGCGCACGCGCACGATCGCATCGTCGACGTTCGCGCGCATCGCGCGGTTCGATAACGTCTCGCCGGCCGCCTGCAGCGCGCGCAGGATCGGCACGCCGGCCGCCGTGAGAATGCCGAGCGTGCTGGCGAAGCGCACCGTGTTGTAGCCGCGTACAAGCTTGCCGGCGAGCGGCGCGGTCAGCACCCACGTGTCGAACCTGAGCCGCGGCGCGTCGCGCGACAGCACCTTGCGGATCGCATGGACGAGCGCGGCCGTCGCAGCCAGCGACGCCCACCACCAGTGCCGCACGAAGTCCGACAGCGCGAGCATCACGACCGTCAGCGTCGGCAGCTGCTGCTTCGTGCTGGTGAACACGTTCGCGACCTGCGGCACCACGTAGCTCAGCAGGAACGTGACGATGCCGAACGCGATCAGCGTGACGATGCCCGGATACGTGAACGCGAGCAGGATCTTTTGTTTCAGCGCGTTGCTTTGCTCGATGTAGTCGGCCAGGCGCGACAGCACGATGCCGAGCTTGCCGGTGTGCTCGCCGGCCGCAACGAGCGCGCGATAGATCTCCGGGAAATCACGCGGATGCTGGCTCAGCGCGTTCGCGAACGAATGGCCACCGACGACTTCCGCGCGGATCGACGCCATCAGCTCGCGCACGTAGTCGCGCTCGGCCTGCTCGCTCAGCACCGACAGCGCTTCGTCGAGCGGCAGCCCCGCGACCAGCAGGCTCGCGAGCTGGCGGGTGATGATCGCCTGCTCGCGCTGCGACAGCTTGCGGCCGAGCGACAGGCGTTGATGACGTTCGCCGTGCAGGCGCTGCGCGGCGAGTTCGACGACGAGCGGCGTGAGCCCCTGCGTACGCAGATGGCTGCGGCCTGCGCGTGCGCTGTCGGCTTCGAGCACGCCTTTCAGCGTGCGGCCGGTGGGATCGATCGCTTCGTAGCGGAATGCCGACATGTCTGTGCCCTCGTGTCACGCGTGCGACTTTTTCGGCGACGGCGCGCAATGTGCCGGACGGAGTCGCCGGGGAAGACTACGGAGCGAACCGGCGCAGATTTGTGACGGATGTTGGGCTACCTTTTTTGGCGGGGTTTATTACCTGCTATCGTTATTCTTATAACGTAAAAACGATTACAAACTCAACGAATCAATTAATCGGTCACACATTAAATACATGCGACCATCGTCAATCTTAAATTTTCATATTTTCGCGGAAATCGGAAGAAATACATCAAAACTGACGACATTCATCAACGCGCAGAATGTTCCGTAACATCCGCCACACAACCGTCTTGAAGTTGGGATAGCCGCGCGCGGGCTCGCATGCTACGTCGACGGCTTCCGTCAAGCGTGATAAGGATTCCCGCGCACGACCCGCCGAACGATTCCGGCTGCGTCCCAATATCTGGACGCACCGACCGGTACCGAATAACGCTTCAATCGACGCTTTACTCATCCGAATAACGCAATGTCTCATTCAACAAAAATGTTACGCATCATTCGTTATTAAAAATTCACACGCGTCATTCGTATTTCCCCCTACATTTACCCGGCGGTCCATAAGCATTCCAACCGCAGTAGCAGGGGTTCCCGTTTATCTTCGTTCAAGGAAATTTCTCATGAAATCCAGCAAGCGCAAGATCTGTCAAGTCCTCGCTCTCGTTGTTTCCGGTCTGGGTGCCACGGCCGCAATGGCCGCGGACATCCACGGCGGCGGTTCGTCGCTCGTCGCCCCGACCATCGGCGCGATCGGCAACACCGCGACCGAAATCGGCCTGTTCGGCACCGCCGAAGGCTCGTTCACGTACTACTCGGTTGGCTCGGGTGCCGGCCAGAACGCGTTCCTGAACAACCAGCCGACGTATTTCGGCTCGACGGTCACGGGCACGGTCCACTTCGCGAACAGCGATGCGGCGCTGTCGACCGCCCAGCTCACGTCGTACAAGGCCGGCCTCGGCGCGACCAACGGCCCGCTGATCCAGATCCCGTACATCGTCACGCCGATCACGGTGCCGGTCGTCAACGGCCCGGCCGTCACGAGCACGACGACGCCGCAAACGACGCCGGGTCAAGCGCACAGCATCGCGCTGAACGACAACGACCTGTGCGGCATCTTCTCGGGCAAGCTGACCGACTGGAACCAGGTCATCAACCCGCAAACGGGTTCTGCGTACACGACGACCAGCTCGCCGATCAAGGTCGTCTACCGTTCGGACGGCAGCGGCACGACCGAACTGCTGACCCGCCACCTGGCAGCTGTCTGCTCGAGCGCCAATACGGCCACGGGCGTAACGTTCGTCGATTCGCTGACGTTCACGGCTTCTTTCCCGGGCGGCGTACCGGCAAACTTCACGCCGGCTTCGGGTAGCGGCGGCGTCCGTTCGCAACTGGTGAGCTATCAGTCGGCCGGTACGGCTGCTGTCGCTTACCTGAGCCCGGACTACACGAACACGTTCCTGGCTCCGCAAAGCACGGTGGTGACGCCGGCCAGCGCATTCCAGATCCCGGTTGCTAGCCTCGTGAACGCGACGAACGGCGTGTACTACGCACCGACGTATGCGAACGCAACGACGGCGCTCAGCACGGCAACCGTGCCGAGCGGCCAAGCTCGCGCCGCCAATCAGGCCAACTGGGTGCCGAACGTCGGCAATCCGGGTTCGGGCTATCCGGTTTCCGGCACCAGCCAGATCATCCTGAGCCAGTGCTATGCGGATTCGTCGGTCAAGACCGCCGTGCACGACTTCCTGAACGCTCACTTCACGAACGCCAGCTTTGCGTCGATCGTTCATGGCAACGGCTTCGATACCGTGTCGTCGAACTTCCAGACGGCGATTTCGGCCGACTTCCTGAGCAACACGAGCGGCTACAACCTCGACATCGGCAACACGGGCGTCTGCACGGGCTCGGTCACCGGTCGTTAAGCGGTTGACGGACCACAAGGTCCGTCGTCGAACAGACTGCGCCTCCGGGTAACCGCGGGCGCAGTTTTCATATGCCCTTTCGATCCGCATTGCGCGACGGCTTGCACGATGTCGGCAAAAGGCATCGAACCACGATCGTCACGCTCGCACCGAGCGACGGTACCCGACACGCAGGCAGGTAGACAGATCACGCTTCGTGCCCGTACATCTCGTACAGCAGCACACCCAAGCCTGCTGAATGGAAATACTCGGCCAGCCTCCGCGTCACCTTTGACTGGAGCAGTCCCATGAGATTTCATCAACGCAAGATTTACCAGCTCATCGCCCTGCTGATTACCGAGATGAGCGCATCGACCTCGATGGCCTTTCCTGTCGTGATGGGAGGCGGGTCGTCGAACGTCGCACCGATGATCGGCGGGATCGGCAACCCGGCGACCGAGATCCGCCTGTTCGGCACCGCCGAAGGTTCGTTCACGTATTACTCCGTCGATTCCGCCGCCGGCCAGAACGCATTCCTGAGCAATCAGCCGTCGTACTTCGGAGCGGGTATTACGGGCACCGTGGCCTTCGCAAACAGCGACGCGGCATTGACGACAGCGCAACTCAATGTGTATCGGATCGGCCGCGGCGCGACCGACGGCCCGCTGATTCAGATTCCTTACGTTGTCACGCCGATCACGATCCCCATCGTCAACGGACCAACCGTGACGAGCACGACGACACCGAAAACGACGCCCAGCCAAGCGCACAGCATCGCGCTGAACGACGACGACCTTTGCGGCATCTTCTCCGGCAAGCTCACCAGGTGGAATCAGGTTGTCAATCCGGAAACAGGTTCTACGTATCCGATCAACGTGCCGATCACGGTCGTCTACCGCGTCGACGGAAGCGGCACGACCGAACTGCTGACGCGCCATCTGGCGACAGCGTGGTTATATGCGGCAGCGTGCAGGCTGTCCGTCACTCCGGCAACCTGCACACCGTCTTGCACTCAAATCTTGCCCAACCGTGCACGCTCCTCGGCCGTGAGAACCGCCCTCTGCGACGGCCCCGCCTGACCAAACCCGAGAATCGACACCGAACTCGACGCGTCGTAGCCTACCTGCTGTTTGTGCTTCTTCCCGCCGTCCCCCCCCGCATCGCCGAACCCCTCGACCTGCACCGAGATCGTCCAGCGACGTGACGACACACCGGATGCGTTGTTCTTGGCCATATCCTGGGCGACCTGGGTCGCAGCCGATGCGGCTGCACTCGCAGCCGTGAGCGCGCCGGTATTCACCGCCTGCACGAGCGGAATGCCACTCGCCTTGCCGGTTACCTGGATATTGTCCGCGTTCACGACGCGCAGTGCCGCGACGTTCAGGTTGCCGGCACGAATACCCGCATCGCCCGCATCGACCGTACCGCGCGGTGCAATCAGGTTGATCGTGCCGAGCGGTACGCCCGGCACGCTCTGCAGTGTCGCGATACCCGCGCCGGTGACTTGCCCGCGTGCATCGACCGTGCAGTAGTGGTTCGCATCGCAAACATATTGCGGCGCCGGCGTATCGGCTGACGATTTCGCACCCTTGCCCGCGTTGATATCGCCGTTCGAGCTCCAGATCGTCATGTCCCCGCCCTGCTCGGTGAAGATCCGGCTCTGCGCGAGCAGCACGCTGCGATCCGTGAAGATATCGATATCCCCCTGTTCGAGCGTGAGAATCCCCATCGTCCCCGGCCCGGCGATCACTTTGCCGCTGGCATCGATGATCTGCGGCGGCGCAGAAGTGCTGCCGATCAACGCCTGCCCACCAGGGCCGAGGATCGTGACGTTGCCGCCCTGCTGGGTCTGGATGGTCGTGCTGCGAATGTCCAGATCGCCCGTGTCGAGCATCTTGTTCGAACCGTTGCTGCCTCCGCCGAGATTGTTGGCCGTGTATCCCATCGAGGCGGGGAACATCGTATTGAGGGCCTCGTATCCGCGCGCATATTTCTGATAGTAAGGACTGGCGGGATTGTTGTAGTCCTCGCCGACCGCAGTCAGCACCTTGAACAGCACCTGCTCGGCAAACAGTTGCTGGACATATTGCGGTAGCGCCCTGAATTTCGACCATGCTTCGTCCGCGCTCAACGGCTTGACCGCCGGCTGATCGTTGACCAGCCCCGAATCGACCGAGAGTCCGGCCTCGTATTGCTCCATGAACGTGACGAGCGCCGGCGTCGCACTGGAAACACCGGCGACCGACTTCGCCGGATCGACATACGTCGAGATGAACGACGCAGTGTCGATGCCCGGCCCCACACCGAACAACACATTGACGCTCGCGCTTTCATGCGGCAAATACGGATTGTTTGCGTTGCCGATTGCGTCGATGCCGGTTGGAAGCCCGGAGACATAACTCCCGCTGCCCAGGCTCGCATAAGCTTGAGCCTGACTCGTCAACGGTCCGATGTTCCTGCCGGCTTCGACATCGAACGTGCCCGGACCGCCGAGCACCAACGCGGGTATGACGGCGCTCGTCGAACGAATGAGCGGTGTATCGTAAATGTCCCGCCCTGCCACGATGCGGGTCACGTCCGACTTGCGCAGGTTCTGCCCCATGAACGAGAGATTGACGATGTCACGGCCAGCCTGGATCAATGCGGCCTTGTCGATCGCGACGGGCACCAGGCCGCTGTACAAGCCGGCATAGGCGCCGGTCGTCTGCAGCATGCCATCGACAATATCGCCGTTCAAACTGTAGATCCGTGCGGGTACGACATCGCCGCCGTGCAGGGCAACCGGAGCATGCGCTGCCGCGGTTGCGAGCGCCGGATTCACGACGAAGACATTCGGCTCGACGGGTGAAGGCATCGCGGAAGGATCGACATCGAGCATACCGAACACCGGCCGCCCATCGGAAGCCAATCCATTGATACTCGACAGATTGACCGACTGGTCCGCGATCAGACTCAGATTGCCCGACGCCGATGGATACAGCTCACCGCTCGCCGCTACCGTAATGCCACCGGTGAATGCGGTCAGATTCACCGAGGCTGGCAGAATGGACGACAGGTCGACCCTGCCGGGTGTCTGCGTTGCGGTGGCACCGCCGCCAATCAGGTCGACCGCCGAGAGCGTGCCGATCGCCACGTCACCTGTCGTCGACGAGATATTGACGGCCGACGTCGACGAATACCCCTGCATGTCGGATTGCTGGCCGTATGCGGCAAGCAACGTGTTGTTTTGCACATATGACGGATCGAATACGCGCCCAATGCTGGCGCCTTGTCGCGCATTCACGTTGAGTACGCCGTCCTGCGTCGCCAGCAACGTATCCACCGTGACGGGCGGTTGACCGTCAAGTTGCGCGGGCGCGGTAACGTCCGATCCGATCTTCCCGCCGGCCGCAATGGTTCCGGTTCCTTTGGCGACGAAAAAGCCGCCGCTCAGAATGTCTCCGCCAGCCCGCACCGACAGGTTGCCGCCGCCAGCCGTATTGACGGTCGGCGTGTCTGTCCGAGTTCCGGTCAGCCACCATGTGGTCGGCAACGACACCGACAGGTCCGAAATATTTCCTCCAGCCGACACGGACACATTCCCGCCCGCACTCAATACACCTTGATCGAATGCGCCGAAGTTGATCGACGTCTGGACGGTCTGCATCACGGGATTGGTGGCACCGACCAGCCCTGTCGGATTGCCGATCTGCATCCACTGCCACCAGAACTGACTGATATTGGCGCCCTTCCGACCGGTCACCGCGCCGTTTGTGTCGGTCAGGTATTCAGCGCCGGTGATGTCGCCCTGCGCGCGAATCGTGATGTCACCGGCTGAATCGGGGTTGACGGCCGGCGTAACGAGAATGTCCTGATAACCGGTTCCGGCATGTACGATCGCCAACGTCGGGCCCCCCGAAGGCGCGGACGCCACCGGCGCCCCCGCCGTGTAAATCACGCCCGGCACGGTCACATCCGCATCGTTCGCTTGTGCCGCGGCAGCATTGAACAATGCAATGCCGTTACCCGCTGCCACGTCGATGGCTCCAGTACCGGTACGAAGCATCGTGGGCGCGAGCACGGCGAAACCGCTGCTGTCGACATACGTGGCGTGCCCATCGAAGACAACGCTCTTGCCGCCCGTCTCTCCGCCTGCCGGCAGAGCCTGAAGCGCGAGCGGATTCGTGCTGTTCAGATCCGCACCCGCCACTACCCGGAACGAACTGCTCGCGCCGCCCGCTAGCGATGCAGACTGCAGCGGAATTGGATTGATAGCAACGGGCGTAGGCGACGGTGAGTTGTCGGTCACCGCCGGAAGGCTGATCGTGGGTGTCGTGATGACGGAAACAGGCTGGACGGCCGGTGCCGCTAGCACGTCCACCAGAGGATTCTTGCCGCTCTGAATCTTGAATTGCACCGAGTCGGCGAGGTATTTCTGATACTGATTCAGATAAATCAGGTAAGAGCCGGGATTCGCGGCCTGCTCGGCGGCCGACGGGGCAACCGGGCCCTTCGGCTGCCCTGTTACAACCGAACCGTTGCCGTTGATTCTCAACTTGTAGACGATACCGATATTGTTGTAATTCGGATCGTAGTTCAGTGCCGACGAAAGACTGGTCGCCTTCTGGTCGAGAAAGTTCGCGTACGCCATGTAGAGTGCGTAGTACTCAGCGACCTCGTCAGGCGTACCGCCTGCCGGCACGCCCGGGGCGAATGCGACATTCTTTGACGCGTAGTACCAGATTCCATAGCCGTAGACTGCGTTGTAACCCGACGGCAGCTTGAAGATGGCATCGGCTTCGCCCGAGGTCGACAACGGCGGCACCGCAATCGTCCCCCCACCGCCCAGCGGGTTCGCGATCTGGAAGAACCCGTCCGACAGGCTCGCGTTCACCTTGACGTTGTTCTCCGCGCGCAGCGTCACGACCGGCGCCTGCCCGTCGAAGCGGAACGCGAGATTCGTCGGCGATGCACCCGCGCCAAGGTTCCAGTTCGTCAGCACCTGGATGTCACCGCCATTGATTGCGGAACTCGGGTTGTCGAGCTCGATTCCGGGCACGATGCGCGTATTCGCAATGTTCTTGCCGGCAAACGGATCGACCAGCGTATCGAGTCCGTGCTGCACGAACCCCATCAGCGTGCCCGGCGCCGCCGTCGAGGCATCGCCGTTCTGATATCCGTAGAAAGTCTGGTGATCCGTATTCGCACCGTTGCTCGCCGGCGCGAAATACATGTTGTTCAGTCCGCCGAACCCGATCGCGCTATTGCCCCCCTGAAGCTGCGCCTGCGTGACGGTCGCCGTTGCACCCGTCGCCTGGTTCGTCAGCGTGCCACCGCCTGAACCGTCCGGCGCGAACGAAAACGTCGCCGGCGTGCCGGACGTGCCCTGCGCGGTAAACGTGCCTGCCAGCAAATATCCGCTACGGTCATACCATCCAGCCGGATCGATAACGCCATCGAAGTGCTTCGCGCCTGTCGTCGCATCCGTCGTGCTCCATACGGCATATGCCTCGAGCGAAGTCGCACGCGAGCCGACAATTCCTTTGCCGTCGTTGAATGCTTCGGGCAGATTGATCTTCACGCCGCTGTCGATCAGCAGCGGCGCACGGAAATTCACCGTGCCGCCCGACAAACCGCCGGCGGTCCCACCCGACACGTCGATCAGCGCATTCGCGCCGAGCGTAATCGTGCCGGCATTCGCGCGCAGAACATTCTCGTAGCCGTAAGTCGTGTTGTATGCGATCGAATCGCCATTTGCATCGACGATCGTCGGGTCGAATAGCGCTGCCGTGCCAATGTTGACTTTGCCGCCTCGCTGGTGCGGGTCCGAACCGCGCGCCAGCAACGCACCTTCGACATCCACGCCGTTGCGGCCATACAGATCGATCGCACCGCCCGCCTTGCCGGATGCGTCGATCGTCCCAAGCACATTCACGTTGCCGTTCGCCGTATCGGCCGAGCTACCCGATCCGCCATCGGCCGTCAGCAGCACCGAATTCGCGCTCAGCGTGTTGCCCTGCGACAGCGTCAGGTTGCCCGTCTTCGTACGGATCGCAATCGACTGGTTCACGCCGCTGGAAGCGAGCGTCTTCGACAGCGCGTCGAGGTCGGTCGCGCCACCGGTATTCAGCGAGAACGAGCCGCCCGCAAAGCCGCTCGCCGCAGCGCCCTTGATCGTGCCGTTCAGGTTCACGACCTGCTGCGGCGCCGAGAGCGACAGGCTGCCTGCCGCGCCACCGCCGCTGGCCCCCGAGAAATCAAGCGTTGAGCCGGCCTGCACGTCAACGGTGCCGGCATCGGCCGTCAGCGTAATCGACCCGGCCGGCGCGTAACGCATCACGTCGAAGAACTGCTTCGATACGCCCGCCGAACTGACCGTCGATCCACTGCCGATCGTCAGGTTGCCGCTCGTCGCTTCGAGCGTCACGTTGCCCGCCGGCGCGCTGATCGTCGCGCCGTTGTCGGCAACCGTGCCGCCGATGAAGATCAAAGCGCCGCCAACCGCGCCGCGCGTCAGCGGCGTACCCGACGCTCCATTGAGCGTCAACGTCCCCGTCGTCTTCACCGCGGCAGCCGAGCTCGTATCCGCCAGGTAGACTGGCGCATTCAGCGTCACCGGCAGCGCACCGAAGTCGAATGTTCCGGTTCCTTGCCCGACTACGCCACCGGTCGCATTCATCGCCGCCGAGCCGAAACCGCTCGCCGTCTTCGTGCCGCTGCCAAAGTCGATCTCCTGCGCATTGACCGTCAGCGTGCCACTCCCGACCGTCGTCGTGCCGGGCGTGGCACCCATCTCGTTCGTGAACGCGACCTTCTGCGCATTCAGCGTCACGTGCCCGCCATCGCTCGTGAACATGCCCGCGCTCAGATCGATGCTGTTGCCGAATGTCGCGTTCACGTCGCCGATGAAACCGATTGCGCCGTAGCTGCGCAGCGTCACCTGCTGCGCGTTCGCGAACTGGGCGAGACCGGCCGGATCGACCACGAAGCCCGGCAGGCCGGCCGCCGCGCTACCGCTCGCGTTCGTGAACGTAATTGCCGAGCCGTCGGCGGTAATCGCCTTGGCGGAGAGCGCCGCAGATGGATCGACCTTCAGGTTGCCGGACGAGTCGAGCAGCAACGCCTGGCCACCCGCGAGCGTCGCGCCCGCGCCAACCGTCAGCAGGCCGATGCCCGTGCCACCCGTGCGTGCGAGCGGTACCATCGCGCCGTTGGACACGCGCAGCAGCGCGCCATCGCCGGCGATCGTGATCGGCTGGTCTTTGGCTGCCGGGTAATCGCCCTGCGCGGCAATCGATGCACCAGCGTCGACGCGCAATCCGTTCGCTGCGTCCGGATCGCCGTTGCTGGCGTCCGTCTTTGTGACCAGCAGGATCTCGGGACCCTTCAGCGGCGTGCTCCCGTCGTTCGACACGACGACGCTATTCGCGATCGGCGTGATCATGACACCGCTCGACGTCGCCGAACGCGTGCCGCCGATCAGCAGGCTGCCTGCGGTCAGCGAATCAAGCGCATCGCTACCGATCTGCAGATAACCTGGCAGCGCCGCAGCACCGTTGCCAGTGATCTGGATGTCCTGCGACGCGATGTCGACCTCGGCCGGCGCACCGCCCGCGCCGGCGGACGCATTCAGTGTCGCGCCGAGCGTCAGCGCCTTGGTTGCGGCCAGCACCAGTTGGCCACCGTCCACCGGCAACGGCGGTGTCACGTTGCCCTTGGTCGAAGCGAGTTTCGTGAAGTACGCATTCGCGCCGGTCAGCGTGTACTGCGAATATTGCTGCCACACGCTGTTTGATTGCACGTTGAACAGCGTCGGCGTCGCGCTGCGGCTGCCCGTCAGCGCATCGGCAAAATAGCCGCCCGTCACGACCGTGCCATCCGGCAACACCTGGCTCGCGCCCGGCGCGACATTGCCTGCGATGTTCGACACCGTGACGCGATACGCGCCCGGCACTGTCGCGTACTTTCCCGGCAGCAGCGTGTAATAGCCGGCCGGCAGCCCCGGTACGCCCGACAGATACACGGCCTTGCCGACCGCATCGTTCATACCGGCCTGGGCGACGCCGAGCGCCGCCGTGGCGGTCGTTGCCGTGCCGTTCGCATTGGTCGAAGGCTGCACCGTTTGCGCGAACGTCGGGTCATAAGCCGCGACCGGCGATTGCTTGCCCGGCAGGATCGCATAGACGTTGCCGGCTCCGGCATTGACCGGCACCGCCGTCCCGCCCTTGCCGCCCGCGTAGCTCACGTTGTATTGCGACAGCACATCACGTGTACCGCCCGTGCCCGGCACCCATTCGGCCGCCTGCAGGTCGCCGCCACCCGACAGGTCGATCGTCGCCCCCTTGTCGAGCGCGACGTTGCCGGCGTTCACCCCCACGTATTTCGCGGGCGGCGCGGTCAAGTCGGGCGTCGTGTTGCCGGCGACAGGATTGAACTGCCACTCGACCCCGTCGACCGTCGTGCCATACGGAATCACGGTGCCCTGGTTTGAGACCGACGTCACGCTCCCGCTTGCCAGCTTGACCGAATCCGTCGCAACGAGCGGCAGCCCGCCGAATTGCGCCTGCGTCGCCGCGTTCGACGGATCGCCGACGCCGAACACGAGCGTGCCGGACGGCGCACGCACCGTGCCGCCTTGCACGATGTGCGTTGCGTCCACGAGCAACGTCCCGCCCGCGGACAGCGGCGTGCCCGACGCGCCGTTCGACGCGAACGTGACCGTCGTGGGTGCCGGTTTGCCGGTTGCCGGATCGATCGGGCCAACTGCATCGACGACGAACGTACTGCCAGTCGACGGGTACAGATCGGCTGCCTTGAAGGTCAGGTCGCC
The DNA here is from genome assembly GCF_020420125.1 of Burkholderia sp. AU30280. Classification (NCBI taxonomy): domain Bacteria; kingdom Pseudomonadati; phylum Pseudomonadota; class Betaproteobacteria; order Burkholderiales; family Burkholderiaceae; genus Burkholderia; species Burkholderia sp. AU30280. The sequence goes on from NZ_JAIZRY010000006.1 coordinate 448,617, forward strand.
CGGCGTATAAAGCATGCCGGGCGTCAGGCCCGGTGTCTGAGTCTGGCTGACGTTCGTCGAACTCAAGCGGATGTCGCCGCTGCTCGTGAAGTTCGCTCGGCCAAAATTGTTGAGCTGAACCTGATTCATCAGATCGATGAACGACGCGTTCACGGTTAGCGTCGCATTCGACAACGCCGGGACCGGCGTGAATTTTGGCGCCGACGGCCGAATCATCGGCCCCGACAACGCGACGTACGGCGCATCGATTTCCACTGCCGCGCCGAGCGGCGCTTGCAGCGCCTGTGCCAGCACGGTGTTGACGACCGGCACGATCGTGCCGTCAAGCTTGCGCACCGGCGTCGACAGCAGCGTCGACAACTGTCCCATGTCGACGGCTGCAAGTCGCCCCGCATTCAAAGTCACCGACTCCGGCAGCGACAACGTCACGTTGCCCGCGAACAGAATCGGTGTCGGCGACACGCCGTTCAGATCAGGCGGCGTGGCCGTACCGAGCACCAGGTTCGCAATGCCGGACCCGGTCAACCTGTCCGCCGCAAACTGCAGCACACCGTTCGGCTGGCCGATCGGCAACCCGGTCGTCGGATCGATCGCCGACGTGAAATCCTGTCCGGGCGTCAACCCCGTGGGCACGAGTGTTCCGCCTTGCCGCACGACCAACGCCGTACCGCTCGCGCCATCGTTCTGATGCGGCAGTATCGTCAGCGTGCCGCCGCGCGCCTGGGTCGCGCCCGGACGCCCCACCAGCGTTGCGTCGGCAAACAATCCGTTCGCCGCCGACAGCGTGATCGATCCTGCATCGCCCCAGACCGGTTGCGACGCGTATCCCCCATTTGCCCGCAACTGGTCGAAATTCGCCGAGGTACCCGACACATCGATTTTCGAGCCTGCCTGCGCAACCACGTAGCCCGTATCGCTCGACATCGTCACCGAACCGCCTGGCAGCACCTTCCCCGCGTTCGGCACAACCGTCGTCCCACCCATCTTGACCGGCGCCGCGAGCGGATTGGCCAATGCCGTACCCGATACGTCCAGTGAAGCGTCCGCGCCGAGCCACACCGACTGGCTCGAGCTTCTGAAACCACTGTTGAACTGGCCCGCCTGTGCATACGTGCCGTTCCCGTCCGCGCTCAGCGTGATCGACCCGCCCGGTGCAATGATCGAGCCGAGTACCGTGACCTGCGCCGGCGAGCCAAGGCCAACGCTCGCGCCGGCGTCCGTGTGAATCGACGCTCCTTCCGACAGCGTGACCGCGCCGGTGACGCCCGGATAGGTGGGCGCCGCGCCGGCCGGGCTGCGCCACGACGTATCGTTGCCCGCCGTCAGGACAAGATTCGTTGCCTGCCTGTGATAGGCATCGAGCTGGCCAATCGTGGTCAGCCCCCCCGCCGACAGGTTCGCACCCGTGCCCGCCTGCTGAAGCGCGAGCATGTCCGGAATACGGTTCAATTGCGTGACGGCAACCGACGCGCCGGGTGCGACCGTCGTGTCGTAGAACGCATTCAGCACATACTTGCCAAAGCCCTGCCTCGCGAAGAAGGTTTCCGGGAGGTCGATATCCCACGGCGACGCTGCGGCCTCTGCACCGCCGATCCGGAATCCGAGCGCCTGCAGCGTCAGCGTTCCTCCCCCCGAAAACCCTTCGCTCAGGATCGTGCCGCCCAGTGCGATCGTGCCGGCCGTCGGCTGTGCGGTCGGCAGGGTCGGCGCGCCGTCCGACGCGCCAAACTGCTTCAAAGGTGTCGCGGAATACGCCTGCAACGTCACGTTCCCGCCTCGTCCGGCAGGCACGCCGTTCTGCATCAGCATCTGCCCGTTCGACAGCAGTTCGCCGCCGCTCGACACGTCCAGTACGCTACCGGGCTGCAGCAGCACCGAACCCGAGGTATCGCCGAACAGCCCGCCGCCGACGACGTTCGATCCAAGCAGCGCAGACAGCGTAATGCTGCCGCCGTTGATGAACTGGCTGTTTCCGGGTGTCGTGCCCGGTGCCGCTTGCACATCGTTGTTCACCCACTGCCCTGCCGCACTGATCCCGCCCTGCGGGCCGACGATCACGTTGCCACCGCTCGTGATCGAGATCGATCCCGACGGCACGGACAACCGCCCGGCCACGTTGACGTCGGTACCCGGCACGGGGCTGTACAAGGTAATGGACCCACCCGGTTGCAGGTTCAGCTGCGTGCCCTGCGGAACCACTACCCCCTTGCCGCCGACCTTGTCCTCGGTGACGTTCAGGTTCGCGAAACCGCCGTTGCTCAGCGTCGCGACCGGTACCACGGTGGTCGTGAGCACGTTGCGCGGATCGTTCGCGGGCAGCGCCTGCAGTGCCGTCTTGTCGAGCGGCGTATCGATCGAGAATCCCGGCGCGATGTCGGCGAGCTTCGGCGCATTGTCCTGGAGCACAACCATGCCCGCCATGCCAGACGCGACGTCACTGTTGTTCGATGTCAGGTGCACCAGCGCGGCGCCGTCGAGCTTCGGATCGGCGCCGAGGTTGAACGTCCCGCCGCTCGGCAGGCTGTTGCCCTGCATCTGCTTCGCGCCGCCGAACGCCTGCGCGCTGATGTCGCCGTCGAGCACCGTGGACTGCAGCCCGTAAATATCGAGCGTGCCCGCGTTCCCGCCGACGATGTAGTCACCCTGATAGCCGCCCATCGTCAGCAGCGGGTTGTACCACGTCTTCGTCACGCCCCAGCGCGGATGCGATTCGACGAATTGCCCCGCAATGCCGACGTAGGTGTCGTTCGGGCTTGCCTGTCCGATCGGCACGAGCGCGCCGTTGGCGTCGACGAGCCGTGTCGTATTGACGATCCCGCCGTCGTAATGCACGTAGCCGCCATTGAGGTTCATCGACGAACCGGTCGCGGTCATCACCTCGTTGCCCGACAGCGTGATCGAGCCGCCATTGGTCAACAACTGGCCGACCGTGCGCGGAATCAGGTTCACATAACCCGACAGATTCAGGATCGGGCTGCCGACCCATTGCACGCCGTCGCTGCGCGTGCCCGTCAGCGTGCTGTCGAACACGAGATTCTTGTACCCGAGCAGGAAGCCGTTGCGCAGCAGCGGCGAATCGGCGAGTTCGTTCTGGCCGATGCGGTCGACCGTCACGAGCGTCTGCCCGATCGGCACCTCGACGTTCGCGAGGCCCGACACGTCGATCGTCGCGCCGGTGTCGACATAAATCCGGCCTGGCACGGCGGTCTGGCCGGCCGGCGCTTGCGCGCCCGATGCCGAAGGCGTCAGCGCCGCAACAGATACTTTCGAACCGGGCGCCTCGATCAGCGAACCGCCCTGGAACCACACCGAGCCGGCCGTCATGCCGATGCTGCCCGGCGTGAAGGTCGCGCCGGGCGTCGACGGCGTCGTCTGGCCATTGCCGTCCGGCATCACCGTGGTCACCGAATCCGGGCCGAAGCTCAACAGGCCGGCGCGGTGCGTGTCGTTGGCGCCACCGGTACCGTCCGTCGTCTGAAGCGATTGACCGAGATAGGCCGCCCCGGTCGGATTGTTGGAAGAATATTCGTCGACCGTGGAAATCGTGATCGTGCCGGGCGAATTGACGCTCGTCGTCACACCCACCACGCCGTTCTGCGCAACGCGGCTGCCGAGCAGGTTCACATTGCCGCGCGCGGCCTCGACGATGCCGGTATTGGTCAGCGTACCGGCCGGCGTGATGTCGGTCATCTGGCCATTCGGGCCGAGCAGCGTGATCTTTCCGCTCAGTTCCGGCAGCAGCACCTGCGGATTCGTCGTGGCGCCGCTGTTGGGCCGCAGGCTTACCCCGACGCCGGCCGCCAGCACCACCTGCCCGTCCGTCGCCTTGATATGCCCTGCGTTCGTCACGTTCGGTGCGGCGATCATCACGAAGCCGCCGTCGCTCGCGTTTCCGTTCGCGTGCGTGGTAATCGACGCGCCCTGTTCGATCGTGACGTCGCCCCACGGTTGATACTGGCTCGCGGAGGTAAGGTTGACCTGGTTGCCCAGACCGAGCACCTCGTTCGGAAGCCGGCTGTTGCCGTTCAACCCGCCCGAACTGCCCGATTCCGCATACGCGAGCCCGCCCGTCGTCCCGGCCGGCAAACTCAGGAACTGCTTGTTGCTCGCGACGATCCCCGCCGCGTCCTGCGCGAGACTGCTGTCCGTCACAACCGGCACCCGGTTCTGCAGGGTCTGGTTGTAGTTGTTCATGTTCAGCACGTCGAGCGACGACGCCACCAGCGAATGCACGTTCACTTGCGACCCAGCGCCAAACAGCACCCCGTTCCGGTTGATCACATACACCGCCCCCTGCGCGGTGATGTTCCCCAGAATCTGGCTCGGCCTGCCGCTCGGATCGTTGATCCGGTTCAGCACGGCCCAGTTGTTCGCGCCGTTCGTCTGCGTGCCGCCCGACTGATCGAAGTTCAGCGTCGTCTGCCGGCCGACGTTCATCGTCTCCCACGTCAGCACCGCGTTCTGTCCGGTCTGCTTCACGTCGACGTTCACGTGGCCGCTCGCGTCGACGTTCTGCGTCGGCGCGTTCGCGTTGACCCACAGCACCGGATTGTTCGTATCGCCCGATGCGCCCGCCGCCACCTGCAGCCCGCCCGGCGCCAGGCCGTTCGGCACGGTCGACGGCAGCTTTGCCGCGGCCGCCGCCGCATTCTGCTGCGCGGCGATCTGCGCGGCGATCGCGTGCGCCGCATAGCCGAGGTTGCGGATCGACGGCTGGCTCGCCTGCAGCGCCTGCTGCGGCGACACGCCCAGATTCGGCATGCCCGGCACGCCGCCGGCACCGCCCGCGCCGCCGCCCGCCGGGCTCGCGGCCACGTGACCGAGGTTCATGATGCCCGCCGCATGCGCATGGGCAGTTACGCCCGCCGCGAGCATCAGCACGACCGCGCGGTAAAGCGGGCTCAGCTCCGATTTCAGGACCGACCGCGAGGCCGTTGCGCGAAGTTGCCGTTCCGTACGTGCGCGTGCTGCCATTCTTGCCACCCCGATGCTAGGAATTTGCGTGCGGCGCCGGTCCGGCACCGTACATGTCGTTGCGCCTGAAGCAGGCCGCTGGAATCCGAAGACCATACGAAGCGCGAATGGCAATGACATGGCGACTGTTACGGACCATTCCGGCCGCCGCGAAAAGGTCCGTAGCTTTTGTCATGGAAAGCCGGTCACGCTGCCACAGAGGGCGTGCGGCGCACCGTACCGAGCGCGTCGGCCACCCGGCCGATCACGGCCGGCCAGTCTCCGGGCCGCGCTTGCCGGAACAGCCGCGCGGACGGATACCACGGACAGTCGTCGCGCTCGAGCAACCAGCGCCAATCCGGTACGCGCGGCAGCAGCAGCCAGACGGGCCGCCCGAGCGCGCCAGCGAGGTGCGCAACCGACGTGTCGACGCTGATCACGAGATCCAGCGTGTCGACCAGCGCAGCCGTTTCGGCGAAATCCGTGAGCGTGTCCGCGAACGACAGCACGCCGCTCGCGGCAAACGCGTCGGCGTCGCGTGCGCGTATCTGCGGTTGCAGGCTCACGAACGTCGCGTCGTGCGCTGCAACAAGCGGTAGGAGCGCGGCAAACGGTATCGAACGGTTTTCGTCGTTCGCGTGGCGCGGGTTGCCTGACCATACGAGCCCGATTCGCAACCGGCCGGGCGGCGACATCGCGTCGAGATGTTGTGCCCACGCGTCGCGCCGTCGCGCATCGGCACGCAGGTACGGTACGTCGGCCGGCACCGTAGCCAGCGTCGTGCGAAACGCGTACGGCAGGCTCATCAGCGGACACTGCAGGTCGAACGCCGGCATCGGCTGCCCTTCGGTGACGATCCGGCTCACGCCGCGCAGCGTGCCGAGCAGTTCGCCGAGCGCGGCCGGCGCGTCGACGATCACCGTCGCGCCCGCATCGTGCGCCAGGTTCGCGTAGCGGCAGAACTGCAGCGTGTCGCCGTAACCCTGCTCCGCATGCAGCAGCAGCGTGCGGCCCGCGAGCGGCTCGTCGCCGGTCCACGGCGGCCGGTCCGCATGACGCCGGTGCAGCATCACGTCGGCCGCATCCCAGCGCGCCTCGTGCAGCCGCCAGCCCGCGTCGAAATCGCCCGTCAGCAGCCGGCAGAACGCCTCCGAACGGCGCGCGGCGCCGTGGTTCGGCTCGCGCCGGCATGCATCGGCATAATCCGCCAGCGCCGCATCGTCGTCGCCGAGATGCTGGCGCGCGAGCGCACGCGTGAACAATGCCTGCACGGATTCCGCCGGTGCGGCCGCCGCTGCCGCATGGCTCGCGAGCGCCTCGTCGTAGCGGCCGAGCTGCTGCAACGCGAGCGCGCGGTTGTAATGCAGCTCCGCATGCGGGCCCGTCAGCGCCAGCGCCGCGTCGTAATCGGCGAGCGCGTCGTCGAACCGGCCGAGCGCACGCAGCGCAGCCGCGCGGTTGCGGCGCGCGTCGATATCGTCGGGATTGCGCGCCAGCGCTTGCGCGTAGGCCTCCGCAGCATCCGCGTGACGTTCGAGCCCGAGCAGCGCATTGCCGCGCCCCACCCACGCCGCGACGTTACCGCGATCCAGCGCAAGGAGCCGGTCGCAGCGCTTCAGCAATTCGTCGCGCGCGTGCAGCAGATCCAGCGCGACGCAACTCGCGTACAGCAACTGCTCGTCTTTCGGGTGTCGTGCGAGGCCTTCGTCGAGACACGCGAGCGCGTCGGCCGGGCGGCCGAGTTCGGTCATCACGACGCCGCACGCGTAGACGAGCTCGGGCGTCTTGCCACGCACGACCATCGCGAGCTGATAGCTGTGCAACGCCTGCTCGCGATGGCCGAGTGCACGCAACGCATGCCCGCGTTCGATGTTCGCGGCCGCATCGCCCGGGTCGAGCCGCAACGCGCGCTCGACGCTGATCAGCGCATCGGCGGGCCGCTCGAGCCGGCGCAACGTCTCGCCACGCTTGCGCCACGCCGCGACATGAGCCGGTTCCCGCACGAGCGCCCGATCGTAGGCCGCCAATGCCGCGTCGTATTGCCCGAGCGCGAGCAGCGCATCGCCGCGCGCCGCATGCGACGGCGCATGGTCCGGATCGGCCGCGAGTGCGCGATCGGCGAGCGCGAGCGCGTCGCGATGACGGCCGACACCGGTCAGCGCCGCCGCGTGGTTCGCCAGATTCCACGGCTGGCTCAATCCGAACTTCATCGACCGCGCGATCAGCGGCTCGGCCCGCGCGGGATCGCCGAGCTCCAGGTGCACGAGGCCCAGCAGGTGCAGCGCCTCGACATGATCGGGCGCCATCGTCAGCACGCCTTCGTAGAGTCGCCCGGCCCCCGCGAAGTCGCGCTGTTCGAGACGCGCGCGCGCCTGGCGCAACGCATCGGCGAGCACCGCATGCAGCGGCATGGCCGCGGCGCCCGGTATGGCGCTCGCCATCGACGCGGCCTCGCGGCGCGCACTCATCGCGCGCCTCCGCCGACGAGCGTCGGCAACTCGGCTGCGATCCGCTCGACGACAGGTGCCCACTGCCCGCCCTCCGGCTGGCGGAACAGGCACGCGGACGGATACCACGGGCTGTCGTCCCGATCGATCAACCAGCGGAAATCGGGCGTATGCGGAATCATCAGCGCAAGCGGGCGGCCAAGCGCGCCGGCGAGGTGCGCGACGGATGTATCGACGCTGACGATGCCGTCCATCAGCGCAGTCAGCGCCGCCGTATCGGCGAAGTCCGCAAGATCGTCGCCGACGAAGCGCACCGCGCTCGCGTCGAGTACCGGGCGATCCTCGTCGCGAACCACTTTCTGAAGGCTGATCCACTCGTAACGGTCGTCGAACAGCGGCAGCAGATCCGCGAGCGTCATCGAGCGGTTGCGGTCGTTCAGGTGCAGCGGGTTGCCGGACCAAACGACGCCGATGCGCGGCCGCGTGGCCGTGCCGAGCCGTTCGCGCCACTGCGCGACACGCACGGGGTCGGCAGCGAGATACGGCACGCCGGCGGGAATCGACGCCAGGTCCGTGCGGAATTCGAGCGCCAGGCTCAGCAGCGGGCAATGCAGGTCGAACGGCGGCAGCGGCTCGCCGCGCGCGACGAGCGTATCGACGCCGTCGAGCGTCGCGAACAGCGCCTTCAGTTCGACCGGCGCTTCGAGCACGACGCGTGCGCCGAGCGCTTTCACGAGGGGGACATAGCGGCAGAACTGCAGCGTGTCGCCGAGCCCCTGTTCCGGGTACAGCAGGATCGTCTTGCCGTCGAGCGGCATCCCGTGTGTCCAGCGCGGCTGCGCGAACGTGCGCCGGCTTGCATCGAGCTGCGTATCGCGCCAACGCCATTCATACTCGGCCCACCCCGCCTCGAAATCGCCGATCGACAGGCACAGGAACGCGCGCATGCAGTGCGCGAGCACGTAATCGGGATCGATCTCGATCGCGTCCGCATAAGCCTGGCGTGCGGCGTCGTGCTGCCGCAGCGCACGCAGGGCGTTGGCTTTATGAAAATGCGCGAGCTTGTCGCGCGGTGTCGCGTCGATCACCCGCGCGAAATCGTCGAGCGCGGCCTCGTAGCGGTGCGTCTCGAGCTGCACCCGGCCGCGCATGAACCACGCAGGCACGTAGCCCGCATCGAGCGCGAGCGCACGGTCGCACATGTCGCGCGCATCGTCGTGACGTTCGATGCGCATCAGCGCGCTCGCGTAGTTGCACAGCACACCGGTGCTGCGCGGCTCCGCGTCGAGCGCACGCGCATAGCTGTCGGCCGCGTCGCGATAACGTTCCAGGTGGCTGGCCGCGTTGCCGCGGTTCGCCAGCGCCCGCGCATGGCGCGGATCGATCGCGAGCACGCGGTCGCAGCGCACGAGCGCTTCGTCGTGCCGGCCGAGCTGCTCGAGCGCGATCGAGCTGTTGAAGATCGCATCGATGAAAGTCGGGCTCGCCGCGATCGCCGCATTGAAATCCGCGAGCGCGTGCTCGGGATCGTGCAGATCGAGATACGCGACACCGCGCAGGAACAGCACTTCGGCGCTGCCGGGCGTCTGCGCGAGCGCGTGGCCATAGCTGTCGACCGCTTCGCGGAAGCGGCCGAGTTCGCGCAGCGCGAGGCCGCGCCCGCGCATCGCATCGAACGAACGCCCGGCCAGCGCGATCGATCGATCGCAATCGGAAAGCGCTTCGTCATGACGGCCGAGCGCGCGCAGCATGTCGCTGCGCTTCACATAGCCGTCGGCAAAACCGGGCGTCAGCTCGAGCAGCCGATCGTAGACCGCACAAGCGTCGTCGTACCGGGCGAGTTGCCCGAGCAGGCCCGCGCGCTGAAACAGCACGCGCTGATGAACCGGGTTGATCGCGAGTGCCTCGTCGAGACGCGCGAGCGCGTCGTGCTCCCGCCCGAGCCCGGTCAGCACCGCCGCGTAATTCGCCAGCGCAAGCGGCACCGGCCGATGCTCGATCGAGCGCCGCATCAGCGGCTCGGCATCGCCGAGCCGCCCTTGCTGGAAGCGCACCGCGCCGAGCAGGTGCAGCGCCTCCGGATGCTCGGGATCGAGCGTCAGCAATTCGGTATAAGCGTGTTCCGCATGCTGCAGCGCGCCCTCGTGGTGCGCCTTGCGCGCGCGCAAGAGCAGCCGTTCGAGTTGCGCGGTATCGGGCGGACGGCGATCCGGCGCGACCGGCGCGCTCGCGAGTGTCGTCCCTTCCCCGTTCGGTGTCATCGTGTGGCCCCCACTTGTCGCTGTTGGTATCGCGTATCGTGTCTAACGTGTCATCGGCTCGATCGCGGCACACACCGCCTCGATCGCGCCCGTCCAGTCACCCGGCGCCGCCTGCCGGAACAGCCGCGCGGACGGATACCACGGGCTGTCGCCGCGCGTACGCATCCAGCGCCACTCCGCCGGATCGGGCAGCAGCACCCAGACCGCGTGGCCCAGCGCACCCGCCAGATGCGCGACGGCGGAATCGACCGCAATCACGAGATCCAGCGCGCCGATCAGCGCGGCCGTGTCCGCGAAGTCTCCTAGTTCGTCGTCGACGCGAAGCACCGGCGCGGCCGCGAGCAGCGCCGCGTCGCGTTCGCGCACGGGCGTCTGCAGACTGATCCAGTCGACGTCGAGATCGAACAGCGGCGCGAGCCGCAAGAAATCGATCGACCGGTTGTGATCGTTCCGGTGCCCCGGGTTGCCTGCCCATGCGATCCCGATCCGCGGCCGCCGACGCTCGCCGAGCAGCGCTTCCCACTGGCGCGTGCGCTGCGGGTCGGCATGCAGATAAGGGCCCGGTTGCGGAATCGTGGCTTCTTCCGTGCGAAACGCATGCGGCAGGCTCAACAACGGCGTCTGGCAGTCGAACGCCGGCAACGGGTCGCCGCGCGCGATCACATGGGCCGTGCCAGGCAGCGACGCCATCAGCGCGCGCAACTGCGGCTGCACCTCGAACACGACCCGCGCGCCACGTTCCGCCACCAGGGGCACATAGCGGCAGAACTGCAGCGTGTCGCCGAACCCCTGCTCCGCGTGAATCAGCACCGTCAGGCCGTCGAGCGGCGTGTCGCCCTGCCACGCCGGCTGCACGAACGGCCGGTAGTGCCGCGCAAGCTGTGCATCGCGCAGCCGCCATTCGTACTCGGGCCAGCCGCGCGCGAAATCGCCGTCGATCAGATACAGCGACGCGCGCGCGAAATGCGCTTCGGCGTAGTCGGGTTGCAGCGCGATCGCGCGGTCGTACGCGGCAAGCGCATCGTCCGTGCGCGCCGTTTCGAAATGGAGGTTGCCGCAGTTGAGCCAGTTCGTCGCGTGATCGGGGCGCAGCGCGAGCGCGCGGTCGAGCGACGCCATCGCTTCGTCGTAGCGATGCAGGTCCTGCAGCACGCTGCTGCGGTTGGTCCACGCTTCGGCGAACCGCGCGTCGCGCGCAAGCGCGGCGTCGTAGCTTGCCAGCGCTTCGTCGTAACGCTTCAGGTAACGCAACGCGGTGCCGCGATTGCACAAGGTCTCCGCCGAGTGCGGATCGAGCGCCAGCGCACGCGCATAGGCAGCCAGCGCATCGTCGTGGCGCTTGAGCTGCAGCAACGCGTTGCCGCGGCTCGCATGGGCGCGGACATGGTCCGGATCGAGACCCAGCACGCGCTCGCAGCGGGCGAGCGCTTCGTCCGCGCGGCCGAGCCGCTCGAGCGCGACCGCGCTGTTGTACAGCACGTCGATCCGCCCGGGATCGGCCGCGATCGCTTCGTTGAATGCGTCGAGCGCCTCGCCCGGCCGATCGAGATCGATCAGCGTGCGGCCGCGCTCGGCCATGATCGCGGCCATGCCGGGCCGGATCGCGTTGGCGCGCTCGAAGCACTGCAGCGCATCGGCCGGCCGCTGCATCTCGCGCAGTACGAGGCCGCGGTTGAACCACGATTCAAGGGAACGCGGGTCGACCATCAGCGCGCGATCGTAGGTATCGAGCGCCTCGTCGAAGCGACGCAGCGCACGCAGCGCGCTGCCGCGATTGCACAGCGCATCGAGCACCAGCGGCGATACCGCGAGCGCTCGGTCGAACGACGCCAGCGCGTCGTCATGGCGGCGCAGCCCGAGCAGCGTGTTGCCGCGGCGCACGAGCGTCTGCACGTCGTCGGGCGTCGTTCGCAGCGCGGCCGCGAAATGCTCGAGCGCCTCGCCGACGCGGCCGCGCTCGCCGGCGATCGCGCCGAGATCCGACAGCACGCGCGTGCCGGGTGCGATCGCGATCGACTGGCGCAGCAACGCTTCGGCATCGTCCGCCGCACCGCGCTGGAACTGCAGGATGCCGTACAGGTGCAATGCCTGGGGATTGTCCGGCTCCTTCTCGAGCACCGCGAGATATTCGCGCGCGGCGTCGTCGAATCGCCCGGCGCTGTGCCAGTTTTGTGCGCGGCTCAGGATCGCCGCCGATTGCCGTTCTCCACGCGCGTCGAGTCCCGACGCCCCCGCGTGTGCCTCATGCCGGTGCTCGACCGTCACGTTCGCCCCCTTCCCGTTTGCCGATGCCGCCGCCGATCCGGTTCGATGGAACCGGTCGCGGCAGCCGTGCTCGTCACGAGACTAACGGACGGGCAATAACAGACGTATGACGAAAGTTACGGACCATTTTGTCCGGGGGACGGAACACATGCCGTGCCGGGGCAGCGCACGCCGCCGTCACTGGCCGATCGGAATCGTCCGCACGTATTCGACCGCCGGCGCGCCCATCGTCACCGAGAAGCGGACCCCGCGCGGCACCGGCACGCCGATCGACGTGAAGTTGCTGATGCCGTGCTGCGCGAGAAATTGCGCATAGGACTGTTCGATGTCGGCCTGCCTCGTCGTCCATCCGCCAGGCGGAATCCACACGGAAAGCTGCATCGAACGCGCATCGTTGCTGACCACCACGCGCACAAACGCGTCCATGTGATGCAGCGCGTCGTCCACCTCGGCCAGCGACGCGAGCGGCTGCGACGCACTGCGCACGAGCTCGCGCCCGTTGAGCTGGTAGCGCACCACCTGCATCTGCGTCGGCCCGCCGCCGACGCCAAGATGGCGCACCATCACGAGTTCGCCCGGGCGGATGCGCAGCGGCGGCCCGAACACTTCGTCGGGCGTGACGAGGTTCGTCAGGTCGAACTGCAGTTGGGAGAAGTAGCGGCCGAGCAGACGCGTTTGCGCCAGATTCGACGCGATATCGTCGCGGCCGCGGATCGTCGCATCGAGGCCGCGCCACGACAGCAGCGCGATCACGGCGAGCAGCGCGATCGCGACCAGCATCTCGATCAGCGTGAAGCCGCGGGCACGGTCACGCGCCACCGCGCGCGGGTCAGCGGCGCGCTTCATTCTGAATCACAGTGACGACTTCGGCGAGCACGTTGCGGCTCGATGCGGACGGATACACGCTCACCGTCACGCGACGCACGAGCGGGCTCGGCAGCGCGGCCACCGACTGGCGGCATACGAAGCGGTAGCGGCCCTGCGGACATGCAAACGTGTTGGTGCCGACGGACGGCCAGGTCGAGGCGATGCGGATCTCGCCGAGCGCGTTGTCGGCGCTCCATAACGCGAGCAGGCGCATACGCGCCATGTCGGTATCCGACGCGAGCGCGCCGATCGCGCGCATCACGGCGCCCAGCGCCACGGCGACGATCGCCAGCGCGATCAGCACCTCGATCAGCGTGAATCCCCGTTCCGGCGCCCGCGCCGTGCGCGATCCGCCACGCGCATGGCGGTTGTAGTCGGTTCTGTCGTCGCACATGACCTGCATTCTTGTCGATGGGTCGGCGTCCGGCGTCCGGCGTTCAAATCGCGGCGCGAAGCCGCATCGCCGGCGCGACGGGCGCCGTGCAGGGACGTTAAGCGCGGCGTATGGCACACACGTGTCGAATGGTACGGACCATTTGGCGCGGCGAGCGCGGACGAATCGGCGCGCAGGAACGCCGCATGCGCTGTCGCGCGTCGTGCAGCACGACGCGTGGGCAAGCGGAAAACTGAAAAAAGATTGGAAAAAACCGCCCGGCGGCGGGCGGTGAACAGTGAAGACGATCCTCGGGCGGAATCGACGCGACGGCGTCAGGCCGTCACGGCGGCGTCATACTCGGCGCGGGCAAGCTGGCCGGCGGCGTAGGCCTCGGCTTCGCCGCGAAAGCCTTCCCGGCTGAACGCGACGACTTTCACGCCGACACCGGTCGCCCGCTTCACCGTCAGCGCCCATTGCCATCCGCCGTCTTGTTCAAAGACGTGCAGCGAGGGTTCGAAGGAAGGGTCGAATACAGTCACGCGTTTTGCTCCTGCCCCCTTGCGCACCGCGTCGGCAACGCTTGGGGCATGTCGAAAGGATCGCGCCGGGATGCGACGCGCTTCTGCCATTCGGCAGTGTAGTCAAGGATTGTTGCGACGCACCATCAGAGGTTTCACTCATCTATCGGAACCGACCGGTCGATGAAATTTACCTGCAGCCCATATGGCACGGGCCTCAGCGCCAATTCAGCACGCACGGCGCAGTGGTCATGCGGCAACGTGCCGCACATGCGACCGCTTGCCTGCCTCGGTTGCCTGTGAACCGTAAAACGGGGCGCGAAGCGCCCGATGCTCCCGGTACCTCGATGACGAGGGGCTTACCGGCCCGTGCCGGCCGGCATCACGTAGCGGAACGTCAGGTTCACGCGCTCGCCCTGCACGCCCGGCGCCTTCGGCACGCGATGCTGCCACTCGGCCTGTGTGCGGCCACGCATCACGAGCAGGCTGCCATGCTCGAGGCGATACGCATGCGTGACACCCGTCTGGCGATGGCGAAGGTCGAACACGCGCATCGCACCGAGGCTCACCGATGCGATCACCGGCGCATCGCCAAGCTCGGGCTCGTTGTCCGCATGCCAGCCGAGGCTGTCCAGCCCGTTGCGGTAGCGATTGAGCAGCACGCTGTTGAAACGCGCGCGGCACGTCGCCTCGACCGCGCGCTTCAGGTCGAGCACGGCCGGCGTCCACGGCGCCGGCACGTTGCGGATCCCCGAGTAGACGTAGACGGCATCCGGCTCGCCCTGCCATGCGGTCAGCCGCGGCAACGGAATGCGTCCGCGCGGCGTGCGGATCGTGTCCTGTTGCCACGCGACCTCGCCGATCAACGCGGTCAGCGCGCGATCGGCATCGGACGGCGCCAGCCAAGCCGGGTACCAGTCCACGTCGGGCGCGGGCGTGTCAGCGAAGAGATCGGGCGTCGACATGTCGAGGGAAGCGGGCGAAGAACGGAGCGAACGGTGCATGCCTGCATACTAGCCAACGGCGTCGCCCGCTGCCATGCGCTGTCATTCGCTGGTGAAAGGAATCCGCCGCGGCCCGCGAAGCGGGTACGCGCATCACGCCATCATCGCGGCGTGTCGCAGCCTGCCTTGCCGAGGGGGCCGCTTTCTTCCGCCCTGCCGGCCGGCCCTACCCGCCGCGCGTCAGCCGGATCAGCGTGATCTCGGACGGCACGCCGAAGCGGTTCGGCGGCCCCCAGTATCCGGTGCCGCGGCTCGTGTAGAGCCACAGGTCGCCGAAGCGGCTCAGCCCGCCGATCACCGGCTGCTGCAGCCGCACGAACGGCGGCCATGGCAGGAACTGGCCGCCGTGCGTATGCCCCGACAACTGCACGGTAAAGCCGGCGCGATTCGCCGCTTCCGCGCTGCGCGGCTGGTGCGCGAGCAGGATCTTCGTGCCGACGTCGCGCGGCGCACCCGCCAGCGCCTGAACGGGGTCGCTGCGATGGGCGGGATCGAACCCGCCCGCCGTGAAATCGGTGACGCCCGCGAGCACCGCGTGTGCACCGTCATGCTCGATCAGCACGTGCTCGTTGAGCAGCACCGTCAGCCCGATGCGCCGGAATTCGTCGATCCACGCATGCGCGCCCGCGTAATACTCGTGGTTGCCCGTCACCAGGAAGGTGCCGTGCCGCGACTCCATGCGGCCGAGCGGCGCCGTGTGTTCGCGCAGGCGCTGGACCGAGCCGTCGACCACGTCGCCCGTCACGACGACGAGGTCGGCATCGAGCGCGTTGACCGCGCGCACGATCCGTTCGACGTACGGCCGCTTGATCGTCGGCCCGACGTGGATGTCGGACAGTTGCACGATCGTCAGCCCGTCGAGCCCGGCCGGCAGCCCCGCGACCGGAATCGACACGCGCTTGACCGCGGCCGTGCGGCGCGCACCGACGAACCCGATCGCGGTGACGAGCACGGCACCGGCCAGCACGCCGAGCGCCGTGTCGGTCGCGGCGCCGGGCCACGCGCCGTCATGCCCGAGATGCCGCCATCCGAACACGCCGAGCAGCACGAATTCGCGGAGGAACGTCAGCAGGAGCAGCGACGAGAAGAAGCCCATCACGAGCGAGCCGGCCCAGCCGGCCAGCGTCGCGGCCCAGCCTTCGTCGAAGCGCCGCGAGAACATGCCGACCGGGATCAGCACGACGAAGCTCGCCAGCACGAGCGCCGCGATCGTGCGCGCGACCGGCGACGCGAACGCATCGGGAATGATCCGAATCCCGACGTACAGATGGAACAACACGCCGATTGCAATGAACCGGACAAAGAAACTTCGCATGGAACGCTCACCTTCGTTGCGATGCCGATACCGCTTCCGCGTCGCGTATCGCACGAGGCCGAGAGGCTCCGTGCCGCGCGTCGCGCCATACGTGCGATGGTACACAGATCGCGACTTTGACGACCGGCCGCCGGCCTGGCTTCGACGCCGCGCGCCGCCACACTTGACCGCGGCTGCATCGGCCCGCCCGACGCGAGCGACGTTGACGCTTTCCCGAAGCCCCTCGTTACCGAGATGCAGCGCACGCTGCGCTTGCGCATCCGGATCAACCATGTCGAGAACGGCGGCTGGATGATCGACGCGAATATCCGCGTCTTGCCCGCAGGCACCGCGCGACGCCATGCAGAGTCGATGGCACTGCGCGTCGTCACTCTCGTGGGTGAGCATACGGTTCAGGCCGTACGTCCGCCGCAGATCTGCGTCATCGATCGCGACACGCTGCCGCGCCACACACGCAATCCGGCCGCCCTGCTCGTCAACATCCCCCCGATCTGCCGGATCGACCACATTCCTGCGTGTTCGAACGGCAATCGGCCGTTTCCGCACCGATTCCGCGCTGTCGACACGACAAATCAGCCACCCTCCGTTCGTCTGACGATCCTTTACATCCCGTCGGCAACCCTACGCGAGCTTCCACTGGCAGAATCGCGACGGGCCGACCATCATCGCAGCAATGCAGTGCCGAACGTGCGCACGCGCGCCCCAGACCAACAATCCCCACACGGTGCGCCGGGCGGGCGGGTGGCTGGCGGTCCGCATCGCGCTGATTTATTATCGGCTCCGTATCTTGGAATCGTCGTCGCGGCGACGATCCGCATTGCGCCGCGCCCGGCATCCACCCCCAACGTCGAGCTCGTCACACCATGAGAAAAACAACGCCGCGCGCGCCCTTGCGCGTCGCCGCCGTCCTGGCGCCAGCCCTGCCGCTCGCGGGCTGCGCATCGCGCGGCGCTCCGTCGTACGTCCTGTTCGGCGCGTATTTCCCGCTTTGGCTCGTCAGCGCGATCGTCGGTGTCGTCGGCGCGATCGTCGCGCACCGCGTCTTCGTCGCGACCGGCTGGGCTGCCACGGTGCCCTACCAGCTTGCCGTCTGCACCGCGATCGGGCTCATGGTCGCGGTAATCGTGTGGCTCACCGGCACGGGGCCGTTCGCATGAAGGCCGCCGGCATCGCCCGCCCCTCCATCAAAGGCCGCGTGATCGGCGTGGCGATCGTCGCACTCGGCATCGCGGCACTCGTGTACGCGTACCACCGCACGACGGCCTATCCGTCCACCGACGACGCATCGATCGACGCGGACGTCGTGCACGTCGCGTCGCCGGTCGGCGGCCGCATCGTGCAGCTCGCCGTGCATGAAAACCAGCGCGTCGCGAAGGGCGACCTGCTGTATGTCATCGATCCGGTGCCGTACCGGTTGACGGTTGCGCAGGCGCAGGCCGACCTCGAGCTCGCGCGCGCATCGCTCGACACGCGCCGCCGTTCGCTGATCGGCGAGCGCTCGAACGCGGCCGTGGCGGCCGAGCAGGTCAAGCGCGCGACGCAGAATCACGACCTTGCGACGCGCGACGTGAACCGGCTCGCACCGCTCGCCGCGCAGGGCTACGTCAGTGCGCAACAGTTCGACCAGGCGAAGGTCCGCCAGCACGACGCGGCCGTGTCGCTCACACAGGCACAGGAACAGCAGCGCGCGTCCGCGCAGACGATCGGCGACGAGGCCGACGCGATCGCGACGCTGCATGCGCGCGAGGCCGCGCTGGCCCGCGCGCAGCACGCGCTCGAAGACACCGTCGTGCGCGCGCCGCACGATGGCCTCGTGACGGGCCTGAGCGTGCTCGCCGGCGAAACCCTTGCGCCGAACCAGTCGATCTTCACGCTGATCGACGCGAGCGAATGGTTCGCCGTCGGCAACTTCCGCGAGACGTCGCTGAGCCGCATCGCGGTCGGCGACTGCGCGACCGTCTATTCGATGATCGACCGCAGCCGCCCGCTGACGGGCAAGGTCGTCGGCATCGGTGCAGGCATCGCCGACAGCGCCCGCATCAACCTGCCGCGCACGCTGCCGATCGTGCAGAACTCGGTGAACTGGGTGCACGTCGCGCAGCGCTTCCCCGTACGCGTGAAGCTCGACGAACCCGACGGCACGCTCGTGCGCGTCGGCGCCAGTGCGATCGTCGAGGTCCGGCATGGCACTGCCTGCCGCTGAGGTTCGCTCGCCGGGCCCGCGCGAAGTCCTGCGACTGCTCGCGCCGTTTCCGGGGCGCATGTCGATTGCCGTGCGGGTTGCGCTGATCTGCGCGCTGACCGCGCTCGTGACGGCCGCCTACGGCACGCCCGAAGCCGCGCTGTCCGCGTACGTCGTGTTCTTCATGATCCGTGCCGACCGCGTGACGAGCGTCGTGCTCGCGGCCGCGCTGCTGGTAATCGTCACGATCGTGATCGGGCTCGTGCTCGGCATCGCGATCTTCAGCATCGACTATTCGATCCTGCGCGTCGCGTGCATGGCCGTGCTGTCGGTCGGCCTCCTGTACCTGACGTCGGCCAGCAAGCTGCGCCCGGTCGGCGCGATCCTCGCGATGATCGTCGGCTTCGGGCTCGACCAGCTCGGCCTCGCACCGTTCGGCGAAGCTGCGACGCGCGCGCTGCTGTACATCTGGCTGACGATCGCGATCCCGGTCGGTGTCGCGATCGTCGTCAACCTGCTGATCGCACCGTCGCCGCGCAAGCTCGCGCACGCGCAACTCGCGAAGCGCTTGCGGCTTGCCGCGCAGCGGCTGCGCGGCGACGATGCGGCGCGCGACGCATTCGACGCCAGCCTGCATGAAGGCGACAAGCAACTGCTCACCTGGCTCAAGCTGTCGAAACTCGAAGGCTCGTCGTCCGCCGCCGACTTCGCGGCGTTGCGGCAGGCCGTGGCATCGAGCACCGCGCTGCTCGTTGGCGTCGCGCTGGCCGATCGCGAACCGGACGCGCGCCTGCCCGACGCATACGCCACACCGATCGCCGCGACGCTCGACGAGATGGCCGACATCCTCGACCAGGGCGGCTACCCGGTCGACGTGACGCTCTCGCTCCCGCCGACCGACACGCTGCCGCCGCTCGCGCGTGTCGCTGCGACCAATCTCCACGCGGCGATCACGCATTTCGCGGAACCGGCCGCAACGACCGATGTCGCTTCGTCGGCTTCGTCGGCTTCGTCGGCTTCGTCGGCTTCGTCGGCTTCGTCGGCTTCGTCGGCTTCGTCGGCTTCGTCGGCTTCGTCGGCTTCGTCGGCTTCGTCGGCTTCGTCGGCTTCGTCGGCTTCGTCGG